>JAHFGN010000060.1 GCA_023247415.1 Candidatus Omnitrophota bacterium
ATTGCCCAGATACTCCTCCATCTCGTCTATCAGCCCTCCCAGCTCCGAGGCATATTCCCGTATGCTGTTCACAAAGATGGCATGGGTGAGCGCTGTATGTCGGGAGTCTTCCAGGCCAGCCCACAGAGACAATTCCGAAGGCTTCTTCTTCAGGATAGCCTCTACGACCTCCCGCTGGCTGCCTATGGCTACTGTCGGGTCTTTCGGCGCATTGCCTTCTGTCTCCCTGACCGGAAGGGCCTTCGTGAAAACGTAATCCTTTGCCTTTCTCTTTTCCTTATAGAGGACGCGCTTATATACAAAATGCTCCCCGTATTCGCTCACATCTGATATGCCGGAATCCTCCAGCTGTTTCGCGAGGACAGTCATAATATTTAGAATCTCCGGATCTCTGTATTTAGGAGTTATCGTATTGTGGGGGTCTACGATGAAAGCGTATAACAGCCCTGCCTGCTGCATCGACTTCTCCCGATCAATCAGGACGAGCCGGTCAAGACAGTATGTGTTAAACTTAGGAACATCGTCTAAGAAAGCTGGCTCGAACTTCGCCTTATTTATCCAGATAGAACCTCCGAGACACGGTTCTTCCTCCCACGCGTCATCACCAAAAACCCCCCAGGCTATAGTCGGCTCGCTGCCGCCCTGGAGAGAAAATCCTAAAAAGCGGGTTACCCTGAAAAATACCTTTTTCTGGCAGTCGTCGACAAATTCAATGAAGGCGGCGAGATTCGGATAGCGGAGTCTTTCTCTCGGAATGCTTGTGAATTCGGGGTTTATACGACAGGCGATATCATACGCCGTGTTCAGATTTATCTCTTCCGCCCTGCCCAAGGACAAGTAGCGCGCAGCTATCACAAGCTGCGCCTTAAGCCTTTCAATATCATCCTTATCGTATTTCACAATAGGCTTTCCCGCCTCCTGCGGCCTCTTTACCCCGCTCGCAGAGGCGCGGGGTTTACCTTTTATATCGAGGACTTCCGGGATCAATATATTACCATCAACTACCCTGTATGAGGCTGGGGGAATGCGAAATTCATTTTTTAATGTATGAAGCGCGATATCGTTCCTCATCGGATCTGTCATCTCCACCATGCTCATAAAACCATCTGTTGGTGTAAGCCCAAAACGCGAAAGGATGAACTGTCCAGCGCCAACGTGCGGGTCATCCTTCTCAAGATCGCCAGAGACGTCCCCCCCGCGCTCTCCTACAAGGCCATAGATGATCTGATACATGATCGTATCATAAGCGCTTGCGTCATTGAGCAATTGAATCAGGTATGCCAAGACCTCATGCGCCTTCCCCATCGCGGCGAATTTTTGAGACGCGTTTCTGGCGGCTTGATACTCCTTCCATAAGGCGCTTGTTTCCTTGTTAAATAAGATATCCGCGTGGCGGTCGAGGTCCGCGCCCTGTTCTTCTTCATGCTCAGGATCAAACCCAAATAGATGTATATCCGGATTTGCGTCAATGCTTCCTACGAAATCGAGAGGGGTCCCCTTCAGGTATATGGCCAGGTGGTGGCTCCCCTCATGCACAGCGCAATTCTTAGAGATGATTTTTCTCAGCTCAGCAAGTTTATTATCTTTAAAGTAGAGCCGAATCTTGCTGTAGAATAGGTATAATATGGCCCCCGCCAACCCCATTTCAAGAATCTCGTTCAATCCCTCCGGAGGGATTTCCCTGCCTTCCCTATCTAACTGTTCAAAATTTTCCTGATACATTTTTGTAAATTCCTTGATTCTCTTCTCTAAGGCATTATTAAAAACAATTATCTTTTCGGGCAAACAGAACCCGCTCACGTTATCAGTATTAATGTTAAACGGATCGATATGATACAGCGGAACCCGCAGGACCTTCCCGGCGTCCAGGCCAATCTCAAGGACCTTCTTAGATTTGATCTTTCCGTATGCGATCATGTCTTTGAATTTTTCACCGGCGGCTTTCACCGTTGTCTGGGGAGCGTAAATGAAGAGGAGGCCGTTCGGGATGAATACCTCCCGGTTCAAAACCTCGGTCACATACCACATCTCTTTCTCGCCCATGTCCGGCTGCCTTAAATAATCCAGGAAGAATTTATACTTCCGGGATATCGCTTCGACATCCGCGATCCCGGTCAACCCTTTTTAATCCGAGAAAGATCGGGTCTCTTGTTTTTCACAAATCTGTCGTTTATTAAATTATAATGGCGCGCTAAAAATTCGGTCATCGCCTCCTCACGCGTCCCGCTCGCCGAGGCGCGGGGCTTACTCGCGGCATGTTCAAGAGCCGCCTTCATCTCGGCGGCTGTATTGTAGCGTCCCGCCGCGGGGTCCGTGGCATTCGGGTCATACTTCATGGCCTTGTCTATGACAGCGGCTATATCTTCGCCTGCGATGCGCGTACTCTTATCCCACGTCAGCCTATCTCCGCCTGCGGCTTGTATCGCTGATGACATCGCGCCTGTGCCAGCGCGCATCCTACGGCCCGAGAGCATCTCATACAAGACAATGCCGACCTGATATATATCAGACCTTTCTGTTATCCTCTTACCGCGCGCTGCCTCTGGAGACATATAGGTTGGAGTTCCTATAGTTTCATTTGTTTCGCCAGGCGATTCGCCCATCTTGTGGGCGAATCCGAAGTCTATCAGCTTTATAGCGCCGTCGGGCATGACCATGATATTCCGCGGTTTAAGGTCCGCGTAGATATAACCTTTCCGGTGGAGAGCGGAGAGGGCGTCGAGGACCTGTCCTATTATGTTGAGGGTATCCTGTCGATTAAGCCTGTGCGGAGGTTCTATCTCCCGAGCGAGCGTATTGCCGGCCAGATATTCCATTACTATATAATTGTATCCGCTCTTCTGGCCTGAAGTTATAAGTTCTGGAATAAACGGTTTGCCCTTAAATTCCGTCAGGGCCGTAATCTCCCTGTTGTAATTGTCGCTTTGGCAACGGTCCCAGACTTCCCTGATCTTCACAGCCACTTCCTTTCCTTTATCAGAAAGCGCCTTGTAAACCTTGGCTTCCCCGCCTTCGCTGATCAGCTCGGTGATCTTGTAAAGGCCTCCTACGCGATCGCCGATATCGGGAACCTCTACTGTTTTGTTTCCGGATGCGGCATACCGTATAGGTCTGACGGTTTCATACGGTGCGCGGACGACTGAAGAGTCATTAGCGCTATCCGCGGAGGGCTTGGCCTGCTTGAAGGTTATTTCGCGCGGCGCGATCTTTACAAGGCACTTATCATTCCCGGGAAGAGGCGACCATCCATCAACGCCCGCATTACAACCGGAGCCGATTTTAGCTAGATGCACCCAGTAACCTTTGCTGTTTCTTGTGTATGGTATCTGCGTTGTCTTCCCTTCATCCAACCACGTTATTTCACTTAAGGATAAGCCGGTTTCTCGACCTTTCAGCTCATCGCGGAGCAATACCCTGCCCATATGCTTGATAGACAAAGGTCCTACTTTGCGCGCATCATCACCAAAAATATACCGTGATATGCTGCCTAAGGCGAGAAGCAGGTTTGGATCCTGCAGATTCGATTTAAAGAAGATATCGGGGGCTGGAACGGCATGATCTTTCCGAGCATGGGGCTCCGGATATGCCCAGGCCACATCGAGCCCGACCATGGATATGACGAGGAGCAGTGAAATTGTCTTATTACAGATGTTATTTTTCATAATATTAAGTATATAAAGGGTAACCATATAAGTATAATGAATATTTCCAGGAAGGCAATAGAGGAAATATAACTTTTTTATGTCTTGATTGAATTTCGGCAGGCACCCTGCAGCAGGCACCCTTAGAGACGCTTTCCAATCGCATCGGGACAGTGTCTTAGCCTCAAGCTGGAAAGTGTCTTGCGAAGGATCTCAAATACGCAGAGTGTTTAGTGCTTCGCGGCTGGCGGGATTAATAAGAATATCGTCTTTGGATTCGTTTGGGAATGTCCTAAAGCTTACGTGGCAAGAGGGGCTCTCTTTCGCCTTTGTGTGGCTTGCGACAATGGCGGCCGCATCTTTCATAAAATGGGTTGAGCCTTCGCCTCGCAGTATCGCGAGAGGACTGGGGAAATCCCTGACCTGTAAAATTATATCTCCATCTTTAAATGTCTTATCCAGAACAGAATTTTCGCTCTCGTCTCTGCCAATGACTAATTTTACCTTCTCTGATAATCTAAAGTGGCGGCCGACTTTCAGGAGCCTTGCATCTTCAATGCTTAAACTATCATGCTTTATCAGATCACGCATCCTGTTGGCAAAACCAGGGTCTGTCAGGAGGCAGCCTCCGGCAGGGCAGGGATAGTCGTTTATGCCGAAACTTTCGGCAAGCGCTATCTGCGGTTTTCTGGAACGACCCTTAATGTCGAGAAGCTTATTTCTATCGACAACCCCAGCTATCTCAGGAGCGGTCGGCTCAAAATGCTGGGCTGAGAGCGGCCGCAATACTAATCCTCTTAAGCCTGATTCCTTTTCGATCAACATCATGGCATCGCGCCTCTGGGACATGGGCCTTTCGCCAAGAACCTCGCCTGTAAATATAAAAGATGCGCCGATCTCGTTCATATAGGCCTTGGCCTTAGTAAATATCATGACTCTGCAGTCTATGCAGGGATTCATGTTAGCGCCGTAGCCATGTTTTGGCTTCCTCACCATATTGAGATACTCCTCCTGAAGGCCGACGATCTTTAGAGGTATTTTGAACTGGTCCGCGATGGTCCTGGCCGCGGATTGGCACCCTTTTCGGGTGCAGGTGCAGAAGGTGGTGACGAAATTTATGGCCTCAACCTCTATGCCTTGCTCGAGCATGAGCTTCGTGGCCAATATGCTGTCCAGCCCGCCTGATAATAATGAAAGCGCCTTACGATTCATAGTTTAACTTTTTATTCGATAAATAACAGGCCTGTTTTTTGTTGAGCGTATTATTCCTTTGTCCGAAAGCGGTTTTATTATACGATAGAGCCGCGCTTTTTTAACGCTGAGGTTCTTTTGCATCTCTTCTGCCGAAAGGCCGTCGGATGCCTTTAGAGCAAGGAGAAGCCTTTCTTGCTGCCGCGTAAGCTCTAATCTGCCCGCCGTCTTCGGCAGGGAAAGTTCCTCAAGGCGTTTCCGTGTCCTTTCCAGAGTTGTCTTCGCCGCCAGGGCGCAATATTCAAGCCAGCTCGTAAGGTCTCCGCCTTCTTTTCTGATGAGCCCAAGCGCCTCATGGTAACCCTGGTGGTCTTCTTTGTAAAACTGGTCTATCGCGAAGATATGTTCTGTGTCGAACTTTCTTCTATAGAGCGCCCAGACGGCAAGACATCTCGCGCACCTTCCGTTGCCGTCGATAAACGGATGGATTCTGGCTATTTCATAGTGCGCTATGGCCTGCGAAATAATAGGGTGCGCACGTTTACCTTCCTGCTCCAGCCAATCGAGAAGCGCCTTTGTCAGCGGTTTAGCTTCAGCAGGGTCCGGAGGCGTATAAATAATTCGTCCCGCGCCCATAATAACATTCCGGCGTTTTTTGTAAGCGCCGGAATCGGATTTTGGCAGAATACCCTGAGTCAGAAGCTGATGCAGTTTTAAAAGCCTTTTTTCGGTAATGGCCGCGTTTTCCTGTTTTTCTATCCAGCCGAGAGCCGCAAAATAATTCAACACCTCCCTCTTCGCCTCTTGAGGGGCGTTAATCCGCCTCCCCTCTGCCAGCGCTTTGACCTCAGGAAGAGTAAGGGGATTACCTTCGATTGCTGTAGAAAAGTGGGCGCGTCTTATAAGGACATCGAGACGAATGGCTTCAAGCCACGATACGCCTACCTTTGACGACCTTATGTAGGCATTTAACGTCTCGGCGTCCGCTATCATAGCCAAAAGACTATCGCTTATGCGGTATTTGGGTGAGAAAGTTCTCATGTGAACCCCCGATTAGTGTCTATTTAGAGTATACTTTGTGTCTACCTAATTGTCAACTAAAATATCTTATGGCAGGGCTTGTCTTAAGCGGCGACTTCTGGGGTAGTTTGTTAGCGTTGCAATTTCTCCAGCCACTCCTTAATCTTCTTCTCATATCCCATCGTTGTCGGGATGTAATATTTTTTATCTGATGGTTTGTATTCCTGTTTTACGTAATGGCCCTCGAAATCGTGGGCGTATTTGTAGCCGGCTCCATGGCCGAACGCCTCGCTGTCTAAATGGGCGTCTTTCAGATGGTCCGGCACTTCCAGGACTTTTCCTGATTCAACATCCTTCAGAGCGGATTCTATGCCTAAATACGCGGCGTTCGACTTCGGGGCGCAGGCGACATATACGGCTGCCTGAGCGAGCAATATCCGCGCCTCCGGCATGCCGACGAATTCGGATACCTGCAGGGCCGCATTCGCTACGACGAGCGCCTGCGGGTCAGCGTTACCGACATCCTCTGAGGCGCATATCGCTATCCTGCGGGCGATAAAGCGCGGGTCCTCTCCGGCGTATATCATCTTCGCGAGCCAGTAGAGCACGGCGTCGGGGTCCGAGCCGCGCATCGATTTAATAAATGCCGAGATCGTGTCGTAATGGCCGTCCTCATCCTTATCGTATACGACGGCCTTCTTTTGGATAGACTCTTCAGCGATCTTCATCGTGAAGTGCACCCTCTTATCCTTGCCGGCAAGGGTGGTGAGGCTGCCGACTTCCAGGGCTGTGAGCGCCCTGCGGCCGTCTCCTTCAGAGACCTTCGCTAAATGCCTTAACGCGCCGTCGTCAACATCTATCGGCATCTTTCCCAAGCCGTTTGCTTCGTCTCTAAGCGCCTTCTTTAAAATTTCTATGATATCATCATCGCGCAGCTTATTGAATTCAAATACCTGTGAGCGCGAAAGGAGCGCCGCGTTCACATAGAAGAACGGATTGTGCGTGGTCGTGCCGATCAAAACAGGATTCCCCGCCTCAACATCCGGCATCAGGACATCCTGCTGGGCCTTGTTGAATCTGTGGATCTCATCTATCAGGAGTATGCTCCGCCTTCCATCCAGGGATGCGCGCTTCTTCGCCGCATCGATGATCTTTCTGATATCCGCGACATTGTTCGAAGCGGCATTGACGCGCTCGAAATATGAATTCGTCCTTTCGCTTATGATCAACGCGAGCGTCGTCTTGCCGCAGCCCGGGGGCCCATATAAAATAAGCGAGGATATCTTGTCCGATTCGATGAGCCGCCTCAAGAGCTTCCCTGCCCCCAGGATCTCCTCCTGGCCCACAAATCCACCCAGGGTCCCAGGTCTCATCCTGACCGCAAGCGGCTCAAAGGCCTTCTTTTTTATCTCTTCCTTCTCAAATAGATCCATAGATAAAAAAATCCCCGCAGGTGGCGTGTGAGTGGGAAATCTTGACCCTGTTATTTACAGGTGGGAACCCTCTTACCAAGCATCCTAAGATGCCGTAAAGTTAGGTCCCCTTTTAAATTGCTGTTGGCTCAAGATTCTTTTGCTCGAAATCACGGCCACCGCAGGGAATCTTCCTGTCAATCTAATTATAGCACACAACGATCACAAAGGCAACTTTTTGCCCCCGGATTGTCAAGCCAAATTAGAAATGTCCTATAGTTACCAAAGTAGAAATGTCCGGTTTTTAGGTTTAAACCGTTAGTAGCAGCCCTTTTTCTTTTGGGGCGACCTTTTCTTTTTGTTGATACT
>JAHFGN010000024.1 GCA_023247415.1 Candidatus Omnitrophota bacterium
TTTCGCGGCCGGATTCTATTATCAGATGCCATACTCTGTAACCGGCGTGCCGTTCTCTTCCGCCATCACAGGGTTTACATTCGCTATACTCGCGACAACATTCGGCGGCGCGATAGCGTGCTTCATGGTAGGCCATGTCGTCGCGGCGGCTATAGGCGTAGCGGCCCAAATCCTGATTACCATACTATTCCCCATAGTGAGGATGCTGTCTGTAACATACCCTTTCACAGCTCCGTCAGATACAATGGGTTATGACGAAGGGGAACGTCCCCCTTCTATCGCGGCGGCGTCGCCAAAAAGCGCGATAATAGGATTCGCCGTATTCAGCAACCTCGCGGAACTCTCCGTGTTGGCGCTCTTAGCGAGGCTTTATCTGACAGGCATTACGAAAGGCATGCCGTCCAGGTTATCATTTTTCATTCCCCTGGCGCTTGGAGTCGCGAGCCTTCTCTTCCTCTTTCAATACCTCGATCTCAAAGGGAGGCTTAACTGGTATTACAGGTTTTCGTCATGGGCGTGGGGTGGCGAGCCTTCGATAAAACCCCGGCTGGTTCAATTCATGCATTATGTTTGTGATAAGGCGGCCATCGCCAGGGGCGGCGGTATATCAACGGTCCTTCCGATAGTTTTGCCGATCCTGGTATTCTTGATGGGCCTGGTAGGATTGGGAAGTTTATATGACCAAATCTCATGGAGCTTCATCGCGGAATTTCCGATATTTATCCTTGGAACCGCCGTTTCCTCGTTTTTGGTATTCGCGGCGCCTGCAGGGGCGATATCGGTCGTTGGCCTGTTTGTCGGAATCGGAAGGAGCATTCTGGGGAAGAGGCCGCCGCGTATCAGCCAGCCGGCCGGCGCGTCTGTTAAAGAAGAGACTCCCGCGCCAATCGAGGCCGAAAGGCCAGGCCCCGCCGAAGGCCCGGCGCCTGAAGCAAGACCCATTTCTGAACCTAAACCTGAACCGGCTCCCAAAGAATCTGAAGCCCGCCAGGCGCTCATAAGCGCGAGAGAATTGATCCACATCGCGGCGAATAAACTTGGAAGGCCAGGTATGAGCGTTCCGGAAGGCCAGACGAAACCCGCTATCACCGCGGTGAACGAGCTGCTTAGAAAAAGAAAGATGTTCGACGCGGAGATGTTGGGGCGCCTTATTTTAGGGCTCGCGCTTGCGGCGATAGGCCTTATGGGGCCTGACATATATCCGGCGCACGTCCTGACAGGCTGGTTTTCAGCGTTAGGCTTCAACATCCCGGTTCTCGGCGAGATATTTCCATTTTTGAATATAGAGACGAGCCCCACGGGCGGCGTTCAGGCGACATTTATACTTTTAGGTTTAGCCTCTATCGCGTTTGCCGCCGCCAACGCGGTCAAGACATATATCTCCCAAGAGTCATCCAAAAAGAAGAGGCTGGAAGAGGCGATAGGCTTATTGAAAAGAGGCGTTGACGAGGTTGACAGGCTTCTCAAGGTAGCGCCGGCCGATGCCGCAAGCGCCTCAATCCTCAAGAATTTACGCGAGGGCATACCTATTCCCGCGGCTAATATCTACGCTCAACCGAATATCAAAGAGCCGCTTATGGGAAGCGTGGAGAGCGTCACACTGCAGGACCTTGCGGCTTCAGCCAGGAGACAGCTTGAACAACTTGAGAATGGCGAGCTCGGCCTTTCGGAGCGTCAAAAGTATGAACTCTTGAGGATAGGCCGGGCCGGCCCAAGAGGCTTCCTCCACCGCGCGTTCTTGAGATTGACAGGGAGGCCTCCCTACAACGGGATCGAACTCGAAGCCTCCAAATTATACAGAACGCTTAAGGCAGCCGAGGTCATCGCGCTCGAAGCCGATATAGAAGCCTCCAGGGGAATCTCCGCCTCCGCCGAAGATATTAACCGCGTAATAGACGCGACAAAGAAGAAACACCGCGCCTCTCTTGAAGAGACGATCAGACTAAACGAAGTTTTAAGGGCCAAGGGCTCGAGCGCCTATCAGTACCCGCTCGTGACGTTGTGGGCCATGAATATAATGCTGGTATTCGCGCCGTTCTTCCTTATATATATATTCGCCCCATACGCCATCGCGTATCTGGACATACATAGCGCGGGTCCAGGATTTTTAAACGCGTTCTTTTTAAGCTTCGCGCGATTCTACTCCAATCATGTCTGGATAGCGCCGCTCTTCCTGAACGGCCTCTTGGCCCTGTCCATCGTGAACTGGATATACAAAGACTTCTATGTCTCGCCGGCCGGGTTATTTTCCGGAAGGGAAACGCTCTACACGAAAGGAAAGAAGGTCTCGGCGCGCCGGGGCGTAGTCAGAACAGACCAGAGTGAGATAAAAGAGTTTTTCTTTTTAGAAGGCCGCGAACAATTCATCAATAAGTTTATAACCGATCACACCAAAGAAGTGAATCAGCTCCAGGCGCCAAACAGCCGCGATGCCGGGGCCATATCAGCGGACGGTTTTTTAGACCTGTTGCTTTCCGATGTAAACCTGTATAAAATAGGCTCACTCGCTAACGCGCCTCCGAGAATCCTGGTGGATGAATTCTTCCGTCATCCGGAGATAAGCGAAAAATTCCCTATCTACACGGTTGTCCTTCCGGCCTTCGGCGAGCCCGCCGTTATCGAAGACCTTATCGAATCTGTCGGGAACCTCATATATCCGCCGGATAAGCTTGATGTGATTTTACTGCCGGAGACCTCGGACACGGATTCTAGAAAAGGGGAGAAGGTATCGACCCTGGACCTCATACACTCCAAGCTCACGCGCGAGCCGGCTAAGTACCGAAATTTTACGGCCCTGACAAGCCCGATACGCCTGGCCCCTGAGCATAACCAGTCAAAACCATATTCCACAAATTACGCTTTAGCCATAACAAAGGGCGAGTACCTCGTCATATATGACGCTGAAGACAGGCCTTATCCGCTCCAGCTTATCCAGGCGGTCATGGGATTCGATTCCCGCGACGCATGGCTTTCGAAGCTGATCGAATACATGTCGCGCAAGACCCGCTCCGAAAAGTTCAGCCTTAAAGAGTTGAGAGATGATGATATACAGCTTTACCGCAAAACGCTGGAATATCGTTTTGACATAAAAGAGCTCTCCGGCCTCATCGCGAAGGCAGGAAGGATAGGCCAGGCTGAAGAGGCCTCCGTCCAAAAGGCTGCCGAGGCGTATTCGAAAAAACATCCTCTCGGTGTATTGCAGGTCCCACTCACATGGTACAATCCAACGACGCTTACCGCCTCACAGTTTATCCTTGACTACGCTGTCTGGTTTGACATATTCCTGCCGGGATTAGAGGCGAAGAAACTGCCGGTCTCGCACGGCGGGACGAGCAACCACTTCATCGTGAAGGTTTTGAGGGAGGTCGGAGGCTGGGACCCGCACAATGTCACAGAGGACGCCCAGATCGCCGGCGACATCCAGCGCGCGGGCTACGAATCGCTGATGCTGGATTCTATCACCGCTGAAGAGGCTCCGACCAGACAGGTAAGGCCGGAGAAGTGGGACTGGGTGCGGCAGCACTCAAGATGGGGAAAGGGTTTTCTGCAGGTATTCTTCGTATTCCTGCGCAACCTCCTCCTGCGTCCGGCTGAGATGCGCAAGGCGTTCGGTTTAAGGGGGATAGTAAGCGTCTTCTTCCTCTTCGGCATAGGGACTTTTTCGTATCTATTCTATTCGCTCTCCATCGTGACGTCGGTTCTGTGGGGGGCGTCAAACCTGATCGTCCTCGGTCCGGCGTGGTCAATAGGCGTTATGACAGCGGCCGCGCTCGCCGTCTCGGTAATGAGAGGCGAGAAGCTCACGACATTCCTGAAATGGTCGGCGGCGATAGTCGGGCTCAATCTCCTGTTCGGCGGCCTCGTCGCGTCTTTCGCGAATTACTATCTCATGATGGTGCCGCACGCCCTGCCTATAATCCCCTGGCTTACAGGCTTGAGCCGCTATATCCTGCCGGCGTTCGCCCTCGGAGCGGCGGCGTCCGTTCTTTACGTCTTCATCTGCAAGCCGGGACCGAACTTCTTCAGGGACGCTCTGGAGAAAGGGATGGAATCAGGCGGTTTTCTCGCGTTCTATTTTAAGATGAAGGCGGCATTCATCCTTGTCCTGTCCGCCGGTATAGGCGCGATATGTCTGGTTGGCGGCGCGGTCCATCCGTATTTTACAGGCCTCGGGCTGATAATGCTGCCTATATTTACCAGCGTCTTCTATAACCTCGCCTCGGTATATCTTACTCCCCCCTACCGTGATTTCGCCCTCGAAGTTACCATAAACGAACTTAGCATACGACAGGCCGAGCTCGCGAAGAAAGGACAGCAGGAAGAGGCGGCGCGCCTGAAAGAATTAGTCGAGAAGCTGCGGCAGGACCCGGGCTTCTATAATAGGCTTCTTTACATAAGCGCCCTTTTGATGCCTGTCTATCGGACGTTCTCGGTCATATCTTTCTGGATAGGCTATGGGCAACTCCTCGCCGGCATGGCGTATTACTGGGACAAGACAGAGCACTTTGGCCGCGCCAGCCTTGAGACGACGAAAAGGGGAATTGGAAGAGTTAACAGCCTCTTCAGGGGCATCCGCCACCGTTTTACAAGGATGCCTTTCACAAAGAGGCCGAAGTTCCTGCGCATAGAGCTGGCTGCCGTCTGCTTCGCGGCCCTCGTGCTCATCCCGACGTTCTTCGCCCCGATAAGGTACTTCGTTCAATTCATGAAGAAAGAGGCGCCGGATTACAACGTGCATGAAATTGCGAGCGGGGAGGGCGCCGGCATGGCCGGCCGCGGCATGGAGTATTACGACTATCTGGTAAGCGCCTATAGAGAAAATCCGTATTTTATAAGAGATTATCTGAAATTTATTTTGGCGAGAGAGGCAAAGGGCAGTTTCCAATACGGCGACGAAAAAAGAGCCAAATTGTGCGTCATGGCATACCTTGATACCATCCTCGGCCGCGTTAAGTCCGACGGAGAAAGAGAAAGGATCGTCTCGGGCTTCATAGGCGAGATAAGAAGCGCCATTACCGACGCTGAAGCGCCGCCGGTCCAGCGGGAAAACGCTTTGCGAAAAAAATTAGACGCGATCACGGGCAAGGGCGCGAACCTGCCGAGCGCCGTCCCCGCGTGGCTTAGCTCTTTCCTTGAAGGCGGAGCGCGCCATGCGCTGTCGGAAATTGAAGGCTGGAGGAATGAACTATCGCAAACGGATGCATCCCGCCAGTCAAAGAGCGGGAGGGGACTGTCCCAAAAGGGAGGAGTCCCTGAAGAGAGCCACGTCTCGGCGAGCGGGACATCGGTCTATATGAGCCGATCCCTCCGCGTAGACGTGTCTGGCCAACAGCCAGTTTTAAGTTTCCCTGGGTTAGATCTAGGCGTGTTTGCTCGTAGGTTTATTGGAGTTACGGGAGAAAATTCCAATGATCCCCAGAATAACTATGAAGAGAAGCATCCCACCCAGCAGAATATATATGCCCATCTTTACTCCTTATTTAGTATGGTAGCGATTATGTACGCGCTGATGCATAATATCAGCCCCAATATAAAAACGCTTAGTTTAAATAGGGCCAACGATTGGCTTATAACCATTGCCGCAAACACGATATTGCCCAATTCATACAAAGCCGTAGCCAATCCTTTTCTTTGGCTATCCGTAAGCCTAATCATAACGGTATTTATAGCATACAGAGAAAAAGGTGTCAAGCCAATTTTTGCCAAGCCGCAGGGTCGCCTCACCGTCTCAGGCTCAGGCGGCGGGATAGATTCATCGAGCGGAAAAGAAAGCCAACCCCGCTTACGAGATAATCCCACCATTTCTAACCAGGTTAGAAATGGCGAAGAAACGCAGGAAGAGCCGCCTACCGTCGAAAGCCGCGAGTCTACGAATGGGCAGATTCAAGAGAGCCCCTTGCAGGATGTCTCTACAACAGTTATTGCAAAAGGAGAGAGTTTTCGACTCGGCGATGAGGTTGAGTTTAAAACAGATCCAGGCGAGCCTAAAAGGGTTGGTCGGGTATCTGAATTCTATGAACACTACGGGTTAATGAAAGTGGAGGTTTGCGAAGAGGGGGAGCGCGTAGATACGATCATACGATACGCCGGGAACTTGAGGAGATTAGCCGCTAAGGTTTATAGGAGACCCAAAGCAGGCACTTATAATTCCAATTCGTTAAAGATACAGGTGGAGTCATTGTCCCGAAAAATTGTAAAGACCTATCTGGCTCCTTTAATAAAGAGATTCGAAGGTGAGAAGAATAGCGATGAGAAACTTCATAACATCTTAATCTTCTACCTGAAGTTCTTTAACATCACTGTTCCAGATAACTATCTTAAGTATGAAGCTGTGCGTGCCCTTGACGGTTCAGGAAAGGAATATTTCACATCGGGGTTAGTGGCAGCGGTGAAGCGGCGGGTTGAAGCGACCAGGGGCTTGTCAAAAATGTTTAAATCGTCGTCGTCTTTCGAGGCGCCTTTAATCATTCTGATAAATCTGACTGCGGCGATAGTGATGCTTAATGCAATGGCTAGTAGCGAATGGAGTTCAAGGGGCTTAGGCGAAGTTCCTAAGGCAGTTTTTGCGCTTGATGTAATAGCTGGTATCGCAGGTTATATATTTTTCGATTCTATCAAAAAGGCTTTGCACATCGATGTTGGCCCTAGAGTTAAAGACCCGGAAGGCGTTCCGGATTCAGAACAGGTGTATGTCTTGTTAGAGCAGGAACGGCTGCATCGATCCATAAAAGAACAGATAGCCCTCCTCTTTGCCCTTCCTCCAAATGAAATAATCGAAAATGCGATAAAAGAACTTCAAAGGGCAGAGGAGGAAGACGACCCATATGTAAGCCTGTCCCTTGCGTACGATGCGCTGGATAAACTACCTCAAGATCAGAAAATAGCCGAGATTCGAGCGGCTATTAACAGGATCGCCTCTCGTTTCGCGGAGCTTCATGTAAAAAGTCCAAAAAAGATAGGATGGCTAAGGCGTCTTGCAGGCAACATAGCCAATTTAGGCCGCTTCATTCATAAACGCAATCAATTTGATCCTAAGGTACTCACCGAAGCCATTAAGGCGCTGGAGAAGAGGGTACCGCCTTCTGGAGAAGTTGGGAAAGAAGAGTCAAAAGGGCCTTCTTTGAGTTCCGAGACACCAGCAGAAGGAGAGATCGAACCGCCAGAAGATACTGAGCGCGCGTCATCGAGCGGGACGGCGCAAGCGCCGCCGGATTTTAATAAACTCATAGAGACTATCAAGGCCGCGAATGGAAGTCTGGAAAAATACCCCGATGCGATGCGGCCGAAGAATAGCGTTGGCAAGCCCGGCGCCCTTGTGAAGATAGGAAGCGGAACGTCGCTTATCCATATCTCTGATATACACGGCCGCTTCGACAACCTCAAAAAGATATTGCGGGATGGGAATGTCGAAAAGAGGCTCCGAGACGGTGAGCTGCACGTTGTGTTTACAGGAGACGTCCTTCATGCCGGGCCGCCAAGGGGCCTGAATTCACTCAAGGTATTACGATACCTTTCTGGCAAGGGGAACCTCGACTGCTTAAAGGCGCTGCTGATAGCGCTGGAACTTAAGGCAAGATTTCCGTTACAGGTCCATTTCATACCCGGCAATCACGAGAACGCCCATGCGGGCGGCGACAGCGTCGCGCGGAGCGTTGGGTTGCTGAATATAAGCCAACACCGCGCCTTTATTGAGTATTTAGTGAGGACCTACGAACGTAAAAAAACGATTCGGCTTATTAAGGGGCTTAGGGATTTCGTCGCCGATTCACCATTGGGAATTAAGGTCAGAGCGAAAAATGGAAATATATTCCTGGTCCATGCGGGCGTTGACGGATACTTAAATAAGAAGATTAAAACTGAAGGAGATTTCACGGATATAAATGTCAATGATGGCAGGAAAAAGGAGAATAACCCCGTTCTTTATACTTTGTTATGGACAAGGGATGCCTGGCATAGGCCGAAAAAAGCCGCGGAGAATACGCGGATATTTTTAAACAAGATGGATTCAGCGGTCTTACTGACAGGGCATACGCCTATCCAGTATTTCCCAAGACATAATAGGAAATTTCACGATAAATCGCGCGATGATAAATTCGCGATAGTCGGCAGGCAGATAATAGTGTATTCCAATGAAGATGAATTCGGCTGGCTCGACATAGGCCTGAACAGAGATTTGCCTCATTACCCGCAAGCGCTGAAAGACGCGGACGGTGAAAGCGCCTTTAAGGTGTCAGGCGCCTCAGGTAGATCCCATCTGGGCCGCGCTTCGCGAGGCGGTGTTAAGATAGATACGGAATGCAGGATTGGCGAGTTAGAGAAGGAGATCGAAGAAGGCCTGAAGGAAAAGAACCTCACCGAAACGTCTAAAGCGACGAAAGACAAGATCAAGACAGTAGAGATAGACGGCCTTTTACTCGACATATTCGATAATAGGAGCAGAATGGCGTATGAGGCCGCTGAACGGAAGCGATTAGGAGATGTAAAGCCGCCTCATCCGCATCCGAATATCTGCAAGTTCTGCCACCTCGGCAACAACGAAATGATCATGATAGGAGGCTTCAGGATTCTGCATATAAACGGAGTCCCCTATGAAGTCCCATACAACCCCAACCCTTATTTCCCGGACCATATACTATTAAACGCCGGGTCCGAAGAGCCGCAATTCCTCTCGCGCGATAAGATAATGAACCTGCTCACATTCCAGAGGGCGCTCGGCCCGGCCTTTGGAGGCCATTATAACGGCGTAGACGCCGGAGCCACGATACACCACTTCCATGGACAATTCAGAAGATGGCAGACGCCGCTATGGAGGAATTTGAAAGAAGGCAGGATCGCGCTTGTGGATACGAAGGTTGAAAACGAAGTTACGGTAAGCCGCCTCAAAAAATGGCCGGCAGATCTGCGCATATTCGAGTCAAAAAATATAGAGGCGCTCGCTGACAGGATATGGCAGGAGGTAGACCTTCTGCTTCAGCACAACATCCCGCACAACCTTGAATGGATGATGGAGCCGGATGGAACGATAAGGGTCGCGCTCGATATCGTAAACACCACGGAATTCAAAAACGTAAACCCAGAAAAACCACATGAGATCATATATGGCGCTGTGCTGAAATCCGGCTATATCCCGCTTACGTACGATTCCGTCATAGATAGATTTAATGACCTAAAGACGAGAGATAGTTTCCTTCGGGCTGTATTGCGGGATCTAAAGGCCACTACCCTTGCGTATGAAGACGTCCAGGCCAAAACCAGCCCCGCCACTAAAGCATTGATGGACAGGTCAGCGGGCACGCCCGCCTCAACGAGTGAAAAGGGACTGTCCCCGAAGGGGACTGTCCCTGTAACGAGCCGCGCCTCAAAGAACGGGGATGAGATAAGAGACAAGATTCTGCGCAAGATGGGGGTGGCTCGGACATTGCAAAAGAGCGGTAAGTTGGAAGAGGCGAAGACGGTGCTTAACGAAGCTCTGGCGCTAGATCCTAACGACCAAAAGACAAAAACTACTTTAGCGAAAGTAGAGATAGGTTTAAAAAATTATAGCGCAGCCGTTGAAATTTTAAGCGATGTAAATGATGCCATCGGCCTCATGGTGCGCGCCATGGCTAAAAACTATCAGGGTGATTCAGGAGGAGCCATCAAAGACCTAAGGCAGATATTGGCGCAAGATCCAGCCGATATCCCGGCCCGCGATTATCTTGCCAGGATATATTATGGCCTGGAGAAATATGATGATGCTATATGCGAAGCGGACGAAGGCCTGAAACATAAACCCGGCAACGAAGGCTTCATCACTATCAAGGCGATGGCCCTGGTGGATAAGGCAAGAGACGAAAATATGATTGCGTCTTGCGTAGAGGCCGAGAAGCTCATAAGAGGTATTTTAAAACCGGAAGAAGATGACGTTCGATTATTAAATCTCCTCGCCCGCGCTCTAATTCACCAGGGATATGACAGAGAAAGATATGACGAGGCGTTGAAGATACTGCGTAGGGCTCGCGATATAGAACCCATGAACCTCTCGACCGCGCTCCTGATGGTTCATCTATTCCATGAAATGGGAAGACAGGAAGCCAGCGATCCAAACAAATACAGCTCCGAGATAAATGATTGTATAAAGGGCATAATGGCCAGGCCGGCCGCGGAGTGGAGACAGGCCGGGCCGCACGATCTCAAAAACTACGTTAAACTACTGCATGATCTCGGCAGGTATACTGAAGCCTGTTCATTTATCGAAGATATAAGGGGCTATGTGGGATCATTTCCTCGCGACAAGGACGGTTCGCGCCTCCTAAATCATCTTCTAAAACACCTTGAGGAGACCCTGCCAACCGGCCGCACCTCAAGGGGTGGGGATAGTAAATGGGATATATCCCACATTGAGAGTCTGCTTGCCAAAAAGATGGACGGCCAATCAAAAGATTTCGAAACCCACTTGAATAGGCTGCTGGGTATCTTCCGTGTGGCGGAGACTGCGGTGACAGCCAGAGGGATTGATCCAAAAGAGTGGTTTGAGGGCAACGCGGAAAGGCTTGTGGGCAGCTATCTTAAATTGAAAGATAAGTTTGGGACATTGGAGAAGGAAGAGAAAAAAGAGGGGCGCTGCGCCTTCTATCTCGAAAGCCTTAAAGATGGAAAGACCACTTCAGAGCGGGCAAAGCACTTTGAGGATAGCGAAGTCCACCCGGATGTAGAGAAAGCGCCGGAGAGTTCAGTCGTTAAAAGAGATTGCCGCGATATAAGAGAAGACCCGCATATAAGAGTTTTGAATGAAGAGTTTGGCTTATCAGAAATAAAGGTTGAGGATCGTTTCGCGCTCTTCAAAATAGGTATACATCGTCATGATTGGAGAATAGAAGCGCTTCATGATTATTATTTAGTCGTTCCGGAAGGACTGGCGTCGTTTATCGAATTTTATCTATTATTGGGCCAAGACGCGGGGAAAACTATCTTTGGTTACGATAGGCGCGAGATAATTAACGCGGAGGTGAGGCGGGGAATCCGTATATTGGGCGAAGAAGGACCTGGCGGAGCCAAAGAGAAGGGGCTTGTCAGGTTGAAAAAGATGGGATTGCCTGTGCCGCCAGGCATCGTCCTATCCGCAGAGTTAGTTGAGAAGATCCTAAATAGCGAGGGAACGAAGCTGGAGGACTATCTCAAGGCCATCATTGGCGAGTTGGAGAAGCTTGGAATTAAAGAAGGGGACGATGAGGGATATGCTGTCAGAAGCAATCAGCCCGACACGCTGCCAGGCGGGCTTATGACAGTATTCCGTACCGCATTTTCATACGAAGGGGGCAGTGTCTTCCAACATCCGCTCCTCAACGCCATAAGAGAAGCAGCGCCTTACAAGGCTGAAGCAGTCGGAGAGCTGAGAGGCATCCCCGATGGAAAGCAGGATATAATCATTCAAAAGTGGGCCCACTCTAAAGGGAAGAACGGATTTTACGCGATGGGAGCGGTTTCCAACTATGATCTAAATACCGGTAAGAGGGGATTCCACGGAAATTATGAAGAGGATATTGAAGGGAAGGATTTCATGAATGGCGTTCTGCCCGGCAAAGATATCGGTAATATGAAAAATAGAAAGGACGGCAGAAAAGTTTATGACGAATTAGAAGCCGCAGTCGAAAGGATTGCAGCCGAAGGCGAAGGGGGAGAGGCCTTTGAAATCGAATTTGTCGTCAGCAAAGGAAAACTGTGGTTCATACAGTTGAGGCTGGCGCAATTCACTCTTCAGGGAGAGATCGTCTTTTGGAAGGCGCAGCGCGAAGAAGGAAAGGTAGGCGAAGCGCGGTTTTTGGCGAAGATGGGAGATATCCAGGAGAGGCTTGAGAGAATGGGGGGCCGTCCGATTTATAAAGCTAAAGAAGGGGCCGCTCCAAAGGTTTTATTCAGAGGGATAAAAGCGACATCAGGCGCTATGGCAGGCCCATGGTTTATCTGTGATGATGAAGGATTGGCTATGGCGGATAAGGAACGTAAGAGAGGAGGCGCGGTACTCTTCTATATTCAAGGCAGGCCTGACCTCAAATCGCTCGCGTCGCTCTTCGGAAAATTTTCAAGGCTCGGATTGATGCTGCCTTCCGCGGACGAATATTCTCATCCAGTAAATCAGGCGCGATGGGCAGGCGTGCCTGCCATCGGAGGTCTTGACGCGCACTCTTTTGAGGGCAGGGCCCTCGTGATTGGAGGGCATACTCTTGAAGAAGGGATATCATTAGTATTGGACGCAGATGGAAAGAGGGTCTTAGACGTTCCTGAGGGGGGGAGTCCCGAAGGCCTTATAGAGCTCGACAATGTCTTGAAGGATGCTGCCTGCGGCATCAACGTTCCAGAATTTTGTAGAGGGCTCGAAAAAGAATTTGAGGGACAATTCCCATCGTTAGATCAAGCGGCTTATGATGAATTATTGAGACTGAACGGCGAGGCTGACCGCGCCTATCAGGAATTAACAAAGATTGCCGACAAAAGCAATCTTCCCGCGGACAAGAAGGCTGCCAGAGAAGCTGACCTGCGCAAGAATTTCCTTCATACAAAATTAAAAGAGGTCGGGGGACAATTAGGCAAAGAAAGAGACCAAATCGCCAGGGACCATGCAGCGGCTGTCAACTCATCGAGCGGAGAGGGCCGCGTCGCGAAAAGCGGGACGCGCGGCGCGTCGGGCGGAACGCGGGACGTCTCTAAATCAGTCATCAATGAGGCGGAGAATTTCTTGCTTGGGGATGAACTTAAGTTCAAGACAAAGCCAGGCGAGTCCTCAAGCGGTCGTGTGCAGAAGAACCATCCAAGTGGGATTAATGAATATGTCTATGGGTCCGGCGTTGGTCCAGAAGAAACCACGCCAACAGGATTACGCCGAAGATTAGGAATGCTATTAACGGGAATAACATCTTATTCATCGCTCCTTTCCGGAGTTACAATGATGGCCATGATGAATATAACGCCAATGATTATCGCAGCAGCAATCTTGCCCAACCTTCCAAGCCTTACGAAAAATATCACCTCCGCCAGCCAGCCAGCTGCGGATATCTGGCCAAGGGCAATCAAAATCTTGGCTACATTCTCTCTTCTGCCCTTAGTGAAAAATCCTTTCATCGCACTATCAAGTATAATGGCTGGGAATTCGGTTGTCAAGGATATTAATGTTATAGACCAGGCAATCCCCTTCTCCGACATCCGCTGCGCCGCCGAGACAAAACCCCTCACCCTACCCTCTCCCCATGACCGTAGGGCAGACTTAAGTCTGCCCTACCGCTCCCTGGGAGAGGGAAAGGGTGAGGGGGAGCTGCCAGCTGACCGCGGCGCGAGAAGCGGGACGCGCGACGCGTCGGGCGGGGCGATGACGTGGAGTGAGCTCTTGCGAAAGAAGACGCTTGAGCCCGTAGACGGCGTATTCCTCGATCTGCACGGGGTTATGATGGATATAGAATCCGGCAAGATGGTAAGCCTGCCCGCGATATGCAGGCTGCTGGTTGCCCATGGCGTAAATGTATTTGTCGTTACAGGCGCGGCTGGTTTCTATCTTGCGGAATTCTTCGGAATAGATCAAGTGCTGTTGCGATTCATACTCGCGTCAAAGAAGGCCCAGTTCGGTAAGCTGTCAGAAGCGGGGGCAAGGGCCGGAATCCTATCAGGTGAGGGGATATTTAAGGCCATAGAGGGATTTGAGGAGAAAAGTTTTAGGAACGAGGCGGGAGCTAACCTGCTGATCAGCATGATGCGAGGTATTCTGGAGAAGTTTGGGCTAGATTCAAATAGCGTTGATGCGCGCGTAAGCAGTATAACGGCTGAGTCCAAGGGATACGAGGAAGGCAGAAAAAAGCGTCTTAAAGTCGCGCGCGATGTAGTGCGCTCGCTGAAGATTTTAAAAAGC
This sequence comes from Candidatus Omnitrophota bacterium, assembly GCA_023247415.1. Classification (GTDB taxonomy): domain Bacteria; phylum Omnitrophota; class Gorgyraeia; order 2-01-FULL-45-10; family JAHFGN01; genus JAHFGN01. The sequence continues at coordinate 13,877 of JAHFGN010000024.1, forward strand.
ATGTATGCCCCAGGCATAATATCGCCAGGCGTTAATGTAGTTGTATCGGCGAGCGCCGTAGACATAGTGGCCGCGGATATTAAGGAAGCGATATTACAGGTAGTAAAGCTGTTAGGCCTGAAGCGCGTCATAATAGTCGGCGACTCTGTGGGGACGCCCGGCCTGCCGGGAGATGACAGGGAGGCGCTTAAACTAAAAGGCGAAAAGAAGATAACCGCGGATAATGGCCTCGCCTGGCGGGCTGTGTTCACGCCTGTGTATGTCGGACGAGAGGCCGCGAAGCATGTGCCGAAAGGGAGCATAATAGCCCCTAAAGGAAAACGCGGCGTAGACGCGACCGATGAATTGATAGCCGCCATAGACGAGGCCAAGGCCCATAAAGCGGAACAACAACCCCGCGGCGCGAAGGGCCTGACGCGCAACGCATCGAACAGGACACGCGACGCGTCGGGTGGGAACGCGGCCGCGGAATTGAAGTTGACTCTGCCTGAAGGCGCGACTCCCTCCGAGATTAAAGATGAGATTTACCGCACGGCCATTTCGATTCTGAAGAGGATGTATCCGGAAGCGGATGGCGAAGTCTTTGAGACATTCATAAGAGAATTCGAAAGCGAAGATCGTGTTCCGGCAGGACCCAAGAGACGGCTTTTGATAAGGGTTGAGGCGTCAAATTCAATGCGCCATTATCTGGTTGAGATTACAGACGCGTACAATCTTTTAAGGATACATCGAGACGATAAGCCCGACGGTAAAGATAAGGCCCATATCTATATCTATAATCCACAGTCCATCGGGGGGCTGGCGTCTACGCGTATCATGGTCGCTGCCCAGGAGAGGACGGGCCTTCTCGTTGAGATAAGCGATTTCGTTTCAAACGGGCTCTTAAAAATAAGAGGAAGGCCGTTAAACATCGAAAGCCATTGGAGCACCGTTCATGATGGCGGCAAGACAACCATTCTGTGTTTTGATGTTTTGGATAATGACACCAAAGCGGCCCTAAACGATGAAGAGATAAAAAAGATCTACGATCATCTAAATCAAGGCCAAACCGGGACAACCGGCGGCGCCAGGCTTGTCTCGGTAGAGCAAAAAAGCCTAAGGGAACCCGCGGACAGGGTCATGGCCCAGATGCTTGGCCTCGGTGATATATCCGCCATGAAGAAAGAGTATGTCTTGCACGGCCTTAAGACAGGCGGCGCGAGGATTGCCGAAGGATACGCATATATTCTGCCCACGATACAAAGCTCTATCCTGGATGAGAAGATATGCCTGCCATGGGATTCTGACAGAAGCGTAATGCTCAAGATCGCCGCCGCTATCTATGATCTTGAGAAGGCCTCACAGAGCGTAGCTGAAAAATTAGATAAGACAGCGGCGGTCACGCTTAGGAGCATATGCACCATGGATGTGTCAGCCGTCTTCGGCGCGCTTACCGCGCTTATTTACCCCAATGAGCGCGAAGCGCTGATCGAGCTTGTTATAATGATAAAGGAGATAGCGCGACAAACGATCCATGCCGGAAGAGACGCCAGAAGAATAGATGATTTGCTCAAGGAGCGTATAGATAAAAAGGTAAAAGAATACAACGAAAATATAGATCATAGCATGCCGCAGAAATATATGCTCGAAAAGGCCGCTGTCTTGCGAAAGATGGGCGATGGGCTTATGGCCGAGTTTCACAAAAAGAGGGAGGAGATATCCGGGGAAGAACTCGAAAGCGAGCTTAAAAAGCTAAGAGAGGTCCTGGGCCGCGTGAAGGAGAGGATACGGCGCGCCCTCGTCAGGAGGGGCGAGAAGGAAGAGGAAGAGATTGGTAAATTCGAAAAGGTTCTGGACGCGGCAGGGGAACAAGCGGAGGAGAGGATGAAAGAAAGGCATATATCACCCGCCGCCGCTCTATTAGAGGTTATAAAAGAGTATGAGAGCAGGATTAGCGCACAGGGTTTGAAGGGTCGTTTTGTGACCACGGCGCGTGAGATCGTCGCCAATATTATGCAAGGCATAAGCATACTTGATACCCGAAAAGGTTTCGGCGAATCCATGAAGGCCGAACTTGTCGAAATGGAGAAGGCGGTATTGCGGACTGTCATCACTGACGTATCAGGCAGTGATGCATCCAAGAAACAGGAGGAGGGAGAGTCTCTTTATAGCAGCGAGTTTATCGAACTTGTTAGAACGAGGGTGCCGCAGGAGATAGAAAAGGGCAAGGGCGCGGCGCAGGCGGTTGTGGATATAATGGATGAGGTGTTGTCACAAAATGGCCGTGACGACGCCGATAGATCGCGCGTTGAGGCTGCGGCTAGCGCCATAGTAGAAAGGCTCGAATCTATAAAACTCCTTGATGACACGCATGATCTGATGAAGAATGAGTTGCCATTGATTGTTATCACCGACTCTCTGGATATATACAGGGCATTGAGACTCTTTGAGGAGAGCCCGCAGATAGCCGGCATCATAACAGCCGCCGGCGAGGCAAATGACCATGGCGCTATTGTAGCGAGCGCTCAGGTGCCTACATTAACGTCAGCGAAGAGTGATGACGGAAAGAGTGTGGCAGAATTGGTAAAAACAGGCGATAAGGTAATTATTGACGAAAAAGACAGCACAATATATGTAAACCCGGGTTTTGATACAGAAGACAAAATAGACCTGAAGAAAGCCGAGGCTGTTATACTTCAGCACGAGGCGGAGACGCGCAAAAGTGAGCCGCTCCAGGCCGGGGGGCATGGAGAGGTGCGCTTTGCCATTGACATGACGGATCCCCGGGAATTCAAAGAGGCGTTCTCTTATGGTTTCGGTGATGTGGGCCTCCTCCGTTCCGAGATGCTTTATCAGGGTGGGGTGCCTTCAGAAAATACGCTGGCCGACATTTTTATAAAGATAGCCGACGCTGCCGGTGGGAGGGTCGCGATAAGGATGTTTGATATGCAGCCGGATAAGAAGCCAGCCTATATGGCCGGCAGCGATCTGCGCGGGACAGCGTATCTGTTGAGTGAGGAGGGCTTAAAGATAGCAAAGCCCCTTGTGCGCGCTATCATAAAAGCCCACCATGCGTCAAAAAATAAGAATATAGATATACTCTTCCCCATGGTGGAGGATGCCGCGCAGGCGCGGTCTGTTTCGGATTTCACCCATAAGATAATAGGCGAGATCAGAAGTGAGCAAGGCATATCAGGAGATGAGGCTCGGTTCATGCGGATAGGCGGTATGATAGAATCGCTTAAAGCTGTCGATAATAGAGAGGCGATAATGCCGGTATTCGATTTTATAAGCATAGGCACGAATGACCTCGTAGACAGCATGCGCCTTCCCGCGAAGGCCGATATCCTTATATCACTTATGCGCTGTATTTCATCGGTCTTGGAGACCACATCGTCCATGGGAAAGGATTTAAGCCTCTGCGGCGAATGGCCGGCTTATGTAACAACCGCGCTCGCCATGCTTGCGGCGGCGAAGCGCCATAAGGGGAAGATAACGTTGACTGTGCGCGCTGACCGCGCGGCCCGATTAAAACAGATTGCGAGGAATGCCGATGTCAAGGAAATAGAAGATAAAACCGCGCCGTTTATATCAACCTCGGATGGGGCAGGGTTAAATGATTGTCTCAATCGCCTGGCAGCGGAGACTGTGCATCGCGCCACGATTAACGCGTTCAATAATATGCTGAAAGAGGAACGGAACACCGGTCTATTCCGCAGGGCCGAACCCGACATCGCGTTCACTCCGTCTGCCGTCCGCGCATCGACAAGCGGGGCGAAGGAGCCCCTCAGTCTACTCTCTCCCCATGACCGTAGGGCAGACTTAAGTCTGCCCTACCGCTTAGAGACTATCAATGCAGCGCTTAAATCCGTCATAGAAGATTTTATACAGCAGCAGTCGCCGACACTTAGCGAAGCTATTGGAACGGATGATAAGGAGAGTGATCGAGGCAGCACCTCCGGCGCGAAGAATGAGATTGACATCGAAATTCCTGCGCTCGCGCATTCGCCTGACGAGGTAGCGAGATTCTCCAATGTGATGCGGCTCGCCACAGGCGGAAAAGTTGATATCAAATTATCTGACACTGGAGGAGCCCCAACATTGCTGCTGGATGGTGAACTTAACACAGAGGCCCTGATCAAGGTGTTAGAGATAACTCATAAAGGCGGGTTGGATGCGGAAAGCCTGAAGAAGCTGGATGGTTCGAGTCTTAAGGCTATTGAGGAGTTTCTCGCGAGAGACCTGCCTGATATAAAGAGGGTTGATATAGCCAGAATTCTCGAGGTCCTGAAATACCGCTCACGCAGATTCGGCGCAGGTTCTTACAATTACGACGCGAAGACCGCTGGTGCCTTTAGGAAAGATGTGGAATACGCCTCTGTCACGACCTATGAGGCCTTGAAGAATGGGCTCGCCCTGTCATGGCTCGTAAATATAGAAGACAGGATAAAAAAGTTCGGCAAAGACAGCATCAAAGAATACATCCTCGCTCCGAATGTCCAAAGGCAGGAAGTAGAGATATATCTAAAAGCGACAGGCCTGGATAGATACATAACCGACATCATAACATCACCTGACCAGACCCAGACAGGCATCAAGCCGGAATACACTGTGGTGCGCGCCCTCGAAAACGAACTCGACGGGTTGAAATTGGATGAGGACGTTTTGGTAGTGGCCATTCCGCCGGATAGGCATGATGAAGGATGCAGCCTTTACGGGATAGGGCTGGAACTCTTGGCCGGCGCTGATCCGGAGAGGCTCAAAGGCATGGGCCTTGAACATCGCGCAGGGAAGGTCTACATCTATCTGCCGAAGATGGGGCGCGTCTCAAAAGAGTTTGAGGCGGAGCGCGACAGGCAGAAACGAGTAATTGAATTCATCATGAAAGCAGCATAAAAATGGGATTGCTTCACCCCGACTACGTCGGGGTTCGCAATGACGGTTCGGCAGCAAACTCAATAGAAAGGGGAAACATGTCAAGGTCGATAGTTATTTTTATTCTCGCGTTTTCGCTTTTTGTCGGAGACAGCTCGCTTACTCTCGCAAAAACAGATTCTTCGCTTGCGCCTTATATAATCTCAAAGGCCCTTAGCGAAGAGGCATCATCGGATTTTTCCGCGGTAACCGCGGTGCGGGATAGGGCCGGCGAAGAGTCGGTCGCGCGGGAGATAGGGGCGTTTTTCGCCATCGCCGGAGATTTCGCGCGCAAAAACGGCCTGGGCGCCGATGATGACATATTATGGAAGGCGTATGAGCTTACCCTGTTGACCGCCCTGCGCAATTCAAAAAATGAGCTTCAGATCCACGCGTTGAATGAAAAATTAGAGATAGCGTGGGCTATCCGCCAAAGACGCGTAGCGGCCCGCTCGCCAAGGTTGCCCGCGTCGGGTAACGCGGAAACCGCGTTTACAAAGGCGCGGGTAATCTTTGAGGAAGAGTCAAAAAAGGCAAAGAGTGACGCGAAGACCTTGAATACCGCCCTCGACAACCTTAAACAATGGCTGAACGAAGATAGATTCAGGGAATACCACGATGCCCTGATAGGCCTGATCGATCTGGCTGAAACAGATAAAGGGGCCGCCAAGGAGCTTTATGACAGCTTCTGGAGGACCATGCCGTTCGGCACAGGAGGAAGGCGCTGGAAGATAGGCATAGGCCCAAACAGGATGAACGCGTACATGGCGGCCATAACGGCGCAGGGGCATGTCAAATATCTGAAGGATGTATATCCGGAACAGGTAAAAAGGAAAGACGCGGTTGTCGGCGTTTGGGACGTGAGGGCATTTCACAAGTTCTTTGCCGAGTCGCCTTCATTGCAAAAATATAGAGAGATTATAGAGGCCAGGTGCCCCGCGTTAGCCGGATTGTCATCAGAGGGCCTGTCCAAAGCCGTCGCCTTAGTTTACGCGGGCAATGGCATTACCTATATTCATTCTAACCAGATGAGGGCGACCCCATGGCTCTCCTTTGTCGTCAACCGGTTCGGCGGTATTGTAAAAAATGCGCCTTTTTCCGGAGAGACGGGCAAGGTATTGAACGGAATAAAAAATGTAATGGCCGGCATAGTGTTGAGCTCCAGCCATAATCCGTATGATAATAACGGGACAAAATTCTATGAAGCGAGCGGCGCGCAGGCGCCTCCGCAGATTGTCCAGAAACTGATGGACCTTGGCAATGAGGTAAGCCAGATACAATATTATGGCGGTGAGGCGATCTATAACGAAGGAAGGGATATTGTCTTCGAGAAAGCGGTGAAGGACGGCAGGGTTATTGTCTTAGAAGGCGGCGAAGGCGGCAATCTCGCCTTTTTAGACGAGGCCTACGTCACAAATGTCATAGAAGAGATAAAGAGTTTCTACAGCGATAAGGAATGGGCAGAGATTCAGCCGAACTTTGAAAGGCTTATCGCGTCCTTCAGCGCCTTAAACGGGACCGGCGAGACAAATGTTCTGCCCATACTGGAACGATTGAAGATTAAAGTCGCAAGGAGTCAAGGCGATACGCCCACATGGGAATTTACAGAAGGGTATGGCAATATCCCGAATCCTGAAGCGGAGAAGGCATTTAATACCGCGATGCAGATAGGCGTTCGAAGGACCCTGGATTGGCTCTTTGAGACAAACCCAGCAGTCATAAAGGCCGTAATCGATGAAGATGGAATAGAGATCCCTATGGCGGTTTTAGAGATCGAGCATAAAAAACTCTTTGTCAGCGCGGATGAGCTATTTGACCATGTCAGAAAGACGAGAGGGAAATTCATCCGCGGTTTAGCGCTTGAGGTAACGGATGAGACCGCAGAAACTGTAAGGGCATTCAGCATCCTGAATAATATATGCCTGCTGACAGACCCTGACGCGGACCGGGTCGGCCTTGGAATAGAAAAGATAGAGCGAAAAGGAGAGTTGATGCGCCTGCGCTGGCTTTCCGCGAACGATAATGACGAGTCCGGCATTATATTGTTCAGATATACCTTAGAGAGGCTGCGCGCCATGGCGGAGCGGGGCGATCTGATACAACACATAGAGACAAGGCGGCTGGAAGATAAAAAGGGCGTGAGCAAAAGCGGGAGGTATCAGCTCGTCATGGTAAATACGGTCGTGTCAAATCCTCTTGAGCGGGTTATAGCGGAGCGGCTGTCAGAAGACATATCGCGGCTTACCGGCAAAAGAGTCAGCGTAAAAATGATAACACAGCATGTGGGATTTAAGTTCACGGGGGAGATTATCGACAATATAAATAAGGGCGAATTTAACGGCATCACCGGAGAACTTCTGCGGCAGGCCGGCATCGATATGGATGAGGCCTTCTATGTGATGTCTTCTGAAGAGGGCGAAGGTTCGCTCATAGGATACAGGGGAAGCATCGATAAAGACAGCGGCGTTACCTCAGCCGCCCTGGCTGTCCTGGCGGCCGAACAGCTTGCCAAGGATAAGACTATGCACGATTATCTGATGGAGACATACGCGCTTTATGGATACTCGAAGTCATATCTGGAGCCAATGGTGATGACAGGCGACTACGGGTTCAGGATGATAAATGACAATATCATGGGTTATCTGCGCGATCAGGTGATGCCTGCTATAAGAAGAGGAGAGGCTGTGCGATGGGGTGAGTTTATTCTAACCGGAGGTCAGGACCACTATGACCTTATGAAGGGCGCATATGGCCAGAAGCCGGAGGAGTGGCCGCAGGCTGTAAGGGAGTCTGTGAACATCATCGAATTTGACGCGAGGCTTCCGGACGGGACGCGGATCAGGATCGTGTTAAGGCCCTCCGGCACAGAGCCAAAGCACAAGAATGTGGTATTTGTTGTAGGGACCCCTCTTAAGGAAGGAGAAGATCTCAATGATTATATAAATAAGATAAATGCCCTCAATAGAGAGGTGATGGATGAGGTGATGACAGCCTGCTATAAGGCTTCGGATGCTGAATATAAATCCGCGATCTCTGAACAAGCCGGCGACTACAGGATATCCGCGTTGAATCAGCAGGATTTAAAAGAGCTTCTGCGAATATTTCCTATAGTAGTATCCTGCGAAACCAAGCTGGCGATATATTTCCCATTGCGGGACTATCTGATAAAGAAAGCCAAGGAAATGGCCTTTTCCGGGACTCAGGCGGATGTCCGACAACCACTTCCGTCATTGCGAGCGACCGAAGGGAGCGAAGCAATCTCCGAGGAGATTGCTTCGTCAGTCGCTTCGCTTCTTCCTCGCAATGACGATTATCAGGCAGCTTCTAAGGCGGCCTATAACGCCGAATATGCCAAGGTAAGGGAGAAGGTTACCGCCTACCTCGTCAATTTCAAAAAGGAGGATGGCATCCAATTCGTAGAGGAATCAGTCCTGTTGAACCTCAAACATCAGATGGAGAGCCTTCCGCCAGCACCCAGCCTGGGTAGTCCTGAAGTCAGAGCGATCTATATACAGGCTATACTCTGGTTTGGAGCGGATTTGGGCCATAGGCATTTTGTGAACCTGCTCAATTCTACCAAAGGCGCGGATAAAACAAGTATAGAAAGCGCTCTCGCGCCGATCAGAGTAACTGAAGCGCCTCCAAAAGGCAGCGCTGCGCCGCGCGGCGCTTCATCCGGCGCGCCGGCGCTAACACCGAAGAAGCTGTATGCCGCGCTGTCATTAATGAGGGCCGACGGCGAGGTTGTCCTGCCGGAGGCGGATTTAGAAAATTTGAGCGAGGCGGAGAGGTCCTCCGTCTCATTTATCGCCGTATTAAAAGGTATGGCAGCAAGAGCCGGGAAAGGGCATAAAAAGTTGATAGTGGGCTTCGATACAAGCTG
>JAHFGN010000061.1 GCA_023247415.1 Candidatus Omnitrophota bacterium
AACAATATCAGCGATGCCGGAGTTTCAGCATTGTGCCGCAGGATAGACGATAAAAGAATGAAGGAGAAGAAACTCAACAGCGTAATCATCGAGATGGAGAAATTGTTGAAAGTTGAGACCTGGCCCCATTAACCCCTTAATTTTAGAGGTTGACAACTCTCCGTTCCCTTATTAAAATATAATAACCATATAAAAAGGATTTTTAGATGGCGATATTGATTCCTGCGTTCACAATGGCGGCTTTAGGGTTGGCGTTCGGGGTAGGCCTGGCCTATGCCCTGAAGATATTCGGCATTGAGGTCGATCCAACGGTGGCCCTTATTTTGTCAAAACTCCCGGGCGCGAACTGCGGGGCGTGCGGCAAGGCGGGGTGCTCCGGTTTTGCCGAGGCCCTGAAGGCAAAAGAGGTCATGCCTGCAGCCTGCGCTGTGTGCGAGGACGATGCGCGCGAGGCGATCGCGGAGATATTGGGTATCGAGCATAAAACGAAGGTGAAGCTCATTGCCACACTCCTGTGCAACGGCGGAAACAGGGCCGTTGATAAATTCGCGTACAATGGCATCAAGAACTGCAAGGCGGCAACGCTCCAATTCGGCGGGCAGAAGGCGTGCGAATTCGGCTGTCTGGGTTTCGGCGACTGCGTGAGCGGGTGCCCCTTCGGCGCGATCTCCATGGGCGAAGACAACCTTCCGGCGGTAGATCCGGAAAAATGCACGGCCTGCGGTATCTGTGTCGATGTATGCCCGAAGTCGCTATTCTCGCTCCTGAAGATAGATAAGAAATATTATGTAAAATGCAAATCCACCGATCCTGGCGCGGTGGTGACGAAGGTCTGCAAGTCCGGCTGCATCGCGTGCGGAAAATGCGAGAAGGCGTGCCCAACCGGCGCGATAAAGGTCGAGAATAACCTCGCCAAGATATACTGCGACAAGTGCGAGAATTTTGGGAAGTGTTTTGAGGTATGTCCGACGAAAGTAATTGTAAGGAGGTAGAATGGCTGCAGAATTCAATGAAGCGAACTTTGACGCGGAGGTAATCAATTCAAAGGAACCAGTCCTCGTCGACTTCTGGGCAAGCTGGTGCGTCCCGTGCAAACTGATGGCCCCGGTTGTCGAAGGCCTGGCGGATGAATTCAGGGGAAGGCTAAAAGTAGGGAAGACCAACGTAGATGAGAACGGAGAGCTCGCGACCAAGTTCTCGGTCCTGAATATACCGACGCTGATCCTGTTCAAGGGCGGCAAAGAGGCCGCCAGGATGATCGGCATCAATTCAAAAGAGGCTGTCGCGAGAAAGATAAACGATATAGTTGGCTCATAACGCGAAATTCGGCATAGCGTTAGATATAGGGACCTCAAAGTTAGAAGGCGCGCTCGTAGACTTAGCCAGCCTGAAAATAGCCGCCACTGAAAACCGCGTAAATTCTCAAGCATCCTTCGGCCATGACATCATAAGCCGTCTCAACTTCGCGATCTCGAAAGACGCCGGACAGGAAGATATAAGGGAGATTCAACTGGCCAAGGCCGCTATAGCGCTATAGGGGCGGCCGCGGCGATCCTATAGAAAGAAATTTGGAAGCCCCTGCGCTATCGATGCGGTCTATTTGACAGGAAGGGGCGCGTCTTATATTGTCCTCCGCAGAACTTGAAAAAACCTCACTCGGCCTTTATAATAGGATAACTCATGTAGAGCTGCACAAAGAGAGGGATTTTCAGGATGAATTTGTCAATGCGATGAGGCTGTAGCATGAAAAGATTCCTCAAGGCTTTATACAATATATGGATGTCTTTCGCCAGGATCTTCGGCAAGGTACAGACCGCGATAATATTATTCCTCATCTATTTTTTGGGAATAGGCATCATCGCAGGCATGTCATTTATATTCAGGAAAGATTTCCTTGATAAGGGCCTGGCAAAAGACAAAGAAACCTTCTGGCGGCCGAGAGAGGCCGAGAAGCCTACCCTGGAAAATTCAAAGAGGCAGTTCTGATGTATATCCTGGGCATATCATGCTTTTATCATGACTCGGCAGCCTGTCTTATAAAAGACGGCGAGGTTGTCGCGGCTGTTCAGGAAGAGCGCTTCACCCGCAAGAAACACGACTTCTCATTTCCGACAAATTCTATAAACTACTGCCTAGGTGAGGCGGGAACAGGCGTGAAGGATTTATTTTATGTAGGATTCTATGAGAAGCCCTTCATAAAATTCGAGAGGATCCTCGCGACATATCTGGCCACCTGGCCAAGATCATTTCCGTCTTTTATCAAGGCCATACCGCTGTGGCTTCATGAAAAACTCTGGATCCCTCAGATTATAAAGAAGACCTTGAAGTATGAAGGCGAGATACTCTACATCGATCACCACCTGGCCCACGCGGCGAGCTCCTATCTTGTATCCGGTTTTGATGAGGCGGCCATACTGACGATGGACGGCGTTGGGGAATGGGAAACAGCGACATACGGCGTCGGCCGAGGCAGCACGATAGAGCTATTCAAGGAGATAAGATTCCCACACTCCCTCGGCCTTCTCTACAGCGCCTTCACATACTATCTGGGATTCAAGGTCAATAGCGGCGAATATAAGGTGATGGGCCTCGCCCCTTACGGCAAGCCAAGATTCTACGATCTGATCATGGACAAATTAGTTAAGGTAAAACCGGACGGCAGCTTTAAGATGGATATGCGGTACTTCGCCTATGACTATGGCCTGAAGATGACGAACAAAAGATTTTACTCGCTGTTTGGCAGGCCGCCAAGAAAACCTGAAACGAAATTAGAGGGTTTTCATGAGGATGTTGCCGCCTCCATTCAGAAGGTCTGCGAAGAAATTATCCTGAGGATGGCCAGAAACCTTCACAGCCAGACCGGCCTGCGCCGCATATGTCTCGCGGGCGGTGTCGCGTTGAACTGCGTAGCGAACGGCCGCATTATTAGAGAAACTCCGTTTCGCGAGATATTCGTCCAGCCAGCAGCCGGCGACGCTGGGGCCGCTGTCGGGGTCGCGGCCTATATATACTACACGCTCCTGGGGCAGAACCGCGATTCCAGTTCTCGCATGGCGAATGCGTTTTTAGGGCCCGCCTATTCTAATGAAGTTATAAAAGAATATCTCGATAAGAATAACATCGCATATACCGCATATGACAGCGCCGCGCTTGCTAAGGCCGCCGCGAAGCTGATCGCGGATCAGAAGGTGATAGGCTGGTTCGAAGGGCGGATGGAATTCGGGCCGAGGGCCCTCGGCGCGAGGTCCATCCTCGCGGACCCGCGCAACCCGGACGCGAAGAATATCGTCAATTCTAAGATAAAATTCAGGGAAGAATTCAGGCCGTTCGCGCCGACGGTTCTAGTCGAGAAGGCGGACGAATTCTTCTCACTCGCCATCCCCAGCCCGTTCATGCTGCTCGTCGCGCAGGTGAAGGAAGACAAGCGCTTCATGCCTTCAATAACGCATGTCGACGGCTCTGCCCGGATCCAGACAATCGCGCCCGATGAGAATCCGCTATATTATGACGTGATAAATGAGTTTTACGCCTTGACAGGGTGCCCTGTTGTCCTGAATACCTCTTTTAACTTAAGGGGTGAGCCCCTCGTCATGTCGCCGCGCGACGCGTATCTATGTTTTATGCGAAGCGGCCTCGATTATCTCGTTATGGGTAATTTCATCCTTGACAAGGCGAAAATGCCGCTCTTGAAAGAAACAGTTGACTGGCGCAAGCAGTTTGAGTTAGACTAATATTTTATCCCTCTCCCCTTTAGGGGAAAGGGTAGGGTGAGGGGGAGCAAAGGCGAAAGATATGGGTTTTTTATCCAATCTAAAGTCCAAGTTCGGCATATTGAGGGAACTGTGGGATTTTATGAAGCACCGGAAGAGGTGGTGGCTTCTGCCGATAGTCATACTTTTAGTGCTTCTCGGGCTTCTCATAGTATTCACAGAGGGCTCGGCGCTGGCTCCCTTTATTTACACATTGTTCTAACATACATGAACGGGACATCCTGCGTCCCGACTATCTGCTGATCATGGCAGGGTGTCCCGATGCTTGAAACAATTATGAATATCGCGGTTTTGTGTTCAGGAAGCGGAACAAACCTGCAGGCGATAATCGACGCCGTAGAGAGCGGCTATATTAAAGCTAAAATAGCCCTCGTCGTAAGCGACAGCAAAACCGCTTATGCGCTCGAAAGGGCAAAGACCGCCGGCATAGAGACATTGTATATAGATCCAAAAAAATACAAAACACGCGAAGACTACGACAAAGAAATTGTCAGAAACTTAAAGGCAAAAGACATTGGTCTGGCGGTATTAGCGGGTTTTATGCGCCTGATGAGCGCGTATTTTGTCGCGGAATATAAGGGGAGGGTAATGAATATCCATCCGGCCCTCCTGCCGTCTTTTAAAGGGACACGCGGGGTCAGGGACGCGCTGGAATACGGCGTTAAAATAACGGGCCCGACTGTCCATTTCGTCGACGATAAATTAGACAACGGGCCTATCATCCTGCAGAGCGCTGTAGAGGTGAAGGATGATGATACTGAAGAGGCGCTCTTAGACAGGATCCATCAGGAAGAGCACAAGATATATCCCGAGGCAGTGAAGTTATTTGTGGAAGGCAGGCTGAAGATCGAGGGGAGACGGGTGTCAGTAACCAGTAACTAGTAATAAAAGGAAAACCATGGGTACTAAGATTAAAGACGTAAAGGCGAGGGAGATCCTAGATTCTCGCGGAAATCCGACGATCGAGGTTGATATTATTCTGCAGGACGGCTCCATCGGCCGAGCCGCTGTTCCCTCCGGCGCTTCTACCGGAGGACATGAGGCGGTCGAGCTTCGTGACGGCGATAAATCAAGATACAACGGCAAGGGCGTGTTGAAGGCTGTAGCGAATGTAAACGGTGAGATTAAAAAAGCGGTCAAAGGCAAAGATGCCCTGAAACAGGGCAAGCTCGATCAGTTTCTGATAGAGTTAGACGGCACAGACAGTAAAAGCCGCCTCGGCGCAAACGCAATCCTTGGAGTATCGCTCGCCGCGGCAAAGGCGTGCGCGGCCTCTAAGGAGATGCCGCTGTATAAGTATATCGGAGGCGTTAAAGCAAAAACCCTTCCTGTCCCCATGATGAATATCTTAAACGGCGGGTCGCACGCCGACAATAACGTCGACCTGCAGGAATTTATGATTATGCCCCTCGGCGCAGGCTCTTTTGGCGGGGCCTTGAGGATGGGCGCGGAGGTCTTCCACGCGTTGAAAAAGATCCTGAACGAAAAAGGCCTGTCGACGGCAGTAGGCGATGAAGGCGGTTTCGCGCCGGATTTAAAATCCAACGAAGAGGCCCTGGAAGTGATATTAGCGGCGATTGAGAAGGCCGGGTATAAGGCCGGAAAGGACATTTTTATAGCCCTCGATCCCGCGTCGAGTTCGTTTTATGAGAACGGCAAATATATATTGGAGGCCGAGGCCAAAAAAGAGAATTCCAGCGCCGATATGATAGAATTTTACGGCAGGTGGGTTCAAAAGTACCCCATAATCTCCATTGAGGACGGCCTCGCTGAGGACGACTGGGACGGCTGGAAGGCCATGACAGACGCGCTGGGGGGGAAAATTCAGATTGTGGGAGACGACCTGTTTGTCACCAACACAAAACGCCTCCTCATGGGGATTCAAAAGAGTATAGCGAATTCCATCCTCATCAAGGTGAATCAGATAGGCACGCTCACCGAGACGCTCGACGCCATCGATATGGCGAAGAAGGCGGGATATACCGCGGTAGTGTCTCACCGCTCGGGCGAAACAGAGGATACGACGATCTCGCATCTCGTGGTCGCCATGAACACCGGTCAGATAAAGACAGGCTCTCTCTGCAGGACAGACAGGATAGCCAAATATAACGAGCTTCTCCGAATAGAGGAAGGGCTTGGCAGAAAGGCTGTATACGGCAGCGGAATCTTTCCATGGCGAAAAAGGATTTAATAAAAATATTAATCGTTTTGGCGATACTTTTGGCTGTATTTTTGCCGGGGTTCTCCAAGCACCAGCGTCTCTTATTCGAGAATAGATCGCTGAAGGGGAAGATAACCGAACTCGAAAAGTCCAAGATGAATCTCCTGGGTGAGATAAGGCTCCTGAAGACAGACCCTGTCTATGTTGAGGGCAAGGCTCGTGAGAAGATGGGCGTCGTAAAAAAGGGTGAGATAATATACAGGGTTGTTCCCGAGGAACAAACGGCGAAAACGACGAAAAAGTAGTTGCGCGCCTCGCCTAAATCTGGTATAATACAGTTTACATTGCGGGGTGGAGCAGCCTGGTAGCTCGTTGGGCTCATAACCCAAAGGTCGTCCGTTCAAATCGGACCCCCGCTACCAATTTAAATGGGGACAGGCTACTTTTTCTGGCTATACGGTATCAAGAAAAAGTAGCCTGTCCCCATTTTATTGATTTATATGCACGACTTTGGCGGGGGGGAAGCCGTTGAAGCAGGTGGAGGAGGCGATGGAGTAGGCGCCGATATTCTCGGCGTATAACAGGTCGCCGATCGCAAGCTCTGGCAGTTCTTCCGCAATCGAGATGGTATCGAAGGCATCGCAGGTTGGGCCGAACACAGCGCAGATATTCTTCTCGCCCTCCTTAAACGACTTCAGAGGATATTGGCAATGGTCGAAGACGATCCCGGAGAAGGTATGGTAGACGCCGTCGTCCAAGTAATAACATGTCTTCCCATCGCGGACGGCCTTGCCTATTATCCTTGTGACGAGGGTCCCGGCGTTCGCCACCATGAATCTGCCGGGCTCAGCGAGTATCTCAATCTCCGGTGGGAATAATCTCTCGAATTCCGCGTTCAGTTTTCGCGCCAGGGTCTTGAAAGACTTTACCTTGTTATGATATTTAACAGGGAACCCGCCGCCTATATCCAGTATCTTTATCTTATGGCCCCTGAGCTCCGATTCCCTGAATATCGACGCCGATAGCTGCAGGGCCTGTATGTAGTTATCGAAATTGTTGCATTGGCTGCCGACATGGAAGCTTATCCCCTCCACTATAAGGCCGATATTGGACGCCTCGACTATCAAATCAACCGCTTCAGACGGATGCGCGCCGAATTTGGAAGATAGCTCGACCATAGAGCCTGTGTTGGGGACCCTTATTCTCAAGACAAGCCCGGCGTGCGGGCAGTGCGTCTTTATCTTCTTGAGCTCCTCAATATTGTCATAGGTGACGAGCGGCTTGTACTGGTCCAGCTCCCGCAGGGTATGCTCCTGTTTTATGGTGTTGGCGTAGATTATCTTATCCCATATGAAGTCCTGCCGCTGGCTGTCGCCAAGGGCCTTTATATTCTCGTAGACGATCATGAATTCAGGCAGGGACGCGACGTCAAAACTCGCGCCGATATTGTATAAAGTCCTGACAATCTCCGGGTTGGAGTTGGCCTTGACGGCATAATAGGCCTGGACGCGGGGCAGATTCTGGCTGAATTCTTGATAGTTTTCTCTTATCTTTTCGTGGTCTATGATGAATACAGGGGTGCCGTGATCGCGCGCTATTCTCCGCAAATCCACGGCCTGCCGCTCCT
>JAHFGN010000001.1 GCA_023247415.1 Candidatus Omnitrophota bacterium
CGACGCGGCGAGGCCGTTTCTCGAGGAAGGACTTATACGCGGGACCATCGCCTCCGCCAAGAGGTTCGGCGCAAGTATTGCGGCTGTCCCGGAGCAGGATACGATAAAATCGGTTAAAGGGGGACTATTCATTAGTAATACCGTTGACAGGTCTCGAATATGGAGGGCGCAGACGCCTCAGGTATTCAGGCGTTCGTTGATAGTTGAGGCGTATGCCAATGCCCCTCGTGATTCATCTAAGATAACGGACGATTCCTGCTTAATCGAGAGATTAGGAAAGAAGGTTAGGATAGCGTCCGGCTCTTATAAAAACATAAAGATCACGACGAAAGAGGATTTGACGTTAGCGAGGAAGTTGATAAGATGAAGATCGGCATCGGTTACGACGTCCACAGGTTTGAGGAAGGCAGGCGTCTTATCCTGGGAGGCGTTGAGATACCTTATGTCAAAGGCCTTCTCGGATATTCTGACGGCGATGTTGTCCTGCACGCCGTATCAGACGCGATCCTCGGCGCCTTAGGGCTTGGCGACATCGGGCAGCACTTTCCGGATACGGATCCGGCGAATAAAGGCATAGCCAGCTCGCAGATATTAAAGAAAGTCCGCGAGGCACTAGAGGCCGCGAAGATGAGGGTAGGCAATGTTGATGTCGTGGTGATAGCCGAAGAGCCCAAGATATATCCGTTTAAAGCCAAGATGGTGGAAATGATATCCGGTGTGTTGAAGATCGACAAGGGGCTGGTCAACATAAAGGCAACGACCAACGAAGGCGTTGGCGCCATAGGCAGGCTTGAGGCAGTCGCGTCCTACGCGGTGGTTGCCTTGCAAGAAGGGACAAATTCCTGAAAAAGCGCAATGCTAATGACTAAATGGCTGCTCATATTATTTTCCGCGGCAGTCCTATTCTGGGCTGTAATCGCTATTTTCTTCAAAAAAGAGGTGAGGGCGGTCTTTGAGAGAGACCCGGCGGCCAATTCTTTTCTCGAAGTCCTATTGACATATTCGGGCCTGCACGCGATTATATTCTACAAGATTGCCCACAGCTTATGGGCCCTTAAGATACCTTTTTTCCCGCGCTTCATCTCGCAGTTCGCCAGGTTTCTGACAGGCATCGAGATACACCCGGGCGCTAAGATAGGCGAGGGCCTGTTCATCGATCACGGCATGGGCGTGGTGATAGGCGAGACGAGCGTCATAGGCAACAATGTAACGCTCTTTCAGGGCGCGACGCTTGGCGGAACCGGTAAGGAAAAGGGCAAGAGACACCCTGCTCTGGGGAACAACGTGGTTGTCGGGGCCGGAGCCAGGATATTAGGGAATATCACAATAGGGGATAACGTCAATATCGGCGCGAACGCCGTTGTCATAAGAGACGTCCCGTCTTACTCCACTGTGGTCGGCGTGCCGGGGAGGGCCGCTAAAGAGGAAGGAAAGAAGTTTCCCGGCATAAACCTCGATCACACCAGCCTCCCGGACCCACTCGCGCAGTCGCTCGACAGACTGCAGGGCGAGATAGACCGCATCGAGCGCGAGCTCAAGGAATGGCGCAAAGGGAAAAAGTCATAACGCGTCATGAAGATCTATAATTCGCTCACACGCAGGAAAGAGGAGTTTGTCCCGCTTAAAAAAGGCGAGGCGCGGATCTATGTATGCGGACCCACGGTATATGATGAGCCGCACATAGGGCACGGCCGCAGCGCCTATATATTTGATGTGATAAGGCGGTATCTCGTTTACAGGGGATACAAGGTGAAATTCGTTCGGAATGTCACAGATGTGGACGATAAGATAATTGAGAAGGCGAGGTCAGAAAACAGAAAAACACGAAGAACAGAAAACAGAGATTTGAGAGAGGCCGTGAAAGAGGTGTCCAAAAAATATCTCGACGCGTATCATGAGGACATGGCGGCCCTGGGGATAGCCAAACCGGATAAAGAGCCGAAGGCGACAGGGTATGTTCCAAAGATGATAAAATTTATTGAAGACCTTATCCAGAAGGGGCGCGCTTACGCGGCTGACGGCGACGTATATTTCGACATAAAAAGCTCGAAGGGCTACGGGAAGTTATCGAATCAATCGATAGATAAGATGGAGATAGGGGCTCGGATAGCGCCCGGCGAGAAGAAGCGGGGCGGGTTGGATTTCGCCCTCTGGAAAGCGGCAAAAGAAGGCGAGCCTTATTGGGAGAGCCCGTGGGGAAGAGGGAGACCCGGATGGCATATAGAATGTTCCGCCATGAGCTCGGATACATTGGGGGACGAATTCGACATACACGGGGGCGGTCTCGACCTCATCTTTCCCCACCATGAGAATGAGATTGCCCAGTCTGAAGGCGCAGGCAAGCCTTTCGCGCGATACTGGATGCACAACGGCCTCCTTACGATAAGGGCTGGGAAGATGGCGAAGTCGACCGGAAACTTTATCACCATAAAAGATTTTCTCTCGCGGTATCATGATCCGGATTACCTGAAATTATTCTTCCTGGGCGCGCATTACCGCAGTCCCATCGACTATACCGACGATAAGATAGGGGAGGCGAAGAAGGCCAAGAATAGATTCGTCATATTACTGAAGAAAATTGACAGCATAGTTAGTAACCAGAAACCAGTAACCAGAAACCAGAAAAGAAAAAGTCCAGAAGATTTTCGCGAGAGGTTCGAAGAGGCAATGGATGACGACTTCAATACATCCCTCGCACTTGCGGCCATGTTCGATTTAGTGACATATGCTAATAAGCTCATCCATTCCAAAGATAAATTTACGCAAAACGAGAAAGAAACGCTCACCGGCATAAGGCGGCTCCTGCTGGAGTTAGGTTCAGTGTTCGGGCTGCAGCTTTCAAAAGAGGTTGTCGGGACAAGGCCTGACGCAAGACAGATAAAAGGGATGATCGCGGAGAGGGATGAAGCGCGCCTGAACAAAGATTTTAAGCGCGCCGATGAGATAAGGCGGCAGTTGTCGGATAAAGGCGTAATCTTAGAAGACGCCAAAGACGGGACGCGATGGAGAATAAAGAGTTAAAGAAAGGTATTTTTATAACATTCGAGGGGCCTGAAGGGTGCGGGAAGAGCACGCAGTCCTATCTTTTGTTTGAGTATCTGAAGAGGGCCGGATATAGCTGTATCTATACGAGGGAGCCCGGCGGCACGCCGGTAGGGGAGATGATCCGGAAGATACTCCTTGATTCCAGGGGGGTCAGGGTATCCAGCCTTACAGAGCTGCTCCTCTTTGAGGCGGCGAGGTCCGCCCTGATCCGCGATATCATCAGGCCTGTCCTGGAGAGGAAGATGGTAGTGATAAGCGACCGCTTCAGCGACGCGACATTCGCGTATCAGGGTTATGCCGGAGGCCTGGATTTGGGCATGATAAAAAAGATAGATAGAATCGCGACAGGCGGCCTGAAACCCGACATTACCCTGCTCCTGGATATAAAGACGTCTTTAGGATTGGCCCGGGCGACAAAGACAGCGCGTGACAGGATGGAGGAGAAGTCGCTTGGCTACCACGTCAGCGTAAGGCAGGGATATTTGCAATTGGCGAAGGAAGACCCCGGCCGCATCAGGATTATCAAGGCAGTTGGCTCTATCGATAAGATGCAGGGAAAAGTGCGAAGAGAGGTAGAGGGTGTCATTCAAAAGTATAGCAGGTCAAAGTAGCGCGATAGAATTTTTGAGGCGTTCGATCGCGCGCGACAGGCTTTCTCATTCCTATATATTCACCGGGCCTAAAGGGACAGGCAGGTTTACGACCGCCATTGAACTTGCCAAGGCGATAAACTGCGCCGCCAAAAGCGGCGACGCGTGCGACGAGTGCCCCACGTGCAAAAAGATAAATTCCAGGAATCATATAGACCTCATCATTGTATCAGGCTCACCCAGCGCTTCAGGCGAGGTGAAGATAGATATGGTGCGCTCTCTCCAATATCTTATAAATCTGAAACCGTATGAGATGCGCAAAAAAGTCTGTATAATCGACGGAGCGGACAATATGAACCAGACCTCCTCCAACGCGCTGCTCAAGACTCTCGAAGAGCCGCCGTCCGACTCCATCCTCATCCTGATAGTTGAGAATCCGGCGAATGTCCTGCCTACGATACAATCACGATGCCAGCAGGTCAGGTTTGGCAATCTTCCGGTTCTGGTCCTGGAGGAGATATTGAAGCGGGAACACTCTCTCGGCGGGGCCGAGGCGCGCTCCGTCGCGCAGTTGGCGTCAGGCAGGATAGGCGAGGCGTTAAAGATTATAAGGCAAGGGGCCCTTCAAGGGAAAAACAGGATAATAGACGCCCTGGCAAGCGGCGCGTTATTCGATGAGGACAGGTTCGCGATCTCCAGGGAATGGGCGAACGAGGCTCTGGATATAATCTTAAGCTGGTATCGCGACATAGTGATGGCGAAATTAGGGATAGGCGAGGGCCTGTTTATGAACATAGACAGGTTAGACGCCATCCGGAAGGCCGCTGACAGAGGCGATCTTGAAATCGAAGACCTGGCCCGCCTGACCGAAGAGATCATAGACAGCAGGTTTTATCTGGAGAGAAACGTCAATTTTAAATTAGTCTGGAGTCTGCTGGGCCAGAAGATTAGGGGCGCATCATGTACGAGGTAATTCAAATAAGATTG
This sequence comes from Candidatus Omnitrophota bacterium, assembly GCA_023247415.1. GTDB lineage: Bacteria > Omnitrophota > Gorgyraeia > 2-01-FULL-45-10 > JAHFGN01 > JAHFGN01. Next base: position 4,623 of record JAHFGN010000001.1, read on the forward strand.
CGCGAGGCCGGAAAGATATCCTACTGTTCCACGAGCGGGATGAAGTTCAAGGTAGGCGATTATGTTATCGTCGAGGCTGACAGGGGCATCGACTACGGCCAGGTGATCTCGGATCCGGAGGTGATCCTTGATTCTGATGTTGAGGAGCCTCTCAGGAAGATCATAAGGAAGGCGAACCCGTGGGACACCCACCAGATCGACAAGAACAAGAAGAAGTCAAGGGAGGTCATGGAGACATGCACCAGGAAGATACAGGAGCATAAATTGTCCATGAAGCTCATCGACGCCGAATTCTCGTTCGACCGCTCCAAGATAATATTCTATTTCACCGCGGAGGGGCGCATAGATTTCAGAAATCTCGTCAAGGACCTCGCCGCTATATTCAAGACGCGGATCGAACTAAAACAGATAGGGGTGCGCGACGAGGCTAAACTGTTGGGTGGATTCGGCCCGTGCGGCAGGCACCTCTGCTGCGCGACATTCCTGAAAGACTTTGAGCCGGTTACAATCAAGATGGCCAAGGAGCAGAACCTTCCGCTCAATCCGGCCAAGATATCCGGCCTGTGCGGCCGGCTCATGTGCTGTCTCGGCTATGAATACAAGACGTACAAAGAGCTGATAAAGGGCCTCCCGCGCGAGGGCGAGACGGTCAAGACTGAAAAAGGCCCGGGTAAAGTCGTCGGCGTCAATGCGCTGAAGCAGTCCTGCACAGTTGAGCTCGCCGATGGCGCACGGGTAGAGGTGAGTTATAGGCATTCGAGTTCAGATCGTCATTGCGAGCGAGCCGAAGGCGAGCGAAGCAATCTCTAGGCCCGTCGGAGATTGCTTCGGCCTTACTTCGTTCGGCCTCGCAATGACGGCTAATTTGGACAGCAATGGCTGCAAGTTATGAATAAATTCTACATCACAACCCCGCTATACTACGTCAACTCAAAACCGCATATTGGACATTCATATACCGAGATAGCCTGCGATACTGTTTCGCGGTTCATGAGGCAGGCCGGCCGCGACGTGTTCTTCATGACAGGAACAGACGAGCATGGCGAGAAGATAGAGAAGGCCGCTCTGGAGGCCGGACTTAAACCCGGCGAAGAGAAGAAGTTCGTGGATTCCATCGTGCCGCATTTCAAGGAATTATGGAAGAGGCTTGATATAGGATACGACTATTTTATCCGCACCACCGACGCCTGCCACATTGAGAGCGTTCAGGCGGTTCTGGCGCAGCTGAATGTCGCCGGCAAGATCTACAAAAAGGTATATCAGGGCTGGTTCTGCGCGCCGTGCGAGACGTTCTGGTCCGGGGCTCAATCTCCCGGCGGAATCTGCCCTGACTGCAAGAGGCCGCTTGAAAAATTGGACGAGACGAATTACTTTCTAAAGATTTCAGAATATCAGGCATGGCTGGTAGATTACATAAAATCCCATCCGGATTTTATAAAGCCGGATTTCCGGAAGAACGAAGTGCTCGGATTTCTAAACGAGCCGCTTTTAGACCTCTGCATATCGAGGCCAAAGACGCGCATGTCGTGGGGCATAGAGATCCCGTTCGACAAGGATTATGTCACATATGTCTGGTTCGACGCGCTCCTGAATTATATATCCGGCATCGGTTATCCTCACGACATGAAGCGTTTCAAGAAATACTGGCCGGCGGAGTTTCATGTGATAGGGAAGGATATCCTGCGCCATCACGCGGTATACTGGCCGATCATCCTTCACGCCATCGGCGTCGAATTACCGAAGACCATATTCGCGCACGGGTGGTGGGTGGTGAAGGGCGAAAAGATGTCGAAATCAAAAGGCAACATCGTCGATCCGGTAGATATTATCAACCGCTACGGCGTGGACCCCTACAGGTATTTCCTTCTTCGCGAGGTGGGCTTCGGACTGGACGGGACCTTCAGCGAAGAGGCATTCATCTACCGGTACAACGCGGACCTCGCCAATGATCTGGGGAATCTCCTGAGCCGGACGCTCACGATGGCGGAGAAGTATTTTGAAGGGGAAATCCCAGAAACCAGTAACCAGAAACCAGTAACCAGACTGGGCGAGGAACTGAGGTCAAAAGGCAAAACGCTGGGCATCGAGTTAGAAAAAACTATACCACAGTTCGATTTTGCAGGCGCGTTATCGAAGACATGGGAAGTGATAGATCTCGCCAATAAATATATTGAGGATTCGAGGCCGTGGGTCCTCGCCAAAGAGAATAAGACTGATGAGCTCGCCTCCATAATAGATGACCTCCTGCAAACCCTAAGAATGGTGTCAGCCGCAATCAGCCCATTTATGCCGGACACAGCCGCAAAAATCTCTTCGCAGTTAAATGGTAAATTAACAAAAACCACCCCCCTCTTCCCCCGCATATAAAAGGCACCCCATAGTAGGCAGACTGTACCTAAATAGAACGTCTACTCTCTCGAATGCCATTGACAATCAAGGATAATATGATATACTTATATTGTAAGGAAGTAAGGAGGTAATGATTATTCGGCAAAAACCTACTATCATGATGAGCCTCATCGACGCATAAAAAAAGAAGGGGGTGATATAAAATGAGAACGTTTGACAAAAATAAGTACTACGTTTCGCATATAACTTCCAAGGGCCAGACTACTATCCCAAGGGCTGTCCGAGCCATGCTTGGCCTTAAAGAAGGATCAGAGATAGCATTTAAACCGTCCACGCATGGTTTTATGCTTATCAGGATAACTACAACGATCAAGGAAGAAAATCCCTATACGCCCAAAGAGTGGAAGAAAATCGGAAAGCTTGCTTCCGCGAAAGGGAAGACATTTCATAACCCGGAAACAGCTTTAAAGCATCTCCATAAGGCGTAACGCATGAAGATTAATATCAAACCTTCCTTCGAACGTATCTATAAAAAACTTCTCCATGTTGAGAAAACCCAGATTGATGAAAAGATCTATGAGCTTTTCAATTATTACAATCGAGATATGCTGTTCGCCGACTTGAGGATGAGAAAATTGAGCGGAAAAGACAACTATTTCGAGATAGACACCGCCTCAAATAGACGAATCTTGATTAGAAAACAAAAGGATATCGTAGAACTTATTGCCTATGGCAATCATGATGAGATCAAGAGATTCTTAAAACAAGTTTAATCATTTCATTTCCTGCGAAATCCCAAGCAAATCGTAACAGCTCAGCTACGAGAAGAGATATAAGAAATAGAAACTGTCCCAGACGCGACTATCAAGCATAGGCGGGGACTGTCCTATTTTTCCTCGCAATGGTTATTGGATACTTACCCGCGCTAACTTTATACTATCCCAATTTTAGTTAAGAATTAAAAAAGTCATATTTTACCCCTTGACAACCCAAAAATTATCAGTATACTTATGTGGCTTTAGATTAATTAAATATTTTAAAAAGATACAAAACAATGGAGAATAATGATGACAACTAAACTCCTCAATAAACTCGTGTCGTTAATCTTGATCCCAACCTTCCTATCATCCGACCTCGCCTTTGCGCAAGCAAGCAATGATAAGCTTGCCGCGGCTTCCAGATTTGATGACCTCTTAGGGCAAGAGGCGCAGGTTATGAGGCAGATAAAATTTTATCTGGAACTGCAGGCTGACGCCTCATCGGCCGGCGGCAATAGCATTGGTTTAAAAAAGCTACGGGAGGACGCCGGTAAATATGACAGCCCCGGATCAAAGACCCAGTTCTTCTTCCGCGAGATGCAGCCTCTGCCGAACGGCAATTGGGCAATAACATGCAGGACTAGCGCTGGAACAGGTACGCTGACCTATCACGTTGTTATTTCAGGCGAGAGAAGAGACGGCGCTTTTCCTGTGGAGGTGTACACAGAAAGAGAATGGGGGAAAAGAGGCGTTATAGAATCCGGCTTGCGTCGTGCGGCAAGCGGGGCGCGGGATTCGGCGGCGAGGGATGGCGATAATATAACGATAACACTGCCTGACAACACGACTAAAAAGGTGCCTCGCGTAGCAGCGGCCGAGAGATTGACTGGGCCGCTCAATGAATCCCTGAATCCTTACGGAATCACAGCGGCCGCAGGGCAATCGGGGAATACGATATCTTTATCTACCTCAAATAGGACCAAGGAGCCAGGCGAAAGGGTATTCAAGGTTATTCGAATACCGCTTGAAAAAATGCAGCTCCAACGCGCCGTTGATGAACTTTTACAAGGCGCAGGCGCTGCCGGCGCTAAGGAGCGCGCGACCTCAAGCGGGGCGCGCTCTTCGGCGACTGGGGCAGTGGTAAAGATTCTTCTGGCGGATGCGCCCGAAATAGATACTGAGGCTAAATCCATCAAAAGTGTGGTATCTGAACACGGGGGTCGCGCTGTATTGATTGACACTATTGGGATTGGGAAAGATGAGAACGATTTACGAAAGATGATTAAAAAAGAACGGCCGGAAGTGATTATCATTCGCTCCGATACAAAAGCGTTTAAAAAACCCGCTTTCGTAAAATTTGCGGGAGAATGCGGAGTCAGGGCGATCATCCGAATGGGCTCGGGGGTTGATAATGTCGATCTGGACGCGACGAGGAAAGCCGGAATATCCGTAATCCGCACACACGGAAATGACAACTCCGTGGCCAACTTAGCGTTCCGGTTCTTGCTTGCCGCGCTGGACAGACCCAATATACGCCAGGTAATTCATGAGCAGAATGACATGTATCATCACCCTCTTCTTGGGCCTGCCTTTGATGTCTCTTTGGACGAGTTTAACAAGGCATGCGCGAGCTCAGTCAAAAAAGGGCGTGGAGAGCCTATCTCTGAAGAACAGCTGCTAAGGATTCTCTACCCTATTGCAGATAAGCGTTTCTATACGCTCATAATCGGACTCGCCGGAAAAAAGATAGGGCTGATAGGTTTTGGGCCGACAGCGCAAGCATTCGCTGGGAAATTAAAGATGCGCAACATAAATAAAGACGCCCCTTTTACTGTAATGGCTACCTCTGATTCTCTTGACGGACGCGGCACGGACCCGGAGATGATAAGAGAGAGGCGACGGACCGCTGATGATTTAGGCGTCATCTATCCCGGAGAGGAGACGGTGTTAAGAGAGGCTGATATTATTTCGCTTCATCTACCAGAGAAAGACGAGACGAAGGATTGGCTGAGCCTCGACCGTCTACGCCTAGCGAGTAAGGCGACTATTATCATCAATACCGCAAGGCAGGGGCTCATCCAGGAAGAGGCGCTCAGACAATTTCTCTCACGCGGAAAGGATAGGCTTTATTTCGCTGATGTAGACCTCGCCATAAAAGGGAAACCCATACCAGAATTAAAAAAACTCAGTGACGATTATCCGGATCAGTTTTTTGCCCTGCCACATATCGCGGCCTCTACAGAGGATGCGGCAATAAGAGTGGAGAAAAAGACATCCACAACACTCTTCGAAACTATTAGCAATCTGCTTGGCGAGAAAACCGCTATCCCGGTGGACGTCGTAAACGGCGTTCCTCTTTCTCCAATCGGCGCCGGCCGCGCAACCTCAAGCGAAACGCGGGATTCTACGACGGGAACGGAAAAGAAAGCCCCAATCGCAACACATAAACGCGTTGAAAGGATCCGAGCGGCATTAAAGGAGTTCGGCGGCAGCGTGGGGTCCGCACAAGCAAAGGGCATTTTTAAAAAACATGGTCTATCGTGGGATGTGGAGAGAAAATTTGTTAAAGCGTTGCTCGCCGCGCAAGATAGATACAGGCCTCTTGGCGCGAGGCTCAAGCTGTCCGCACTGCCATCAGAGCTCGCGGCAGGAGAGTGGCTTAAATCACTAAGCGGGCTTGAAACTAAGGATGCCCAATTGCGTAAAAAGGCTTCCAAAAAGTCGATTACGCCATCCAAGGAAGCGAAGGCGAAAGAGAAAGCGCTCGAAATCCTCGAGGCCCTAACCGTAAACAATGTCAACTCGATTATAGGCGAAATGCAAGAAGTGGAGAAAATCGCAAATATAGGTCTGTCAGGGCTCCTATCCGAATATTTAGGTAAAGAGCTCAAACATATTTCCGAAAATGGACCATACGACCCGTATATAGATGTCATGATACAGATTAAGGCCGGGTCATTCAATCCTTTTAACGAAAGAGATGTTGCGGCCCTGCTTGACCTTGTGAGGGGATTAGAATATTCAAAAGAATGGCTCGATTCAACAACGAAAAAGGTAGCAGAGCTTAAGAAAGAGGTAAAAGATATTCGGAAAGCCCTGAAGGCGCCTGCGCTGTCAGTTGATGGCTATGTCAGGCAAGAGGTAGAAAGGGACGATCTCAAAAAGAGAATTAACTTTTTGGAGACTTATCTGGAAACGCTTAAAAAAGGACCCGCATCCAAAGATGCCAGCCGCGACAGCGCAAGCGGGGCGCGGGATTCTACGGCGGGGGGATTGGCCGAACAGCAGGAAGGAAATCGCGCGGACCTGGCGGCGCTGATAGGGGATTATTTTGAAGAAACGGGCACTACAGAATCAAGGTATATGGATGCGCTTATAGAAATAGCTTCTTCTATGTCTGGAAAACATCTAAATAATATCATTCGGTGCTTAGCAGACGAGAAACCGCGTGACTTAAATCAGCTTAGGCTGGAGAAAGTCTTGAGCAGCCCAACGCCTTTAGATAGCGCCATATTTAATACAGCTATCACTATAATAAAACAAGCGATGTCTACGGCTGAGGATATCTCTGCTGAAATACGCAGACTCAGCAACGGAGATCAAGTTAGAATAAATAAATCGCAGGAATTAAGCAATAGAATTTTGAAATTGGCCTATGGAAGCAATCCGCAAAAGTTTATGTTATCAGAAGAATTTAAGGGTCTGGTAGACAAGCGCATTTCCGAGAAGAAGCAAGCGCACGGCAAAGAACGACTCGTGCATGAGCGCGGCACCACGAGCGGCACGGCGGATATATTGGATAAGGCCAAGGCGAATTTGAACGGCCCAAATAGCGGAATAGTGAATATATATCCGAATAGGGCTAAATTGGGCAAGGCCGAGGCGGAGGATGTCGCCTCTGAGCTGAGGCGGCTCATTAAGGAAAAAGGCAAAGCCGTTCTGGTCTTCGCCGCAGCGCCGTCGCAGAATGAATTTTTAGACGCGCTGGCGCAAGAGAAAGATATAGGCTGGTCCAAGGTGGTCGCGTTTCATCTGGATGAGTATTTCGAACTTCAGCGCGGCCATAAGAATACATTCGAGGTATATCTCAATGACCGCCTCTTCAATAGACTGGCTGCAAAGCCCAAGGTCTACTTTATAAAAGATTTGAGCGGCACGCCTGAAGAGATCTGCGCTAAATACGGTGAGCTCATTATGGAAGAAGGCGGGATAGATATAGCCTGCATCGGCGAAGGCGAGAACGCGCATATAGCGTTCAACGATCCAGGGGCGCTATTTTTTGATGACAAGTTGGTCAGGGTAGTTGCGATGGATGAGATGTGCAGACGCCAGCAATTCAGGGATTATGCGAACGACCCTGATCCTGAGAAACGTTATAAGACGCTGGAAGATGTGCCGCGCCGGGCCATCACATTGACCATTCCAGCAATCCTCTCTGCCGGCAGGATATTCTGCTCTGTGCCGGCAATCTCGAAGCAATATGCTGTTAGAAGCTCGATATTGGGGCCGGTTACTCACGCATATCCAGCCAGCCTATTGAAGAGGCATGAATATGTAAGGTACTATTTTGACAGGGACTCAAGCCTCCTGCTTGGCATGGATTTTGAGCAGGACAAGACCCTCAGCTTTACAATCCCGCAGAAGACCAGGGTAGACCATAAGGTTATCGAGCGGTCTGTAAGGTTTGAAAATCTGCCCAGCGCGAAGAGAGTAGCAGTGATAGATTATGATGGTGAAGCCGCAGGCGGATGTTATGGTCTGATCAGGCGATTGCAATCGATGGGTAACGATGTTGTAATCTATGCGACAAATGGCCTCCCGGATCATATAAGAACTCTGCAGAACTCTCTTATATACTACAACCCGGAAGTCATCCTCTTTCCCGATAGAACGGACAAGCGGCCTGGGGTTAAGGCGATCGCCACTTTGGTAGATACTATAATGATAAGTAAGATTTGGGGAGGGAAGAAGGATCTGACACTTATCGAATATGAGACGAGCGGCGCGGCGCTTGGTAATAATCTGTTCCATATACTCACAGAAGCCGCTTATACGATGAAGTCGTTTGCGATAAATGCCTATCAATCCCAGCTTAGAAGGCTGAGGTTTGACCTTGTTGCTGACGCGGCCATGGCAGTCAATATGGCTAAATTGAGATCGCTGGGCGCAATTCCATATGACGCGGAGGGAGACTATGCGGAGGTCTTTGACCTCGTATATTTTAATAATGGGCAGCGCTCAAGACCCGACGGCGTAAAGGGATTGAGCAAATTAAATATGAAAAATGGCCATGCCGTCTCTTTATTGCCGCACTATGACGATGAGCTCTCCATCGCCGGGTTAGTGAACGAATTTCTTAATAATGGATTTGACATCACGCCTCTGTATATGACGACAGGCCACCGCGCCGCTATTGTGGATAAGGATGGAAGGCCGGTTAGCGATAAAGAAGAAAGGGTTAGGATTAGAGAAGCTGAGGCGCTCGAGGCTAACAAGAGGCTCGGGATTAAGACATTGCCGCAATTCCTGCGATTTGGTTTTTATGACAGACCACCAGATGCGGACGGAAATCGCGTGGTTAGCGATGAAGAGAAAAAAAGGGTATATGGATTGATCAAATCTGAGTACGCGGAATTCAAAAAAAGCGGCAAGAAAGAGTCCTTTGTAATATTCGCGCCTCAGGCCAACGATGCCCATCCTGACCATAGGGCGACGCACGATATCGGGACTCAGGCAGCGGAGAGGCTGTCGAAGGAAGAAAGCGCCAAGATAGCAGTAATATACTATAAAGGAGCGTGGGCTGAAAATTTCAATGCCTACAGCTATATGGATGACAAGATTGTTGATGGGAAATTGGGCCAGCCGGTCATGCCAAGCAAAATGCGCGCAAGCCTATTTTCAGGGCTTTTAAACGCGCTCGTTGCGCCGGAACTCGTTTCGCTAAAAGGCCACGGTTCAATGCCGCTTAAGCCGGAGCAGTTAGGCGGAGGTTCCGCGGAGAGGTTTAAAGTCACGTATGTAGAACCCAAAGGAAAAGTTGTTACGCCGAAGGAGGCGTTTATCTTCGTCGACCCCAGCCCGCGCGCGAACGCGAGCGGCACGGCGCCGAAAGGAAAAGAAGAATATTTCTCGGCAAGGTGTCTGAAGATGGGAGTCAACCCAGCGATTGCAAGCGAGCTCGTCGGATTTATTGAGCCGGAAGGACGTGTCATACTCTCTGATATGATCGCGGATCTGAGAAGAAGACGTATAATAGCAGCTGACAGAGCGAATAACAATGACGGTGAGATTATAAAGACGGTGACAGGAAGCAGGACGTTCGGATTTGAAACGGTTAAGGCCATCGTGTTCCTTTTGAATGAGAAAGGCCTTTTGACGCCGGTAATCCAAAAAGGCGATAAGAGAAAGTTGGAACTTATATCCACCCACTTTATAATCAGCGACAGGCTGCGCAGGGACATGAAACCGCAAGAGAGATTTGACAGCGCGTATCGTATATTGCAGGTGCACAACCCTAAGCTGGCAGTAAAATTGAATAGTCTGCGCGGTTTAATTGGCAAGTCCAGAGATTCGAAGATATTCGCGTCTTTGGACAGTTTAGGTCTAACACAGGATGAAAAGATGGTCCTGCTCCCGGCATTCAGCAATTTTTCCGGCGCGCGTAGCAGCGCGAACGGTGCGCTGATTGGAAGGGCGAGCCCCTATTTTATAGGTATGAGCATGGGCGGGACCAAGCTGACCGTGATGTTATATAGAATGATAGACGGAAAACCCGAGGCGCTTTACAGCAATAGCTTTATATGGAAGGACTTGCTGAAGCTGGATGACGAAAGGGATATAGCCGGTCCTAATAAAGATTTGGCAGACACCATCGTCTCAAGGATCGCTGAAATAGTGCGGGATATTCTCAAGACATATGAGCTGGGGATAAATAATCTGAACAATATCGGCTGTACCTCGCCTGGGCCGCTCGATGCCGAAACAGGGGTTATCGGGACCGAGTGCAGGACATTCAATATGCCCTTCGATAAGTATCCGTTTGTGGCGCAGCTGAAAGAGGCGCTTGGGACAGAATTTGTCGATATAAGACATGATTCCCACGCGAGCCTCGAAGCGGAGACAGCATTTGGCGCGCTCTCTCGAGTCGCTAACGGCTATTACGTAATCCAGGGGACAGGCCTCGGCGGATCGCCGTCTGTGAATGAGAGATATTATACGGAGGTGCCGGAGCTGACAGAGCCCGGGCATCATATTGTAGGCGCGCCCGATCCATTAAGTCGAAATAAGAGGGGGTACCATTTCAGATTTATACAAAAATATGGCAAAGGCCATCCTTATGAGGTGGTTGCAGAGCCGGATCCAAATAAGGAGTATCAGATTAAAGAAAAGGAGGCAGAAGAATTAATAGCATCCGGTAAATACCGAAAAGAAGATTTCATCTGGACAATAGAGGGCGAAAAAGACTTCGAAGACATAGTTGCCGGCGTGGGCCTTATTCCCATGCTGAAAGATAAGAATAGGCTCGCTTCAATGTTTGGCGGAAAAACAGCCGATTATTCAGGCATAAACGAGCCAAAAGACCTCTCGGAATTGGCTATAAATGGTTCTGAAAATGAAAAATATATAGCTCAGATGATGATTATGTATATTGCAGAGCAGGTAGGCAGGGGTTTAGCGTCTCTCATAGCCGCTTCAAATAGGAAGGAATGGCAGCTGCGGAAGATTGTCATGGGCTCTACCATAGGTGAGAGATTGGGAATCGATTCCAAGGGCAAGATACTCTTGACGCGAGAAGGGAAGGACTTCTACTATTACCGGATCAATGAATGCGCGAAATTTGAACTTACCAGCGAATTTGGCTGGTCTGACGAGTCCGCGAATTTAATATCTATAGTGCGCTCGAACCTTACGCAGGCCGAGAGGGAGACAGCCGGATTCAACCGGCAGGAAGCGGAGACAGGCCGGGCAACTCCTAAAGAGCGAACTTCAACCTCAGGATTGAAACCGTCATATCAGGATGTCAAATCTATCGTTAAAAAAGGCAATAAGGAAGAAATAGCGGCTGTGTTGAAGCGCATCTTGACAGGTGGGGCATCCAGTGTAGACATTGAAGGCCTCTTTAAAGAGTTGACGCCAGGCGAGGCCGGATTCCTCTTAAATATAATCATGACTACAACGGAGCTCACACCTCTAATCCCAGCGCGTATCCAACGGTCAGAGCGGATTCGAAAAGGGTTGGCAGCAATCAACGAAGTAGTTAAGAGTCCGGGGATGATAGCGCCTGCGCAGATAGCGGATTTAGTTAATCTATATCGAGATACCGGCGGCAAGATACGCGTTTCAGGGGTTGAGGCCCAGCACCTCGTCCACTTCTATTCCACCTGTCCGACAGATGTGAAGAACGGACTGCTTAAAGACGCCCTCTTTAGAGAGTTATTCGCTATGGCCAACCTCGAATGGTTCTTCCTGAAATCCCCAAATCTGGACAGGCGCCATTACGAGGCTACAATAACTTTGGATGAGAATAATCCATTAAAACCCGTAAAGGTAGAATACTGGCAGACGCAGGCGCAGGGGACGATGCAGGCGCCAGCGGCAAGATCAAAGGCTAATATCAACTATGGAAAAGGTGCTCATAACTACAAGGAGAATGGCGGAAAGACACCCTCACCTCAAGATATCAGCGAAAACGATCAGGTTAGCCGCCTTATAGCGTTCATAAATAACGCCGTGAGTACAGGAGAGGATCTGGGTCAGATATTGGATCACCCTGTCGCGACAGTGCGCGCTATGGGCCGAGGAGCATTTGGATACCACGAGGCTAAGACAGAGGCAGACAGTGCTGAAAAAATGGCAGATCAAGAATTATATGGATATCTTGCGAAGGTAGACAATCCCGCTGTGATAGGATCAGTACTCAAAAAAATAAGGATGCCCATGATATCCGCGCAGAGAGACGTGTCTGAAGGCGGCTCCACATCGCCTGCGATGCGGGTTGCATACAGTAATGCTTATCTCGCCTTAGTCAAAAGGCGTGAAGAACTTCTTGGCAGACCTGGCTTGGAGTTAAATATAGCATGGAGCTTATATCTTTATAAGTTTAGCGTAAATAGTTACTGTAACAGATATACAGACGAGCAAAAGCAAGAGAGGATGAAAGAGGAAAAGGGACGCGCCGCAGTCAAGGATGATACGGTGGCAGTGTTCGGGGAGAATTATACACAAGAAGAGGCGCATAAACAAATAGATGCTGCAGAAGCGCTTGGATACCATGCTCTGATAATCTTTGATCCCAGGAATGGCCGCATAGTAGACTTCGGCCCAACTCAAAAAGAGATTATGCAGGTAAGTGGGTTGAAGATGCAGGCGCAAAGCGCTTTTTCTTCAACCGAGGAGCGAGACGAGATGATTGCCCTCATAGCCTTCTTAATAGACCCGACGAAACGCCTTGGTCTCGATAGCTACTCTTTGAAACCAGAATCGCCTGGCGCCATAGCTAATATAAGAGAATCCCTCAAAGCTCTTCTATCAAATGACATAGATGCAGCGATTACAAGTTTAGGCAAGGGGATCGAGGCGTTGGAAGCGTGGATAAAGAATACTGCGGTTAACAAGCGGGGCAAAGAGGGAGACGAGTTTATGCTTCCAATCGCAAAGCGTAGAAAACTGCAGCTTGAGAACTTCCTGCTGCTTAAGTCGACGCTTTCAACACACCCTGTGATCGGCATATTAAGCCGTGTCGCAGGTCTAAAAACCGAAGAGATTTTGAAATTTTGTATAAAGAGCGAAATCACATTAGATGATTTAAAACCAAACGGTATCCGGCTTGCCGCATTCTTAAAAGTGATCGCAGAGAACATGCACCATTTCTCCGGACTTAAAACGAGAGTTCGTTATTCACTCTGTCTTCCGCCAAACGGCAAAACCATATCCTTCTTAGAACTTCTATTCGGCGAATCGGATGAACGAAGCAGCTTAAAAGGGTTACGCGTTGAACGCGGAGATTCAGCTTGTAAGTATTTTATGGGTAGCGAGCCATTCCCAGGCAACGAGGCCAAATCCTTCTTGGGCGAAGAGCTGTATGAGGTGGGGGGGCTGGGCAACGCTATGGAAAGATTAAAGGCTATGCCGGATGTCAATGACCCGTGGCTTTATATGAGAGCACCAGAAGAATGGAAGTCAGGCGACGTCGGCGCGCAGACTCATGCGGCAGGAATCAAAGGCCTCGATCGGCATGCAGCGCCGAATTTCGAAGAGGCGTTCGAGGCTCAGATTGAGGCGTTGAGCGGCTTATTGTCAGAATTTGATAGATCGGATTTTTTGCAAAGCCATGATTGGGCAGTGCCAGCGGTAATCGCCATCCAAAGCGCATTATTGACCGCTGGATATAATACGAAAGAGCAGATCGATAGATTGGACGAATTACTACAGGATGTATATAAGTTAAAGGGCCTACGATACAACTTATTATACAAATATATAATTATCGAGGCCCATGAAGCACTGTTAGGGGCAGGGCACAATCGCCAGGCACAAATAGAGAAGTTTGAAAGCGTGCTGAAGGAAGTTACAGCTGACTACTCTGATACCATGATAGTGACCAGAATTCTAAGCGCGTTGATAAGGGGCCGTCACAATGTAGATGAGAACCACCGCAGGTTGATTGAGGTTGTGTCAGAAAAAGATAAGCCAGGCCCCAAATTTTTAGAGCTCATCTATGAAAGAATAACTATGCGCGGCGCGCTGTTAGACGCTGGTTACAAACCAGAAGAGCAGATAAAGATTCTCCTCGAAGAGTTGTCGAAGGTCGACCAGCCAGCCTGGACGGATTTTAAAAGTGGAGAGATAATAAAAGCGAGAAATGCATTGTTGATGGCTGGTTATAAACCGGAAGAGCAGATCGCCAGATTGAGTGAGATATTGTCGCTGGTAAACGAGCCAAATCGGCGAAATGATTATATATTCGATATAATCGCCGTCCGCGGCGCTTTATTGCTCTATGCGGCCAAGGCGAAAGGCCGGCTTACCGAGCGCTTTAGTGCCAGCGGAGAGAACGGAGCGATTGCAGAAATTGCCGCGGTCGTGAAAGAGGCAGGTCTGGAAATTCCTACGCATCCGGGCGAGCGATATACCCTGCTTCTGCCGTTTGAGTTTTTCGCCAACGGAGAGTTTGAGGCGCAAAAAGCTAATTATGGAGACAGGTTCAATATCAACAGGGCAAACGGCGCTGATAACATCTTGGCGAAGGCAAGAGGCCTTGAGAATAGAACTATAGCCCTTGTGCCGAATGATATGCCCGAGGAAGGGCTCAAGAGGCTGGCAGATGCTGGTCTAAGATTTATAAGAACGGATATCGGGAAATTACAGGAGGCGAGAGCGGCCGGGGATAAAGATAGAAAGGCCTTCCAATTGAATACATATGTGATGATGCTCCTCGCAAGACATATCAAGGACGCCAATAGCGATTCGTCGATATACAAGGTATTGAGCTTTTATCTGAAGTCGCACTTCGAATTGGACAATATAGCGGTTGCCGATTATATTGAGGCCATAGTAAGCGGCGATATCGCGAGGTTGATCAAGGGTTACCTCTCATATAAACCTGCCGAACAATACCGCGTACCGGAATACGACAAGGTCGCGGCAACATTGGTCGCGGCGTAATATATAAAAAGGGGATAGGCTACTTTTTCTGGCTATACAGTATCTGGAAAAAGTAGCCTATCCCCTTTTTCGCTTGACAATGGCGGGGTTATAGTGTAAACTTCTATTTCAGAAAGTCATAAATAATTATAATAAAATGAAATACATTGAGTTGTATAAGAGGCTGGAGGATAGCAGGCTTTATATATTTTCGACTAAGGACTTATTCTGCCTTTTTCCGAAAGAAAAGGAAGGGACCCTGAAGCAGCAAATCCATTATTGGAAGAAGCGCAATTGGATCAGGGTTATGAAGAATGGACTTTATGAGATAATCTATCCGCAGGAGAGGAATATCCCGGATCTATTTTTGGCAAATAAACTATACAGCCCATCCTATGTTTCGTTAGAGACAGCGCTTTCTATTTACAATATAATCCCGGAAGTCGCTATGGGGGTCAGCTCTATTACCACTAAACCGACGAGGGAATTTAAAAATTACCATGGCCTTTTCAGATACAGAAGCGTGAGGACAAAGGCCTTTCTTGGATACAGGATTATAGAAGAAAATAGATTCAAAATTAAAATCGCGGATCCAGAGAAGGCGTTGGTAGATTACATCTATTTTAAACTCTACGACAGCGATAAAATCGATGTGGAAGAAGAACGCTTCGATCTGCCGGCGATTAGGAGGTTAAAAAAAGCGAGGCTCTATGATTACGCCTCATATTTTAACAAGTCAACGTATAGGACGGTGAGAAATATTTATGCTCACCTTTGAAGCATTGTTAGAACAAGCCAAAGCAAATCAGATGCCCATCGGCAAGATGCGCGGCATAATGAGAGAATATATCCAGACCCTCATGTTAAAATATCTTTATGCGAGCGTTTGGGCAGACAGATTCTATTTTCTGGGAGGGACATCTCTAAGGCTGGCCCATGGATTTAAAAGATTCTCCGAGGATTTGGATTTCAACATCGCCAAAGTTGATCAACAGGAGTTTGAGAAAGTATCAGAATTCGTGAAAGAGGAATTAAAAAGGGAGAATATCTATTCTGAAGTTTCGTTTGAACATAGAGGAAAACTTTCATCGACCACTTTCGTTTTCAAAAATGTTCTGGAATATTACAGAATAATAGATAAGAGGGGAAGCCTCGCGGTTAAATTCGAAGCGAATAGGCCCATCTTTAAATTGGAGACAGAATCTGTTACTCTCAGCAGTTTCGGAGAGATTTTTCCAGTCACGATGATGTCCAGGGGCTCTCTATTTGCTGAAAAGATAGACGCCTTGAGGCATATTAAAAAAGGAAGGCATATCTACGATATTATCATTATGCTTTCTAAAAGATTTCCGATCAGTGAGGACGTATTGAAAGCCAACGGCATTACCGAAGAGCCCAAAAAAATTATCCTCGAAACCATCGGTGAATTCAGCGCCTCAGAGTTAGAAAGGCTGGCTATCGGGTTGAGGCCCTTTCTTTTTAATGAAGAGGAATTTAATCTTGTAGTTAACGCTAAAAGGATAGTTAAAGACCTGTTAGACAAATATTAGACATGCTGATCGATACGCACTGCCACCTCGACTTCGAGGACTTCGATCCTGACAGAGGCGAGGTCATAGCCAGGGCCGAAAAGGCCGGCATAGGATATATAATCAATGTAGGCAGCTCTATTGAGGGAACCACAAGGTCTTTGGAGCTGGCCAAAGAATACGATATTATATATTCCTCCGTCGGTATCCATCCGCATGACGCCAAGACCGCAACAGACCAAGTAATCTCCTCTTTCGAAAAACTCGCCGATAATAAGAAGGTTGTTGCTGTCGGCGAGGTAGGGTTGGATTATTATAGAAACCTATCGCCGAAAAATGAGCAGATCAACACATTCAAAAAATTTATAGTCCTCGCCAAGAAGCTTGGCCTGCCTCTTATTGTACATTCAAGAGATGCCGGGAGCGAAACACTTGACATACTGAAATCTGAATCAGGCGGCGGTGCCAAAGGCGCCATGCACTGTTTCTCCGGAAATTATACGCTGCTGAAAAGATGCCTCGAGTTAGGATTGTTTATTTCCTTTACCTGCAACCTGACATTCAAAAACGCGAAGCCGCTGCAGGCCCTCGCCAAAGAGGTTCCCGTGGAGCGGCTTCTCCTGGAGACTGACGCGCCGTTCCTGGCGCCGGAGGGATTTAGGGGGAAACGCAACGAACCCGCGCATATAACTTATCTCGTCGAGGAATTGGCGAGGCTCAAGTCGCTGTCAGCCGAAGACATCGGCCGCATCACAACACGCAATGCCGCAGCCTTGTTCGGCCTGCCGGTCGCGGATGAGGGCAAGGGCAAGGCGGCATATCCGATAAGGGACTCGCTCTACCTCAATATAACAAACAGGTGCACTGATAATTGCGAGTTCTGTGTGAGGAACTTCACGGATTTCGTCAAAGGTCACAATTTGAGGCTGGCCGGAGAGCCTGCTGTCGAAGACATTTTGAGAGAGCTAAAGGCAGCCGATAAATATAAAGAGGTCGTATTCTGCGGTTATGGAGAGCCGACTCTGCGGCTCGATGTGATCAAGGCGGTCGCTGGAGAGTTGAAGAAGAGGGCTATTCCGACGCGGCTTGTCACAAACGGCCACGGCGATCTCATAAACGGCCGTCCTATCGCAGGCGAGCTGAAAGGTCTCGTCGATAAGGTCTCGGTAAGCCTTCATGTTGATTCAAAGGAGAAGTATAATAAGATATGCCGCCCCAGCTTCGGACCGGATACTTACGATGCTGTCCTGAAATTCGCCAAGGATTGCGCGGCCAACGGCATCGCGACAGAAGCGACATGCCTCGATCTGCCGGAGACAGACATTGAAAAATGTCGAGCGATCGCCAGGGATATTGGCGCGACTTTCAGAGAACGGAAATATGGCGCAGCTGGGTGAGATTGCCCCTCACCCTTTTTCCCTCTCCCCGAAAGGCGAGAGAGGGTAGCCGTAGGGCAGACTTAAGTCTGCCCTACGGTCATGGGGAGAGGGTAGGGTGAGGGGGCAAGAGTGCGGGACTAAATGGGTAAGCGATTAGAAAAAATCAGGGAGCTCGCGAAGAAAGACAGTATATACATACTGCTCCTTGCGTTCATAATAGTTTTCAACGTCCTCGCCGCGGTTTCGAGCATGCCGGCGGATAAGGCGAAGGCAAGAAAAGACTCGCAGGCGCTTTTGGCGAAGCGCGAGGCGATCGATAAGACGGATGAGCTCATGCTGCGCCGTGAAGAAGTTGAAAAGGCGTTCGCGAAGAAGCCGCTTCTTTCTTTGGCGCTGAATCTAACAAGCCTGGCGTTCCTTCTCATTGTTGCTCTGGGATTTTTGTTAGACGGCGCGCTTCTTGCTTTTAGATTTAAAGGAAGGACATTCGACATAAGCACGTATAGGCACGGCCGCGTTGGATGGTCTATCGCGGACGTGGCGAGGGTGGCCATATTATTCTTATTCTTCGCGTATCTTATGGTTATAATAGATGCCTTCCTTTATCGGATATTGCCCGTCTTAAAGAATGACAATTTCAGGATGATGTTCAACTCCTCGATATCAGATTGTATCGCCGCGATGTTTGTGGTATACTTCGCTGTTTACAAAAATCGCGCGGGCTTGATTGAGCTTGGACTCACCTTAAAGAATCTCTTCCGGAATATATTTTATGGGATCGCCGGTTATATCGCGGCTGTGCCCGTTTTTTTAATCGCGGCATTTTTGGTCCTTATCGCGGTTAAGCTCGTTGGGTACGCGCCGCGGAAACAGCCGGTTGTCGAACTATTCATGAGGGAGGGGAATCCCGCGTTCCTGGTATTTTCGAGCCTGTTCACGTCGATATTCGGGCCCGTGATAGAGGAGTTGTTTTTCAGGGGATTTATGTATAACGCGGTGAAGAAGCTGACGGGCATATTCTGGGCAACGATGCTGACAGCGGCGGTTTTCGCCGCGCTCCATACGAATGTAGTCGGATTCCTTCCGATAATGGTCCTCGGCGTATTATTGGCGCATATGTATGAGAAGACCGGCAGCTTAGTTTCATCCATAACGATTCACATCATCCATAACCTCGCGATGGTATATGTCGTATTTTTGGTAAAAGGGATAAAGGCCATATGAGCGCCAAGGTCGCGTTGGTCCGGTGCGAAGATTACGATAGCGCAAAGGTTGAGTCGTCTGTGAGGCGCGCGGTAGAGCTTTTAGGAGGGCTTGGCGGCCTCATCAAGCCGGGCTCCCGGGTTCTGTTGAAACCGAATCTCCTATCGGCCCGTCTGCCTGAGGAAGGTGTGGATACGCATCCCGAGGTAGTGAAGGCTGCCGCGCGGCTTGCGAAGGAAGCCGGCGGGCTTATCTGGGTCGGGGATTCGCCCGGAGGTTACGGGAAGAATATGGATGAGATATTCGAGAAGTCCGGCATGCGAAAAGCGGCCTCTGAAGAAGGCGTGGAACTTGTGAAGTTCAATTCCTCGCGGAGCGTGAACGGCCTGCCTGTGAGCCGCTATCTCCTGGACGCCGACGCGGTTATATCCATTCCAAAATTCAAGACCCACGGTATCACCACCATAACAGCGGGCGTAAAGAACATGTTCGGCGCGATCACGGGGATGTTCAAGGCCGGCTGCCATTCTAGAGCCCCGAAAGAAGGGGATTTTGTAAAGATCCTGGCTGAAGTCTATTCCGTCGCGAAGCCCGGCCTCACGATTCTGGACGCGGTTGTTTCTATGGAGGGAGACGGCCCCGCGAGCGGGACTTTGAGGAATACGGGATTTATATTGGCGTCTCTTGACGCGGTCGCCCTTGACGCGGTCGCGGCAAAGATGATAGGATTGGATCCGCTGGCTGTAGCCTCGACAAGGAGCTGTTACGAACGCGGACTTGGCGAGGCGGACTTGGCGAAGATCGAAATCGTCGGAGACGATATTGGCTCCTTTTCGCTCTCTGACTTCAAACTCCCGCAGACCAAGGCCAAGGTGTTGAAGATAATTCCGAAGGCTGTCGCGAACAGCGTCGCCTCGCTTGTGAAATTTAGGCCCGTCATAGACGAAGAGGCGTGCAAGAGGTGCAACCTTTGCAAGCTCTCTTGTCCGGTTGACTGCATTACTATAGAGCGCGACAGGTGCGAGATCGATTACAAGAAGTGCATCAACTGCCTGTGCTGTCACGAGGTCTGTCCTTATAGGGCGGTGTATATAAAGCGGAGTATGTTGGCGAAAGTAGTTTGGGGTTAACGTATCCCCTCACCCTTTATCCCTCTCCCCTTTAGGGGAGAGGGTAGGGTGAGGGGGAAGAGAGACGAATATGCCGGTTGAGACGATTAAGTGGGAAGATGGCAGGGTTAAATTGATAGATCAGACGCTCCTGCCGCATAGATTCAAGTATTTGGTCTGCCGCGATGTAAAGACGCTCTGGAATGCGATAAAGAAACTGCAGGTGCGCGGCGCGCCGGCAATCGGCATAGCCGGGGCGCTCGGCGTGGTCCTGGGCGTCAAAGATTCTAAGGCGAAGAATCGCGGGGAGTTTATTAGAAAGGTGCGGAAGGCCGCGAAGTATCTTGCCTCATCGCGCCCGACGGCCGTGAATCTATTCTGGGCGCTCGCGAGGATGGAGCGTGTTGCTGAGAATTGTCAGACTGAGGATGTAAATGTTATAAAGAAGGCCCTCCTGCGCGAGGCGCTTTTGATGATAGAAGAGGACAAGAAGATATGCCGCTCGATGGCGAAATTCGGCGCGGCGCTGGTTAAAAACGGCGACAGGATACTTACCCACTGCAATGCAGGAGGGCTTGCCACAGCGGATTACGGGACAGCGCTCGGGGTATTGTTTGAGGCGAAGGCTAAAGGAAAAAAGATCAGGGTATATGTCGACGAGACCCGTCCGCTCCTTCAAGGCGCGCGGCTTACGACATGGGAACTGATGAGAGAGGGTATCGATGCCACGCTTATTTGCGACAATATGGCAGCGAGCCTGATGGAAAAGGGCAGGATTGATAAGATATTCGTGGGCGCTGACAGGGTTGTGTCCAATGGGGACTTCGCGAACAAGATAGGGACTTATGGCCTGGCCGTCCTGGCCAGGTACCACAAGGTTCCATTCTACGTTGTCGCGCCGATCTCGACATTCGATTTGTTTCTCGCGCGCGGCAGCCAGATACCGGTTGAAGAACGCGGGGCCAACGAAGTTAGGAAGGTTCTGGGAACGCCTATCGCGCCGAAAGACGTTAAGGTATATAATCCAGCTTTCGATGTGACGCCGGCTAATCTTGTTACGGCGTTTGTAACTGAAGTAGGAATATTCCGCAAACCATATGACTTCAAAAATAAAAAATTTAGGTGAGATAGGTTTAATCGAGCGCCTGACGAAAAGGATTAAACTCGATAAGTCGGTCGTCCTGGGCGCTGGCGATGACGCCGCTGTAATCAGGTGGACGAGGGACAGGTATCTTCTATACACATGCGACATGATTATAGAGGATGTCCATTTTAGATTAAAGGACGCAGCGCCGTTTCAGATAGGTCGGAAGGCGCTCGCTGTCAACATAAGCGATATCGCGGCCATGGGAGGCGTTCCAAGATACGCGGTTATCTCCATTGGGATAAATCCGGCCACGCCGGTTTCATTTGTAGATCGCCTGTATAGAGGTATAGAGGCGCTCGCGAAGCGTTTCAAGATAAATATCGTCGGCGGAGACACGAACTCTTCCCGAAAGCTGGTCATAGATATCTCGCTCCTTGGCGAGGTGGAGAAGGAAAATCTGGTTACCCGTTCCGGCGCGAAGAGAGGAGATCTCATCCTCATAACAGGGGCGATCGGAGGCTCTATAAAGGGGAGGCATTTAAATTTTATGCCGCGATTGGCAGAATCAAGAAGACTGGTAAAGAATTTTAAGATAAATTCAATGATCGATGTGTCTGATGGGTTGATCCTGGATCTGGGCCGGATCCTGAAGGCGTCCTCCTGCGGCGCTGTAATCTATGAAATGGCTGTCCCTCTTTCGAAAGATGCCAGTTCCTTTGCCAGCGCGATAAAAAACGGCGAGGATTTCGAGCTCCTCTTCACGATGGGCCAGAAAGAGGCGGCGAGATTCTTCAAGACCGAACTGGCGCGATTCGGGACAGATGTAAGCATGATCGGAGAGGTGGTCGAAAAGCGAAACGGGATCAAGCTGGTAGATGGAACCGGCCGGATACGAAATATCAAAGCGAAAGGCTACACGCACTTTGATTAAGGCTATATCCAGGACTCGAGATGAGACGATCGCGCTTGGGGAGAAGTTGGCGCGGCGGATGAAAAAAGGGGTTGTCGTCGCGCTGATAGGCGACCTGGGCGCGGGCAAGACCGTGTTGGTTAAGGGCATCGCGAAAGGTTTAGGCGTAACCGACACAAGATATGTCAACAGCCCATCGTTTGTCATTGTCAAAGAACACAGGGGCAGGATCCCGCTCTATCATTTCGATATATACAGGCTTGAGGGGCCGGCATCGCTTGAGACTATCGGTTACGACGAATATTTTTACGGAAACGGCGTAACGATCATCGAATGGGCCGATAAGATTAAGGGGCTTCTGCCGAAACGCCATATAGAGGTAAGGTTTTCCATCAGGGATGATGGGTCGAGGGAGATTAAAATAAAAGGCCTATGATAATTTTAGCGATAGATACATCGACAAAATTTTTAAGTGTGGCGATCACCGATGGTGAAAAGGTCCTATCTTCATATCATCGCCAGGCCCACATGAACCATTCATCGCGGCTCGTGCCGACTATAGGCGCGTGTTTAAAAAAGGCGCGGTTAAAATTAAAAGACATAGACGGTTTCGCGATAAGCATCGGGCCGGGCTCGTTCACGGGCCTGCGGATCGGCGTAACGACCGTTAAAACCTTAGCGTTTATCCTGAAGAAGCCTGTAGTCGCGGTCCCGACTCTCGACGCCATAGCCGAAGGCGCGAAAAGGTTCAAGGGCATAATATGCCCGATCCTCGACGCCAAGAAAAATAAAGTCTACGCGTGTTTTTATGAATCTGACGGGAAGAAGGTGAAGAGGAGCTCGAAGTATCTGTTGATCGAACCGGACAGACTTGCGAAAAAGATGAAAAAGTACGATAATATCTTGCGCTTGGGAGATGGGGTGGAGAAAGACTCGAATAATTGGCAGCCGCGGGCGGGTATTGTGGCGGCCCTTGCCCGCGAGAAGTTCAAGAGGAGGCGATTTTCCAATGTCTTCGATCTCGTCCCCATGTATCTCTATTCGCGGGAATGCGATATAAAAGGACGGTAGCATGATCAGGCTGGGGCCCGGAAAAGTGAATTACAGGCCTACATGGGCCGAGGTTGACCTGAAGGCCATAAAGTTCAATCTGCGGCAGATCAGGCGGCTCATCGGCAAAGGCATCGCTGTCATGCCTGTCGTGAAGGCGAACGCCTACGGGCACGGCATAGTCGAGGTATCGAGCGCGCTCCGAGATGAGGGTGTGGAATATCTCGGCGTAGCGACGATAGACGAAGCGCTTCGCCTCAGGGAGCGGCATATCAATATTCCGATACTTATCCTGGGTTCGGTCCTTGAGGAAGAAGCCGAGATTGCTATTAAGAATGACATAACCCTGACGCTGGCTGGCTGCGAACTCTTAAAAACGATTTCGAAGGTATGCGGCGACACAGCCAGGAGGGCAAAGGTCCATATAAAAGTCGACACAGGCATGGGCAGGATCGGCATCTGGCACGAGGAGGCGCTCGACTTTATCAAAAAGGCGGTTTGCGAAAAGGATGTCATTATAGACGGTATCTACACGCATTTCTCGAGCGCGGCGCGGGACGATTTCTTCACGCAGTACCAGATAGACTCTTTCAAGAATCTATTGGAACGGATAGAGAACAACGGGATCGAGATCAAGTACAAACATGCAGCGAACAGCATCGCGACAATCGCCATAAAAGACGCGTATTTAAATCTGGTGCGGCCCGGGATCATCATATACGGCATGTACCCCAAGAAAGGTTTTGAAAAACTTATAAAGTTGAAACCAGCGCTCTCGCTAAAAACCAGGGTTACTTATCTGAAAGATACGCCGGAAGGCAGGTCCATAAGTTACGGGAGGACTTATATTACCCAGAAACATACCAGGATAGCTACTCTGCCGATCGGCTATGCCGACGGTTATGGCAGGATTCTATCGAACAAGGCCGAGGTCCTTATAAGAGGCAAACGCGCCCCTGTCGTTGGAAAAGTCACCATGGACCAAACCATGGTAGACGTCGGAGAAATCCGCGGTGTCAAAGTCGGCGACGAAGTTGTCCTGATAGGTAAACAGGGTTTCGAGGAGATTCGCACAGAGAATCTCGCCCGCTTAGCCGGCTCAATAGCCTACGAAGTCGTCTGCTCCATCTCCAACCGCGTCCCCCGCATTTATAAATAGGGACGGTTCTGGTTGTAATCTCAGACCTGTCCCTCGTCCAATCCCAGACCTGTCCCCAACCTAAAAAGACACTTTCCAGCTTGAGGGTAAGACACTTTCCCGATGCAATTGGAAAGCGTCTCTAAGTTAAGGTTTAAAATAGTTGGATTTTGGCACTTGACTACGCAAATATATTGGGTATACTAATGTGGTTTAGGGTTAATAAAAAACTTGAAGATGCATATGAAAAAAATTATAATTATTTTAGCTATAGCAGCATTTTTATCTTCCAATATAGCGTTGGCTGAGCCGGCCAATACCCTCGCCCCGTCACTGCGATTCCAGAGTTCATTTCCACATGAGCGGCCACAGACGCAAGGCGACTCTGTACTCTCCGACGTAAAATTATTCACCGTCCTATTTGCAATAGGTAAACAACTCCTGATCGATAACAGGCCTATCCGCGCCATTCCGCGCGCAATAAGAAATAAATTCGTATTCGATCCGTCATTTCTCGCGGGCATAGAACCTGATGGTATACGGCGGGATGGCAGTACGATAATCGTACCTTATTCGAAGGGCACGAAGGATTATGAAATAAGGATAAGGCCGAAAGAGCTGTTGAAGGGATCGAGCGCCGGATGGAAGATCTCCGACAGATTCGGGGTGCAGGCTGTGGAAATCAAGAAAGCAGCCGCTGATTCCAGTTTCAGGATGGCGGCCGGGGGCGGCGGCCCATCTGCGCACCAGGATGCTCGAACAGCGATGCTGGCTGATGGCGGCTGGTCGCCGCTTCTTGAGGAGCTTCGATCCAGCCTGCAGCAGGCAGCGCAAAATCAGGACCAATCCAGGCTTTTCATCTTCCTGGACGCCTGCAATGAGGCCCAG
The DNA here is from genome assembly GCA_023247415.1 of Candidatus Omnitrophota bacterium. Lineage (GTDB taxonomy): Bacteria > Omnitrophota > Gorgyraeia > 2-01-FULL-45-10 > JAHFGN01 > JAHFGN01. Next base: position 29,666 of record JAHFGN010000001.1, read on the forward strand.
GCGAGCGACCGAAAAAATCCGATCGAAAACCGATATCCGATACTGCATGCGGTAACCCTGCTTTCGAAAGAGGAGAAGCGTCAACTGATTGATATATTACTTCAGCAGAACAATCAGGAGAAGCGTTACCAGTCAGCCGTAACAGATTCTATCCTTTTGATGCTGGCCAAAAACATCCCTCAGGAATGGCTGAACAGATGGGCCGGTAACATGGAAGGCCGCACCATCTGGGATGTATCCAGCGAGGCCTGGAATGCCGGCGGCGGTCTGGGCCGTGTCATACAGTATCGCGTCCTCGCCATGCTGAACCTCCTAAAAGGGCACAATACGCGCATTCGCACCGTCGAGCCGCACTATCAGGAAAATAGAGACGGCACAAAACTGTCCTACGAATCCCTCCCCCTGCCAATCGAGAATAAACAGAAGATAGACGAATTTGAAGTAAAGTTTGGGATGAAGAAGGCAAAGGCGATCTGTTATCGCGGCATAGTCCATTATAAAGCGGAGGATAACCAGACATATGAAGTCGAGGCGTATCGGATTGAAGACGAAGGCGGGTACTATACAAAGTGCATGTATAAATACGGCTCGGGAGGCCATAATGACCCTATAGTCACATGGGAAGACTTCTCCGCGTTCTTCTCCACGGCATCCTTAGAACTGATGAAGCGCGTCGAAGAAAAAGAGATGAGAGAAAGACAGGGCAGAAAGCCCCCTGTCATCCACTTCAACGATTCCCAGTTAGCGCCCGCAGTGGAATATTACCTGCAGGATTATTACAGGGAACCCTCCTTGAGAGACGCCCTGGTTGTATTTCAAACGCACACTATACCAAACCGGCAGGACTATATTTGGGAAAGGGGAGTGCAGGCTGTGAAAGATATGGGCATACACGGCGAGGCCTATGCTAAAATTTGGCTGCACTTCGGGCATCACAGGCCAAAACAGGGAGGCGGTTGGGAGGCCGTTGTAGATTGGGCTTCAGCAGGCATACGCGACGCCGGTTTAGCGTTAGGCGTAAGCAGACAGCAGTTGAGTGTTATCGGCCCGTTTGATGAATGGAAAGTGGAAGAACAGGGGAAGCCGTATGTTGATCTTATTGCGGCGACAAACGGAGATCTGCGCGAATTGACAGCGATAGAGTTCAGGCGGATTATGCGGCAGGTATGCGGCAATGATGTCGATGTGGAGGAGCCGACCGTAGAACAGGTTTTAAAGACCAAACAAGCGGCAAAAAAGGCATTGGGGAGCGAGCTGAAGAGGTTGAAAAATAACACGATGTTAACATTAAACCCTGACCAGTATGTTGTATCTTATTCAGGAAGGCTTGTCCCTGAGAAGGTCAGCAGAACGCGGGCATTTACAAATGAAAATATCGAAGCGCTCGTAAAAATGGGTGTTCAAGTAATCATATACGGCAATGTTCAAAATAGCGATCCGAGCCGCGCGATAGAGCGAGAGCTGTTAGGCCTGGAAAGAGATCTTAAGGAAAAGGGTTATCTCGGGAAATTTATCTTCATCCCAAGTTTCACTCCGGGGGATCAGAGGCTGCTTCTGGCCGCAACAGATATTCAGGCGCAGGTTTCGGATCCAAATACCGAAGCCGCTGGCGCCACAGAATCTGATATTGCCGCCTGCGCCGGGTTAGAGCTCGCGCCGCACTGGCGTGAGGGGATATTGCAGGCCCAGGGCATTCCAATAAATCTGGATGAGACAGGCGAAGGCAGCATACTCATACCTCGGGAAGACAAGCCGGAATCATACCTGGAAATTTTGACCGGGGTTTTAAGCAAGAAACCGCCGGAGCTCGCGGAATACCAGGCGACATCGGTTCGCTTAAGCCGCGTCTTAGAGGCTGTGCTCACATCGGCCGAGAATCTCAGGCAATACGACGCAGCCTTATCCAGGAGGGATATGAGCAGAAAAACGGCCAGTGGAGTGAGCGGGGTGATGAAAGAAATCCACAGGATCAACCTCGATATAGGCGTCTATCATGAAGCAGGCAGGACCTTCTGGCACGTGATACCGATAGAGCTTGTCCCGTATCCTATAAGGAATAAGTTTATAGATATTGTTGCCAGGATGAACCGCGATTATCCGGACGCGCCTGAAAAGATAAAGATAGTGACTGAACACCAGGACCTGTTTGACATAGCAGGGAGGCTCTCGGCAGATAATGACGTAGACGTTGCCCTATCCCGGCGCGGCGATATAGACAAACTGCCGGATGGAGTAAAGGCGCTCGTCTTTGAAGGCGAATTGGGAAACTTCAGACAGCTGGAGGGGGTGCTCGCCTGTTTGAGAGCGTTGTCCATAAAGAATAGCGCGGAAAGATCAGATAAGTTGTCAAGGCTTTATAAACTTTTGACCGGCGAAGATCCGAAAAAAATACCGGATATATCCGACCCGAAAACATTTGCCCGAAACTTTATATTCATCCTGCCGCCCATTGCAGTCGAGAATTACGAATACCTGCGAAAGTTAAACTCCAACCTTCTCCACCTCATCGAATCCGCATAGCGCATTAGTAACAGATTAGCGTAGAGAAGTATCCCGACGATGTCGTAGGGGACATTTAAATGTCCCCTACGACGGAAGCACTTCTTTTGGCTAATCTATTACGCGCATTAGCAGAATTAAGATTTAAAAAAGTTATATGTTGGCTATTGACAATGTCTAATTTATCATTATACTTATGTGGTTTTAAGTTAATAAAATAGTTTAACAAAGACATATATAAAAAGGAGCCAAAAGATGAGTAAGCGGGCAATAGCCAAAATCGTATCTCTGCTGTTAATTCCTTCTTTTTTCGCCTCTGATATCGCCTTTGCGGCGAATATCAGGGACGCGCTTGCGCCATATTCCGGTCTAGAGCTTGCAAATGGTAAGGATGAGGAAAATCCTGTCCTTGCCGCAAGGCAAAATAAGGTACGGGCCCTGGTGAAAGCGAAGATGGCAGAGTCTCTGGCAAGGGCCATGTATGGAAGGTTGAAGAAACATAACGATATATCTGCCGAAGTTATAAGACAGACAGTTGCCGCTGATGTAAAGAACTGGAGCGTTATGCGCCAAGCGGCGAGCGGCAGCAGCATAACCGTTAAGAGATTTAGGGGCGCAGATAAGGAAATAGATAAAGGCAATACCTTTGTCATCGCAACCGGCGGCGGAGACTGCGCAGGGCTCAATCCAGCGATAGCGGCATTCATTCGCGAGATGCAGAAAGAGGGAAAAAACGTCCTGGGTGTTAAGGAGGGCTACAAAGGAGTCGCATCGCCGGAATTCTTGAAGAAGTACGCCGTCTTATTGGAAAATGAGGATGCCGGCCATATCCAAGGCCTGGCCTCTACGGTCCTCGCATCCTCCAGAGAGAATCCTTACGAGATAGATGCCGCCGGCGAATTAAAAGATCCGAATAGGATCGAAAACTGCCGGAAAAACCTCGATGGGTTCGCTGGATTCGCGATAATAGGCGGTGAGGACAATATGGGTGTCGCAGGGCAATTCTCTACGGATGAGAAATTGCCCAAGCAGGTAGCGGCCATTCCAAAGAGCATCGACAATGACGTGGATACGCAGATGCTCGGTTTCCATACAGCTTGGACTGAAGCGAGGGATATATTCTACGCGCCGCGCCTTGAGGGCGCGATGGCGCAAGCCGAGAAAGAATTTGATGAGATTATAGAAAGATTTGTAAGCACAGCGGTATCCGCCGATGCCCACAAAAAATATAATGTGACGCTTGCGCAGGGCGACCAGGCCAAAAAAGCCGGCGCCTGGCTGGCCAACTTCATACACAGCGCGAATCCTAACGCCGACCCCATATTTCAGAGACTGCCTGCGCCGCTTAAGATTCACCTTCTGCATTTAAGGGATTCCATCGTGGTCCTGACCCCAGACGAACCCCGCAGCCTAAAGGATATAGTGGCAACCTCATATAATATTTATAAGAAGAAACGGACGGCGAACGTCTTATTAGTCGATGGATTTGTGTTTGGCAAGGATGAAGATGGCTATACGAAAGAGGCTATAGCTAAGGACCATCTCCTAAAGGCGTTGTACGAAGGACAAGAACCGCCGTATGCCCCTGATTTTATTGAACACAAGGCGCATCTTGTGAGAAGGGGCATGATATACCACCTCGCAAAACTGCCTCATGCTAATGTGAAGGGCGGTCAAGATGTGCGGTTTTCAATGGTTGGACGGATGGATGTCAGTAGATCCAAGTATTCTGTGACTGAGATCATGGGCCGTAAGGCAGGATGGCTTGCCCTATATGCGGGATCGAAATATCCAAAGGACTTTGAGGAGCTGCCGATTGAACTGCAAAAGGCCGTCGAAGAGAAGAGGGCCCATGTGCTTATATTGACGCCGGAAAAGCCCGCGACTCTAAAAGAAATTGTTGATGAGGCTGGCCGGATATGGAAGGATACAGGCCGATGCGACATATTAGTGGCAGAAGGGCTCTCTTTTTCTAAAGACGATGAGTATCTCAAAAAATTACTTGAAAATAACAAAGTCCTGAATGCCTATTATGATGAGCAGGTGGTCCACCCTGCCTATGACAGCCACGGCCACCCGAAGTTGGAAGGCATAGGCTGGTTTGTGAGGTGGGCTATATCGCATTTTCTTCATGAAGAGCTGGCGTATATCCCTGAATGGAAGATGAGTTATGAATTAAGGGGGCTTGCGCCGGATGAGTATGACACGCGTTTAGGCGAGGCATTTGGAAGAAAGGCCGCAGAGCTTCTCTTATCCGGCTCAAGCGGCAAAGCTGTAACACTGCCTGATGGACTGGAACCAATATACGAAAACATACAGGTTCGGCCGATAGCGGATGCAGTGCGGCAGAAGAACATAACAACACAGGTTGAACGCGGACTCCTCACCGAGGAAGAGTTGAGGCGGCAGGGCGTTTTTCAAAATTTACGCCGGGCAGCCAGCGGCAGCGCCAACGTAGAACGTTTCAAACGTGAAAGAGAGATTATTAAAAATATATTGAAGGCGCAAAATATCAGCTTGCCAGCCGGCATAAGCGCAGGCGAGGTCCTCTCCATGCTAGAATTCGCTGACGCGAAGGGCCACGTCGCGATCGTCGCGCTCGACCAGGGAACGCTTATACAATGGGTGGATCCGAAGGCCGATAAAAAAGATCCGTCACAGGAGTCTATAGATAAAGGCACTGTGGTCAGGTTGACGATCATGTACTATTTGGCCAATGGGATGCGAGCTAAAAACAGACGCGTCGGTTTTCTGCTGGATAAGCCCGCTTTGCAGGCAATCTCTAACGAAGGATCTGAAGGGGCTCGCGCCGCTAAACTGATCGCCAGAGGCACTCTGCCTCCGGATTTCATGGATGTTATAAAGGATATGCCGCTTGTGGCGCAGATAGAAGAAGCAAGAGGAGAGCGCGGAGTGGCAAAAGGCGTTTACTACACTGCCAAAAAGCGGGATGGCAACTTTAGCGTAGAAGAGGCGGTCAAGCTTGGCAGTCGCCTGATAAAATCGAATGTCTTCTTCTATTGCGGCGGCGAACTGACAGAGGAAGAAAAGGAGTTTAATAAAAAACAGTGGGAGTTTATAGGAGAAGTCGCGAAGGAATGCCGGGAATTTGGCATAGGATATGTCAGTGAGCTCTTATATCTGGTGCCGCCGGAGATGTTAACGAGGCATAATACAGACGAGAAGTCATACAGGGCTACGCCGGAATTTATGAATGCCCACAAAGCGGCTACAATTATAGCGGCTGAAAGGATGCTCAAGATACCAGGCCTTACGCTTGCCAAATCAGCCCACCCATATCCCGGAGAGGCCGGTTGGAAAAGTGTGAGCCCTGCTGAAAGGAAAGAAGCCCTCAAGCAGGTCGCCAATGTTGCTGGCAATAGATGGCTCATCTTAAGCGCGGATGAGCCTTGGGAGACATTCCGTCTTAAAGTAGAAGAAGCGGCTATATATGGTCAGATGGCAGGCATACTTGTCGGCCGTTCTCCCATTAAGAACATCACACAAAAGGTTACAATAGACGGCAAGAATATAGATATGCTTAAGCCGGATGACGCAGTCAAGGATATTCTACAAACCGAAGGCGTGGAGAAACTATTGGAGCTTCTCGGCTATATCGATAACGCGCCGGCGAACGTATGGAGAGGCCTCGGCTTCGGCGATAATTTCCATCCGCAAGCGATAAAAGATCAACTCGACTATGCCCGCTATTCAGGAAGCGGTTTCACGTATGTCTATACGCCGGAGGACTTAATCGGAGATCCTGATGTTGTGAAAGGGCCTGAACAGGGATATAGCTGGGCAGGATACGGCATCTCAGCCTTTTTTGGGCTGGCGAAAAGGTTAATAGCGGAGATATGGTACCACTCTGTGCAGAAAGACGGACTTTCCAAGGTTCCTGGCGCAACACACGACAAGCTTCGTGAAGATATCGAAGGCGAGAAATCCGTATTCGCCAAGATTATGGGAAAAGACGAAACCCAGCCGCAGGTGGTTCATATAGGCTTTAATGAGAAGATAGGGCCGGGCGGCGAACAGAAGCAACTATTTGTAGATCTGTGCGTAAGAGAGCGCAGATTGGTGAAAAGGCTAAAGAGAGAGTTGGAGAAATATATACATACCGAAGCCGAATTCGTTCGGTATCAAAAGGCATACGCGGCGTGGGTCAGCAGGCAGAGCGCTATCGGAGTCAAGTGGACAAACCCCGGACTGCCAGAGCTTCCTGAGTTTATGGCGGGATTCGACATGCCAATATTCGAGGCGATACAAAATGTCAGGGCAGAGATAGTGCGCTATTTTAATGAGATCGAATTAAAGCCCGGACAGTTTATCCGTTCCCCGGTTGGATTTATCCATTCCATAGTTGGCTCTTATCAGGGGCATCCCTTGAGCGGCAAAAAGGCAAAGAATGAGGCGTGGTATATCTTCTCAATCGGCAAAGACGCCGAAGGACATGACAGGCTGCTGTATTTCGAGCCGCAGCAAACATCGAATACAACCTATAGTCCGCTCGATTTTCCTACTCCTATAGTCTGGAAGAATGGAGGGGCGGAGATGAGAAAAGATATAGGCGCGGGGATAGATAAGGATATAGATGAATTGCTGCAAGACGGAGATAGCACGCCGGCGAATGATGAAGACGCGGTCAAAGTAATCGCCGAGAGGGCATTCTACTATAGGCCGGCAAACCCGGATGAGTTCGTAGTAAATAGCTTCGAAAATGTCACGAGCGGCGGGTTATACGCGTATCCGAAAAACGCGCGGGCAGAGTCTTTGATAGAAGGGAAAAACGCGTATCCGAATTGGCCGGAAGACCTATTTACGCTTCACAGAATTATCTTAGTAGGCGACAGCAAGAAAAAAGAGTATGCCTTAATAACAGTCAGGCCGCCGCCAGAAGCGTATAGGTTCGACGAATTCTTCGTCATAAAAGGCAAGGTGAAGGCCAGGATAGGCGGGCAATGGTATCCGCAAGTTCTCGCTCCAGGGGCTTCTATCTTAGTGACTGATCCGCGCAGCCAAATCGAGATACGGGCCGAAGGCGAGGCCGAGGTCCTAAGGCTGTATCATACAAAGCAAGGGCCATCACCGCGTTTGGCAAAAGCAGGCGAGGCTGTGGGGACTTCGAAAGCAGCGGAGTGGGTGAAACTTATTAAAGATCCAAATTCTTCTGAAGGCATCCGTCGTAAAGCAGCCGATGATTTGGGCCTAATCGAATCTGTCCCGGAAGAGGCTGTCACAAGCCTTATTGAAATGTTAGACAGCGAAGACAAAGGAGTTCTAAAATATGTGGTTATGGCATTAGGAAACATCAGGGTAAAGCGCGTTGTCCAAGGGCTTGTAGATATGCTTTCTCAAGAGGATTTTGACATGGAGGTGCGAATAGAACTTATTATCGCGCTGGGAAAAATCGGCGAACGTATGAGTGATGATTCGCAAATAAGAGCGGCCCTGGAAAATATTCTGAAGAATTTAAGCCAGATAGACCTTAACCATGCCGCCCGGTACACTCTGACTAATATGGACGCCGCTAAAAAGATGGCCGAACTCCTTAAAGATCGTACCAGCGCAAATGGAACTGATCTTCAACAGGAGACGGCTGAAGAAGACGTAGAGACTAAAGTTGCCGGATGGAACAAAATTGATGCAGACTCCTTGCTGGGGACTCTCGCCGCCATCAGGGTAAGAAATGGGCAATTGCGAAAGGGCCCTATCCTCATAGCCTATGACACCGGATTAGAGGAATTCCCCACCGGCCATGTAGCTCAGGCAGCGGATGCCAAGATAAATGAATATCTGGATGGAGGGCTCGTCAGTGTTCGCGGCACAGGGGAGAAGCTGCTTGAGGCCATTAAAGAGGTTGTCGCGGCTAAAGGTTTGAATCCAAAAGATGTGGTAGTCATAGCCGGAGACAATACCGCGGAGGCAGCGCGTAAATTTGGGACTGTCATCCATGTCAAAAATACAGATGGCCAGTTCCTGCCCATAATAGAATTCTACAACCTCGCGTTGAAGATACTATACGGCCTCGGCGAAGATGAGATCCTGGAATCCCTCAAGCGTATAGGCGGGGCGGAGTCATTCACAACAGAAGATGTGCGAAAGCTGTTTAGCGCGGGAATCATCAGGATACTGCCGAAGACGTTCCCGATAAGACATGCGGATGCTGTCGAGGCGTACAGAGCTACTCGCCGCGCGTTAGAATCGTTGTAAAAATGCCTAAAAATGTCGAGAAATTTTAACAAATTTTGTGCTGCAGGGTGCCAACTTGTGGGACGTCCCCTTTTGGTCCTCGTATTTCTCCTCAATGATCTGGGATTTGCCAGCGGCCACGATGCGCTGGCGCCTCACTATATCTCCGGGCTCCGCGAAGACGACGATAATGGCGCCGCGGTTCTTGACGCCCGCGCCAGCAGGGTCAAACAGGAGATGAGGGCGGCCGCATCGGGCGCGCTTGCCGAAAAGATACGCGCCAAATTACATGAGAAAAACATACCCGTAACCAGCGAAGAACTCGAGGAGATAGTCAGCGACAACGTCCGATCCGGCGGCCTGCGCCAGGCAGGGAGCGGTGAGTATACGCCGTCGCCGCAGGAACTCGGGCTCATGGACAGCCTCGGCTTTGAGTTGGCTGATAAACAGGGCAGGGTCCGGTATAAGCGCGATTATAAACCGCCGGAGCTGGGTGTCGATCTCTGGTATATGACGCATGGCGCAACGGACGGAAATAAAGCGGCACTGCTTCAAGGGAGCCGTTCAGACGGAGAGCAAAGGTTTTATCTGAATGAGGAGGGGCATAAACAGGCGAAAGAGGGCGCGGAGAAACTGTGGAATATTTTAGGCGTTCGCCTTATGACTGGCGAGAAGATCGTATTTTTGACAAGTCCGATAAGCCGCGCCCGCCAGACAGCAGATCATTTCATAAAGTTTGTCGAGATCAAAAGCGAGGGTAAGTTAAATATTGAATTAGTCCCTCTGGAAATACTTAAAGAGGTTGACCATGGATTCTGGGATGGCAAGAAGAGAGAAGAGTTGCCGGAAGATGAGAAAATCCTGGCAGGGCAGAATTATGCAAGAAATGTCTTTGTAAAATCTCAAATTCTTCCGGGAGAAAACTTCCTCGAATTCATAAAACGTGTCCGCACCGCCGTCGAATTCATCAACCGCGAGTATAAAGGTAAGACGGTCATTATATTCGGACACGGTTTCTATTCAGCCGCAATCAAGATTGTCCTCAAGACCCAAGAGGTGGACCAAATAATCGCTGAAAAAGGATATATCGACTGGTCAAAACCTCTCCAACCCCATACTCACGAACGCTGCCAGCCGATCCATTTCGCTGCGACAGCAGGCGAGCGCAAGGCGACGAGCGGGGATGAGATTGAGCAATTTAAGCCAGTGGAATTGAGCCCGCAAAATATAGAGCGAGAAACGCCGCGGCAATTGGATGGCCTGCCAGCCAATACAGCGATGCTTCTTCGGGTCATACCGAAAACGCCCCAGGAAGCCCAGGAATGTAAAGATCTTGTCGAGCTCAATATCGGGCTAAGGCCCCTTATGACTTATGAAGGACTGTTAAAAATATACACTCAAGAGGCTCTCGCGCATAGGATCTCGAAGGGCGAAGGATCTCTGACAATATTGCTTCCCTTTAGACTTAAGGTCCCGGGCCTCAAAGGTCTCTCAGAGTTGAAGGCGGTATTAGGCATTGAAAAAACATGGGGAATGCTTCCAGATGAATTTCAATCGGACTTCAATCTTTTAGGAACAAGGAGAGATACAGTCGAAGTGCGAAGAAGATTGTTGACAGAGGCATTTAAACTACTTTCTGCCGGGGAGTTGCGCCTCGAAAATATAGCGGGATTTCCTATCGGCCTTCCAGAGAAAGCGGATAAAGAGTACTTCGCGAACGAGATGAAACTGGACCCGAATAGACTCTTCTCAGAGACTGAAGCGAATGAGATTTCAAGTCGGCTCGCAGCCGCAAAGGCCGAGCAGGAAGCTGAGAAATTACAAGAAAAACTGCAAAAAGAGCGAGATAGGGATGCCGCCCTGGCCGCTGCCAGGCTCGATCCAATTATTCAAAAGGCGAAGGCGGATCTAAACAGCATGCTCGATGAACTGGCCTCCTCTTCAGTCCCTCCGGCGCCGGATGAAGTGGAGGCCTTAAGAGGCGACATCGCTAAATTATCGGATGCCGAGCCGCTAGATAGAGGCAATTTTCAGCAGGCGGGCGCGAGCCTGAAAGGGCGCCCAGATGGTTTGCGTCGGAGGATCAAGAAGCTGGAAGAAAAATATAGAGAAGAGCGAGAGATAACAGATTTGCTCTTGCGAATAATCTATTTAATAGACGCGAAAGATTGGCCAAAATTTTTGGCGCAGGATGTGCCGAACGCGTTCAGCTCTAATATTCTTGGGGAATATCCAAAGCTGAGCGATCGAACAGTCGAGCGCTTAAACCAGATAGTTCACTCTATCCATCAGGCGCTGCATTCTCAACACTTCGATGACCCAATAATTTATTCTACCTTAAGGACCATCCAGGCCATGATTGTGAACGCCTTAGCAGCCGCTGGAAGGATATCAGAGTCAGCGGCGCAAGTTTTCTGCGAAGACAACCTCTCAACTCAAGGCGATGTGTGGGTTCGCCAGAGAAATATTTGGTCAGAACGGCTTAAGCGAAGATTGGAAAGGGGTGGATTAGTCAAGGGCGGCCTTCCGCCTCCTCCTCCGCAGTCTATACTAAAGGCTATGGGGGCTAGAGGCAAGACGGGTGAGATAGCGTCCCGCTGCCTTGGGGTGTTTGACCTTCTCATTCTCTCAAGCAGGAGAGAGCAGTTCTCTGAGCCTGCGGCCCGGGATATCACTTTAGGGCCATTCACAGCTCTTTACTGCTCTATGCTCCGTATTGAAAAGGCTGACAATGGCGCGATTGCCGGTGTCTCCGACTATTTAAAATCGTTGTATCTACGCGTTGGCGAGGTGCCGGCAGATATAAAAAAGGGCGTCCTCTTAGGCAAGGCGGCCTATCTTGTTAATCTCGGGATGGTCGAGGTTTCGCTCGCCAGCATGGCGTCAGACCATTTCGGCGCTAAAGACTTTGCGGCTGAATTTATGGATGTCGCCAGAGGGATATCCAAGTGGTTACCCAAAAAATACCCAGAATACAAGCCTTGGTATCCGCCGCTTCTGGCCGCGTATCTGAATGAGCCTGGCAGGCCCGCGCCTGAGGCGCAGGCTGGCGGCCAGACCGCGCCAACAACATCTGACCGAAAATCTACGAGCGGGATAAGGCAGGGCCTCGCCGCCGGTCCGGCAGTTCGCGCTGCAATGAGCGGAAGGGAAAAGAAAGAGGCGCGGGGGGCTAACATTCCCCAATCCCTAAGCGGCAAGATGGCTTTGCGCAAGACTCTCTTGACTTTGGTCTCTAAAGAATTGCAAAAAGGGCCTGTCGTGATAGCCACTGACACTGAACTTGTGCCAATTGAGATTGCCCAGATGGCTGAGAAGGTGACGAAGAGGTACTTAGGCGGCAGCGTGATGCATATAAGAGGCGCTGGTGAGAAGCTTCTTGAAGCTATCAGGGCCAAAGGCCTAAACCCGAAAGATGTTGTGATAATAGCCGGAGACAACACTGCGGGAGAGGCCCGAAAATTAGGGACTGTCATCCATGTCAAAAATCCGGAAGGAGAGTTCTTACCTATATTAATAGAGCTCTATGACCTCGCCCTGAAGATACTATATGGCCTGGGCGAGGAGAAGATATTGGAGTCTCTTAAGGGTATCAGCGCGGATAGATGTGATGAGGCGGATGTGAAGAGGCTGCTCATTGAAGGCATAATCAGGATTCTGCCGAAGACAATTAAGATATCTGGCGCGGAGAAGCTAGAGGCGTACAGCGCGACTCAAGCCGCCCTCCAATCGCTGTAAATTTTGTGCGGCAGGCACCCTGCCGCAGAGAGCAGGGTGCCTGCACACGGTTAAGATTGCAAAAATTTTGTTTTCGACCCTTGACAAGTGAAAGAATATCAGTATACTTATGTGGCTTTAAAATTAAAAAAATGTTTACAAAGAATATGAGGAAGAAAAACAGCAAACATAAGGAGAAGACCATGGTCTCAGGCCGTAGATTATTTTTGAAGGTCATAGCATTAGCATTGGTTCCTACATTTATATCTTCCAGCATCACATTCGCCCAACCGATTCCGGATAACCGAAGCACGCTCGCTCCGGCATCGAGGACCGACGCCGTTGATGACAGCAACAGGGGTAGGGGGGATGTCCTCACCAATACCGTCGCGAAAAACTTCACTGATCAATGGTTTGAGGCATACGGCAGTAAGATTGCCAGAAAACTGTTCCTGGCATTGAGCCGGCCCGCAACGCCAGAAGTCGCCGAGGCTGTAGTCAAACACAATACTATAGGTATGGATGGCAAGACACAGCTTAGGTTCATCAACGCCGTAAAAGCGCGCATTGCGCCAACAACAACAGGCCTGCGCATGGCAGGGAGCGGAACCAGCCGCACTGCAACAAACGGCGAGACTGTCACGCCTCCGGGGAATATAAAACTGCTTGTTGCTCGAAATAAAGAGGCGATGGCGCGAGAGATGGCGGAGAGGATCGTGGTTAAAGTTCGTGAGGCAAACAGGGCGGGCCAACGGATGACGCTTGGTCTTGCAACAGGCGGCACGATGGAGCGCGTATATGAGCTCGTAGTTGAGATAACGAAAAACGAGAGACTCGACTGGTCTGGGGTCGTCACATTTAACCTCGATGAATATAAAGGTCTTTTGTCTACCCATAAACAGAGCTACAGGGCTTTCATGGATAAGCATCTATTCACCCCCCTCGTTCAATTTGGACTTAAGATTGAGGATACACATGTCTTTGACGGCACAGCGAGTGTTCCAGATGATGAGCTTCGTAAATTCCTTGGCATGATAAAACGACATGGCGGCGTAGACCTGCAGATCTTAGGCATCGGAAGCGACGGCCACTATGCATTCCACGAACCAGCAGTGGTAGTGGATGATGCCATGGCGAGCGCTATTTATAACGGTGAGCTCTCTCCAGAACAGACCGAAAAGGTTGGCGGATTCAACGAATTCATCATAACAGGTAAAGATCTTGCAGCGAAAAGCAATGCGATACAACGTGTAATACATGCCAAGTCAGTTTGGCTGACAGCGCTGGAGAGTAATGAAAGTATTCTCGCCAAAGTTAAAGAAGCGTGGACAAAGGAGAAAAGAGAGGTAAATGAAGCGGATATAAGAGGACAGCTGCGGCAGTTAGGCAAAAAACTGCTTCTTGGACAAACTCTTCATTTCTACATCGACGGATTGGATAAGGAAGCAAAGAAAAATCTTCTTTCTCACATAAGCTCGGACGAATTGTACCGTATGTCATACGTGGGGAGAGTCGAATTGCATGATGCAAAAGAGTTCTTTGACAGCAAAGCAAAGGTCGTTGACCTTGCCCTCTCCACTATAATAGACAATTCGCGGTACTTCCCGAGCCTGCTCGATGTGCCGACCCAGGCCTATACGCTGACAGGCGTTGTAAGAGAGGCAAAAGAGATATTGCTGGCCGCAAGCGGAGAAAACAAGGCCGAGGCAATAGCCGGCGCGCTCGGCAAGACCATATCACAGGAGGTCACATCGAGCATCCTGCAGACCCACCCAAATACGACCTTTATCATCGCTGAAGACGCGCTCACCAAGGTGCCGTCCGAGGTAGTGACGAAAGCCGATAAAAATCGTGTCTTCGCCTCAGCCGCCCGCTCCGCGCTGAGCGGATATACGCGAGAGGACGCGAAGCGAGAGGTGCCGGTAGCATTTGCCGAGCATCGCGCTTTTTGTATTGGGGAGCCGATAGTTGAGAATGAGTTGGGGATGTATATCCCGAGCTTTAATAAATGGACAGAATCTGATGTGAAGGCGTTTGAAGAGACGCTCAAAGATCTGCCCAATCTTGAAGGTATAGGTATAGACGGCGATGGGAAGGCTGCTCTTACTATCAAGAAGGAGAAGTTTATATCCGACAGCCAGGTCCTGACCGGATTGATCAAATTTTTGTTTGACTGGGCCCAAAAGAGGGAAGAACGGGAAAAGAGCGAAGCGGTTTCGAATAACGAGGTGCTCGCGGCGTTTAAAGATCTGGTAAATTCGATCGCGCTTATAAGGACGAGCATCGGCTCGATGGCAAAGCCCGAGATAGAAGAAGATTCCGCCGCCAAACGATATGTCCTCGTCCTGGACGATACGCAGGCGCCTGCTACTGTGGACCAGCTCAAGAAAGAGGCCCGCCTGACAGCCATGTTCACAGGCATTGAGCCTCCTATACATTATGAATACGGCAGGGGTACTCCATGGGTAGGATTTACAGGATCGCATGCGGGCGCGGCGTCAATCTACACCAGCGTCGCGAGAACGAAGCAGTATGTTAAATTGATCGAGGAAGCGGTAAGGGACGGCCACAGCCAATATGCAGAATTGTTAAAGATGGCCTTTATCCAGTCGCTTAGCGGCAATATGGAAGCGAAAAACAAGATAGTTGAAACTATCATCGTCGCGGAACATGAAAATGATAATAAAAAAGCGCTTGAGAAGATAAAGGCGGAGGATAAGGACCGCTTCACCGAGACATTCGTATCCGTGGACCTGTCCAGGGCGCTTGGCCAACTCGCGCAGATACCGGAAGCGATCGCCAAGTCAGCCGAAAATTATCTCCTCACAGCGATTGACAAAGGCGAGATAAATGATTTTGTCGTAAAGAGATTTGGAGAGCTCCTGATATTCGACGTGACGCATAACAATCCTATATACGACATCCACCTTCGGGCTCAAGAGATTATAGCCGCATCCATCAGAGAGGCGTTTGCTGAAGTGATAAGGCTTGGCTATTACAAGATTGAGCAAGAAAAGATAGATTTCACCAAGGCCAGCCTTCAGGAATTGGCGAAGGCGCTTGACTGGAATACGGATGAAATAAGATATACGAAAGGACAGAGTAATAAACGAAAGTCCCAGCCCACCATGCGCCAGTTCATATTCGGCGCTGACGAGCGCGCGTTCAACAGTATCCTGTTCAACCTCTATGGTTCACCGAATATTACGACTATGCAGGCTATTGAAGGAAGCGCGGGCATCTATTTCAAGAATCAGAAGGTGGCTGACCTGCGCCGGGATTCATTTACGCGGCTTGTAAGAGGAGAGGCGCTTGACACTACAGGAAGGAACGAGATCGCCCAGCATCTTCCGCGAGAGCTGTTTAAATTGGTAAACCTCAATAAAGGTCCGGACCCTGATTTTGGATCGGATTCAGGGTATGCGACCAAGGCCATCTACTCCGGTAAAGAGTCGCGTTTCCCGCAAGATGAGCCGATGGTAGTCGTCATGAATCTGGGCAAGGTGCAGGTCGCTGTATACCAATCGCAGGCCGGCGCTGAGGCTGTGGGCGGAATCCTCGGGGTGGGCGTTAAAGAACAGAGCGTTGATGGTCTGGGAGGCGACCGGCAGGACTTGCGTCCCGTTACATGGGAAGAGGCCGCTTCTCAAACGTTGGATTCGCTAAAGGGGCGAAAGATCGCGCCCACCACATTCACCGCGAGCCAGATGAACCGCGGAAGATTCGGCGAGGTGATCGATCCTGTTAAGGAGAGCCCGGAGTTTCGCGTAAGAAATCTCGCCAGGAAGGTGAAGGGCGAAATAGATTTTGAGGAAGTTTACAGGGCGCACTGGCCGATCCAGCCGGGCACCAATGCCGTCACAGCGGAGGATATATCGGCAAAGGCGTGGAATGAACTGAAGGAACAGGGCAGCGCCGAAGAAGATGTTGTTTCAATCATTTACGGCAAGCTCAAGAAAGAAAAGCGCGTCAAGATGATAAGGCGCTGGAAAGACGCCAGCGAGAACCGCGAGGAATTCACCATGAGCGTGTTCAAGGCCGATATAGGCAGTTCCCTTGGCCATACGATCCCGCCAAAGCTCCTCATGACCCTGATAAGGGCGTATCTGGAATACGCGAAGGCCAAGGGCTGGATACAGGATTACCTTGTTCAAAAAGAGCTTCCCATGTTCAGGGTTGGAGACGATATAGAGATAGTCATATCGCACAAGAAAGGCATTGAGGACAGCGATATACACAGGCTCGCGGTCCGCGCCTTCTACTTCGCGCTCTACTTCGCCGATGCCGCGAAACGCGACGAATATTACGGGTTTGGGCAGGACCTGCCGCTCGATGTCGACTACTTCCTGGCCTTTGCCAAGATCTATACGGGCGAGGATCAGCAGAATACGGAAAGTTTCGTAGTAGATAAAAGCATAACATCTTTAATGGAAGACTATGTCAAACCCAGAGTGGAAGCATTGTCGCGGGAAGACAGGTATACTATCACACAAGCTGAAATCAGCGCCGTATATAACCATTTCAATAACGCATATATGGAATTAAAAACAGACGTATATCAGTCCAAGAAAGAGACTAAGATCGCGGCTGGGGCAACCGGCAACGTCAGCGGTTCCGGTATAGGTTTCGCTGAGCTAAGCCGCGCTAAGCTCGCGCCGGGCAGGTCCTACACATTCTTCGCGTTCGACAAGGCCAGCCCAGGCGCATTCTCCTTACCTTATTATGAGGCTGCCTTGGTCGCTTTGAGGGCCGGAGATTATGATAACCTCAGCTTTGAGGTGGAAGTTGTGAAGCCGCTTGATAAGCATGAAATTGGGCAGAAGATTATGCTCATAGATGTCGCGGAACAGCCGGAGCTTCTAAAAAATGTCCTTTCTTCAGTGAACGACTTCCAGATAAAGGCTGTATGGACAAAGGACCGGGATGGTTCATTCAGGATGGTAGCCGCGAATTCCACGGAACGGCTATATCAGTCTGAGAAGGCTCATGGCGCGTATCTTGGCAAGGACGACCCAGCCGCCATGATGGAACAGGCATTCGCGAACCGCGTCATCGAATGGATGGCCGCGAATCCTTATATAATTCAGGGTGACGAGCGTGGATCTCATATGGCGTTTGTCCTGCTCACATCAGCAACACAGTCCTCCCCCGGCACATTCAGCATACCTGTGGCTGTGGCTGTCTCCTTTACGCTGGGGCTGAACGGGGAGCTTAGAGATATAATAGACGTATTCGGAGCCCCCAAGTTTGAATTGCCCATGGCTAAAGCTGTGGCGGCCAATGAGCTTTATATCGAAAGGCATGGTAATAACGCGAATCGCGGCGAGATAGGGCTAATCGAAGAGTCATATCCCGGCCGCAGGCTGCACAGGAAGATACTCAAAGACGCTAACCCCGCTCTTTCTATAGGCGAGATCATGGCCGAACGCGGCCGTCAGGCAGCGAGCGGCGGGGCCAACGAAGCCGTCGCCGGCGGCTGGCTGTATGATAAGGTTACTGTTCCTGATGCTGAAAATTTAGGTGATACCCTGCGCGTTATCAAGGCCTCCAGCGTGTTGAATAAGGAAACGGACAATCGCGTGCTGATCCTGGCCCTGCCCAATGAGGTGGTGCCAAGCGATATGGCGGTGAAGTTTGGACAATTGGCGGATCGCTATCTTGGAACAGGCGCGGTCCAGATTATCCGCGCGAACCAGGATTCGCTCTACGGAAAAGCCGTCTCAATAGCGGGACAGGTAAAGCAAGCCGGGAAAGAGGCCATAGTCGTATCTATGGTAAGCGCCGGAGCCGGCGAAAGCGTTGTCAATGACCTGGCGAGGTTAGGCAAGGTCATGAAGATAGCGGATGGAAGCTTTGTCTCTCCGGGCTTCGTGGACCTGGCCCTTCGAATAGCGTATGGCACGCAGGGAGAGGTCCTCGCTTGCCTGAACAGGATAGCGACTCATGAGAAGGGGTTGGCGTTCAGCGAAGAGGATATCGCGCGTGTCTTCAAGGGCCTTGTGATCATACTGCCGAGAGCAGGTTCAGTTGACCTCAAGACAGCCCGGGAAGCCTACACCGCGGCGAAAAAGTACATCGATACATCGCTGTAACGCAAGAGCGAAAAGCGTAGAGCGAAAAGCGTAAAGTTAAAACTTAAAGTTCAAAATGAAAATACAACATCCAAAACATATGCAAAAGACGATATCGATATTGTTGATACTGACATTCCTTCCCTATAATCTAGCATTTGCGCTCGCGCCGTCTTATGTCTCCAGGCCTTTCGGCAAAGAGGACCCGCGGAGCGCCAAGCAGGCCGAGATATTAGCGACGGCAAAGAAGGCTCTGGCAGTCAAGATGGAGCGGCGTTTGTACGAGCTGCAGAAAAAGACCGCGCCTCAAGATTATCTGCCCGCGGGACTTCGTCTGGCCGCAAGCGGCGGCTCGAATGGCGGGAATGTCGCAGGGCCGTTTACGCTGAAGGAAGCGAAAGAAGCAATCAATGTCATAAATGTTGTTAAGAGTAGGACTGCAGCCGCGCCCCGCGGCTCGAAGGCAGGCGGCGCTCCAGGTTCTGCTAAGGCTGGCGTTTCGCCTGAAGAGGCATTGAAGGCGATGGCAGATGAGTATCTGGACCGATTTAGGCAATATATGTTAACTCTCCACCCCGTCACTCGTAACATACTTATAAAAAAGAGAACGGCGATGATAAGACAGGCCTTGAAATGCGCAAACGATGATCCAAGGGATGCGCTTACACTACTGCAAAATAGTTTGAGCGAATGTGAAATGTGGGAAAAGCTGCGAGAGGTTTCGCTGATGCAAACAGAAAGAAAAGAAGTAGAGGCCTCTATCCGGGAGATGGCAGCGCAGAATGAGGCAGCTGGAGACCAGACCGCAGTTACAATCCTCGGCGAAGACGGCAAGGCCATAACTGGTCAGAACAGGCAGGCCCAGGCCGGCCGCGACGCGAGGGGCGGCGGAACGCCTGAAGCGGCGACTGGGTCTAATATCGTGCTCCTACAATACCCGTCCAAGCCGACACTGGATGCATATTTTGATGCCCGTTCTGGAGGCGATGGAGAAACATTGAAAAAGGCGAGGGACAAGGCGGCAAAACAGGCAGTTGCCGCAACATCTAAATTGGATCCAACAGGCAGGCAAGCTCTGTCATTAGTATTGAATCTTATGGAGCAGAGAGGGTGGGACGTCAATCAGGACCGCCGTGAATTCGAAGCGCTAAGCAGTAGAATTGACTATTGGACCAATAAGTTTTCGCCTAAGTCTCAACAAGCAAAAAAGATTGTCCCCGCTAATAGAAGAGAGCTGATAAAAGCAGCCAAAGATAGCGGGTTTCCTGATAATATCAGGCAGGATTTTGAGCGCAAGCAGCGTGGTATACAGCTTCTACAGGTGAGGCAATTGAGGGATGGTGAGGTCGTGTTGATATATTCTACCGGATATCCAGTGATGGAGAATATGGCAAGTGGTAGTTTCACGACTATTTGCTACACACTGCTTCATTCAGATGGAAAATATCATATGCTTCCGGTCAGCTATCACAATACCAGCAAAGGGCTGGAGGCATCCATAGACTTAGATGATGTGGTGGAGGGTATTAAATATCGCGATCTCATAATAAGGAGCAGGTTGTTGGCCGGCACAGAAGAGCCGTTATTATGGAAAGCGCTTGGGAGTGCGGCCGATATAGTTGATATGGCTGTCAGACAAAATGTTCAATTAGGTGAATCGCCATCCCCTGAAATAGTCCGCGGCTCAAAGGCCGGCATTGCCGCGCTGCCTGCCGCGCCGGTCGTCTCGCCGGCAGGGAGATTCGCGGATGGATACAAGACCTGGGGGGAGGTGCCGGGGATAAATGTATTTACCTTCTATCCGCGGGAAGGGGAGAGAGTTTATGTCATGTTCTTGAGCGACGCTGAAAGGAATGACCCTACTCTCCCCTCGCATGGCAGAGCGGATTTCAGTAACGGCCAGTTCGCGGCATATGTGATGCAAAAAGACATCGTGCATTCGGCTCAAAGAGTACCGATGCCTGAGGTTTGCAATAAAGTTATCGCGTTCCTAAAAAATGCGACAACAGGAAGCAAAGACTTATATGCGCGCAGGACAGTAGAACATGAATATGTAATAGGTTCAACGAAAATTGGGGAGATCGCGGCCATCTTCGCTGAAAAAGGAAAGATAACCGTAACCTTCGGCGATAGACAGGAGGAATTCTCCGACACTGCCGCCGCAGCCCAGGTTCGCGAGGCCAATAGCGGAATCGCGGAGCGCAATATCGCTGTGGATTGGAGAAGCTATCACGAAGCCCGGGCGGCTGAATTCAGATCCGGGCTTATTCGCACGTTGACTGAACATCCTGATAAAGAATTTGTCCTGGCTGTTGATACTGACATCGGAGGCGCGCATAAGGCTCAAATCATGCCGATATGGAATGCGTTCGATGATATCAGAAAGCTCGCCTACAAAGACGGCAAGCCGCTATTTCCGAATCTGTCAATAATAAGGGGGGCCGGCCTCACCCTCGCGTCGAAGATAGCTAGAGCCAGAAACGAGAAGAGTGTTGACTTAGGCAGTATCTTCGTCGTCGCCAAAAAGGCCAATGTTGACAATAGGGCCTTTGAGCCGCTTACAGGGGCGTGGATAGCCGCGATAGACGATTCAGCGGCCGGCGAAGGCGTCTACATGCCTGTATTTGAGGCCGCGACAATCACGATGATGGCCGCGCTGAATGTCGATTCGGCCGCCATCAAGACGTTCTGCGACTCTATAACCGACAAGCCGATAGACCCTAAAGCCATAGACGAATTTAAACGCGGCAGGATCCTGTATCTGATGCCGAGGGCAGCGAGATTCGACACAGAAAAAGCCCTCCGCGACGTCTACGAACTCGCGAGGATTACGTATACAGCGGCGTAAAAAAAGTTTAAAAATATCCCCTCACCCTACCCTCTCCCCATGACCGTAGGGCAGACTTAAGTCTGCCCTACGGCTCCCTGGGAGAGGGTAGAAGAAGGATGGAATCATGCGTTCGCATTTCACGCTCAAAATCATCTCGCTCGTATTAATCCCCACTTTCCTCTTCTCAAACCTGACATTCGCGCAAGGCCCGGACCAGGAGAATAAAAATACCCGGACATTAGCGCCCCATTCCATATTCAAGCTTCGCGACAGCGGCAAGAATGGAAACGCGAATCTCGACGAACGCGCGGAGCGTGTCTGGGCCGATATGCGGAAGACAACTGCCAGAAGCCTCGCCGGAAAAATGGCAAGACGCCTCGCCGAGATGCGGGAGCGCGGGATCAGCGTCACAGCCCAGGCCGGCCAGGAGATATTAGCCAACCAGATTAATGTTTTGTCCAGAAGGAACGGCGTATTGCCGGACGCAAAACTGATCAGGGCGGTAGGGGAGCGCCTCGCTGCGAGCGGAACCGAAACAGCAGAGAGGGCTGGATTTATCGCGCAGCGCGTGGCTGTCGTAGGGGATTCCGAGCGGACGCGCCTTGTGATCCCGGAATTGGTGAAGAACGGGATAGTTGTCGCGGCGTGGGCCGCAGATACGCCGCCGTCTAAGAGGTTGAATTTTATGGCGAGGAGCGCGACACACGATGTATACGGCCCAAAATATATCACCATCATCGGCGATATGGCAAGGGAGAATATCGTCTTGAAGATAGGCCAGCAAAGCACGCATATACGTCCGCTTGTCTTTAGACCGGGCAGGGGGACTAAATCTTCCAATAAGTTGATAGAAGTCCTGGCTGGCATGCAGGTGGATACAGTAGTTTTAGACAGCCCGGGATTAGTTGACGAGGAAGAACTTGTTAAGAGGGGAATCCACGTTGTAGTGATGGACAAAGAGGCGGAGCCGGACAGCAAGGTTGTGCCAATCGCCGCTATCGCGAATCAGGCGGCGTTTCATATTGGTCAAGCCTTCCGGGAATTGGCCCAGAAGCAGAAGAAAGTCGCCGAGGTTCAATTTGCCCAATTAAAGGTGATAGAGCCCAATGGCTCATCTTTCCCGGCCACCCACAGCAATCGAAGCGCGGCTGAACCCAATGTGACGCAGACCAAAGATTATCAGAAAGAGCTGCGTGAAGGATTGGGCATCTCTGGCGAAGACGGCGCCCGCGTTCTGGAGACTATCCGATTTGGCTACCCCATCCCCGAGGGGCTCATCATAAACGCCACAATAGCGATGAATCGCGATGTCGATGCCAACGAAGTGCGGGCCCATCTCATCGATTTGGCTAAACGCGACGGCTTTTTTAAAATTCTGGAGGATGATCCCCTGACCAATACGAGGCGTGTGGTGGCTGATTCAGGCGTCCAGCTTTACAGCGAGCCGCTTGTTCAGACGACTGACGACGGACGAAGCCTGATCCAGGTGAGCTTTATCGCGGATCCTCTTACCACACAGGTCGAGCAATTAGTTCAGATACTGCAGGGCAAAAACCGCCCGCGTATTTCAGACGCTATTATACAATACGAGGAGATACGCGCGGAGATAGAGACGCCGCCTCAAGAAGCTCAACTCGCGGATGCCCTCAAGACAGACCTGGCTAATAATGAGGTAGCGAAACTCGCGGAGAGGTTCAAAAGAAGATGGGGTGTCACAGAGACCAAGAGGCTGCTTCGCAAAAAGGAGATTGAACCGGAAGATGCTGCCTTCATCCTCTTTGGCAGGAAAAAGGAGGATTTTACCTCATTCGAATTTTTAGAAGACGCCGCTCATAACCGCATCGGGCTTATGGCCATTTCAGGGAGCGGAGATATCTGGGCCACAACGCTCCTTACCCCTGTTGAGCCCGAACAGGTCGCGCCTCTGCAGAAGAATTATTATGACGCCCTCCGTCAGCATGCCATGCGGAAAATATATAGCCGGGTGCGCGATGTCTATCATCCGGCAGAACGGCTGTCCTGCGTATGGCAGATCGAGTCAGAAAATAGATTCATTCTACGAGAGGTTCTGCAGGTTCAGCCAGATGGCGCGGATAAGGTCTTATCGCGTCCAATGACGGCATTTAACCCGTTTGCGGCCGACGAGTTAGGCGTCTTCGTGAATGGCGCAGGCGGCCGCATTGGAAGCGAGGTAGCGCGCATCATAGCCGGAGATGAGATAGATCCGAAGGAAGGCCTTGCGCCGCGGCTCTCCGGGAAACTTGTCCTCATAGGCCTTGGGGTATCTGATTTTGAAGAAGAGAATGGAAGAGTGTGGGGCGGTGAAGGGTTTGTCAGGCTTATACGACAGGGGGAAGACCTTTCGAGCGGGCCTTTTAGCGGCAAGGTCAGGCATGGCCATGAAGATGGCAGGGGAGAGGATTGGGTTGAACTGACAGATAAGAGAGGAAAGACAGTCAGGGTCCCTGTATTCAGCGATCTGATATTCAGAAACCCTGAGAATTATCCGCTCGTCTCATTCCTGTTCGCAGGCGTGCCCATAGCGGCTCTAGATGGGACAGGACTGAAGGAACTTACTGAGCGTTCAGGTTTAAGCAAGTATTTGTGGGCAGGGGCTGACCGCGTAACACTTCCAAACCCGGGGGCCTCCCAAGAGGACCATTGGAAGACCCATACCTTTATATACGGCGTCAATGACAAGGAATTTCATGCGACGAAGAAGATGACCTCAACAGCCTCCTGCACTACAGCCGCGGCAGCGACTCTGGCCAAGAAGATCCTGCGCGTGGCAGCCTGCGTCCTTGCCGGCGCGGAGCTTCCAGACCACCTGAAGGATGAATATATGAATCAGGCAGCAGGCATACTGCTGACAGGCCATCCATACACACGCGATGAAGTGCTTGGCGATGAGGGCAATTACGATATGAGTGCGAAGAATCAATCTAGACAGGTCGCAAAAGGCGCCGCATACGGCGGTCCCACTGGCGCGGCGAAGACAGCGT
The DNA here is from genome assembly GCA_023247415.1 of Candidatus Omnitrophota bacterium. Classification (GTDB taxonomy): domain Bacteria; phylum Omnitrophota; class Gorgyraeia; order 2-01-FULL-45-10; family JAHFGN01; genus JAHFGN01. The sequence goes on from JAHFGN010000001.1 coordinate 53,977, forward strand.
CTCTGGTGCTTCCGGAGGTGAAGGCAACGGGCGAGGCGATTCGGGGGCCATGGCTTACCGGCTCTGTGTTAAGCTATGTGATGGATGTGCCGGGCCATTTGAAATTAGAAGATTTGCTGCGTCTCCTTAAAGAAGACGAAGCCGTAAAAAGCGGCAGGGGACGCGCCCCTGCGTTCAAGCTCGCCAAAGGCGTGTCGAGCTCCGCCCATATCCGGCGCGCATCTGGAGAACTTGCCGCCTACAGCGCTGTGCTCGATGAGACCCATATACAGATTGTTCATACAAAAGACAACTTCGGCAGGCCCAGGTCAATAATATCCACCCTGGCATGGTATGAGAATGAGTGGGGATTTTCTGTTGGGGTCGCGCGGTTCCTCGATGATGTGGTGCGGCCAGGCTCAGCGCTTGAGGCGCAGCCGGATTTGAGGCTCGATAGATTTCCAGAAAGACTCTCCGCTATTCCAGAGGAGGAGAACGCAAGGGAAGAGGGCGCGCTCTATTCTGACCGCGTCTATTTGGACCAGATGAGCGAAGTAGAGTTAGAGAGGATTTTTAAAGACAAAACCGTGTTTGTGAAGGCGGATTACAATATAGTGCAGCCTGTATCTAAGGATAAAGGCGGCGGCAAATTTGAAGATGAGGCAGAGATAATAGAAGACTTCCGGATTCTCGCGACCCTTTCTGATATACAGCGCCTGCGCAAGGCAGGGGCTAAGATAGTCTTGGCTTCGCATAACGGCAGGTTCAGAGACATCGTGAAGAATAGGGCAGGATACACGCTTGAGCCTGTCGCAAAGCGCCTCTCCGAGCTCTTGGGTATAGAGGTGAAGTTCTCTCCCGAGACTGTAGGCCAGAATGCCATGGACAAGGTTGATTCGCTAAAGGAGGGGGATGTCCTCCTGCTTGAAAATCTAAGGAATAACCCTGCGGAAGAGGACGGCAGCCCAGGATACGCGGAGGAGATTGCTGAGACGGTGAGGCCGGATGCCTACGTGTTCCTCGCCTTCGGAGCAGCCCATCGCGGAAAACACGCCTCCATAAGCCCGCTGATAGATTATCTTCGAGCGAAGCGTCCCGGCATACCTGTAATCGGAGGAGGGATTATCCGCAAAGAGCTGGAAGGGCTAAAGAAGTTTCTTACCCACAACAAAGAGGAGGAGACATCTGTCGCGATTCTTGGCGGCGCGAAGATAGAGGATAAGATAGAGGTGATGCGGAAGCTGATATCGAACAGGATGATTGACAAGATCGCTGTTGTCGGCGCGATGTCGTTCTATTTTTACCTCGCCAAAGGATACAGCGTCGGCAACTCATTCTTAGATGACAATATTCAGGATGCGGTGAGGTCGACTCAGCTGGCATTCGAGATCATGCTCCTGGCAGAAGAGAACGGTGTGGAGATTGTGCTGCCTAAAGGTTACCGGGGCCTCTTGCATCGTTCCATCGACAAGACAAAACCCGTTCATATAAAAGACGGCGAGCTAAAGAGGTTTCCGATGGGAAAAGAGGGCCTGCCCCCAGAGTTCTATGCCTACAGCGTGGATCAGGATACGGTTGATGAAATTGTCAAGATGTGCAAACAGGCGATGTGGATTATTGTCAATGGGACAGCAGGGGTGGTGGAGATCGATGCCTTTCGATATGAGAACGATCTCATCCTGCATGCTGTGCATAATGAGGTGGATTTGTTACCTGGGACAAGAGCGGTGATATTGGGAGGGGACGGTGTCGCGGCATTTAGTAGATGGGCGGAGAATAGATGGGGAGAAGAATATCTCGCTAAAGTCCAGGATACGGGATACACGCTCTCGACAGGCGGCGGCGCCAGCCTGGAGTTCTTATCGCGTCTGGTCTTGAGCGGTCTTGAGCCCTTGGATTTTAAGGTCCGGAAGCGAGGCGCGAGGGGGAAGACAGGAAAGATCGGCCTTTATGGAAATCTCAAGCGGCGTATCCACACTCAAGAAGGCCTTCGAAACCATCTCAAGGATATCGTCGCAAGCGCCAGGGCAGTCGAAGGGGTAGACAATATCGAGGTCGTCATATTCGTCCCCTCTGACCTTGCCAATGATAAAGAGCTGGTCGAAATCGTAAAGGGCTCGCCTGTTAAACTCGGTGTTCAGAATATAAGGCTTGAAAGCGAAGAAGACAGTCCTGAACTGACTGCTGAAGAGGCGAAGGCCCTCGGCTTTACGCATGTCATGATAGGCCATTCAGATATGAGAAGCGGCTCGCTCACGTTGGACCGCAGGCCGCAGACGAATCAGGATGTCAATGCGCGGTTGCGCGCAACCCTCAAAGCCGGGCTCATCCCGCTGTTTCTGTTTGGGGAGACCCTCGATGCGCGTTTGAGGGAGATCGCGGATTCAAACCAGAGATGGAAGTTCATCGATAAGCAGCTGCGCGAAGGGATGGAAGGCGTGGCAGGAGAAGAGGCCGGCAATATCCTATTTGGTTTAGAGCCTGTTTGGGCCATAGGAAAACAGGCTGCCAGCCCATTTTACGCCAATGTCCAGCTTAGGCATGCGCGTAGGGTTCTGGCAGACATCTTTGGGGAAGGGACAGCCAGGCAGCTTGCCCTGGGCTATGGCGGCGGCACAAATGAACGGAATATAATCTCCTACATCTCCGGCGAGAGTGATCTGGTGGTCCCTGGCCGGCCTTCTGCTGATGCCAGGTCTTTTTCAGAGATGATTACGCAGACAGTAAGATTTTCCAAGGAGCATTGCGCGGGCCGTTCGTCCACGAACGGCAGCAGACCAGCGCGCGACTCGACAAACGGGCTGTCTGCTGAAGCGATAAAGGAGCAATCGACCGTGCCTGATACCGAGGCATTGAAAAAGCTTCTCGTGTCGCTTGGGTTGTATGCGAAGGAGACTGAACGCGGCGCTGTCATAGTCGCGTTTGATACCGGCATCTTCCCTGTCAATGTCTCATCTGTGCTGAAGGCCGGTAAAGACGGCATAAACCGCTATCTTGAAGGCAAGGTTATTGATATACGGGCCCAAGGCCCTGATCTTCTCACTAAGATACAAGATGAGATAGGCCGGCTGAAAGGCGCTGGCATACCATTGGCCGGAGTGGTTGCAATAGCCGGCGACGCTACGGTTGAGGCTATGCGCAGCCAGCCGTTAGAACTGGAGGCAGGCAAAGTAGCAGTTATAAATGTCCAGAAGCCTGAGAATAGATACATACCGGTAATAGGCCTATACGACCTCGCGTTGAGGATAGTATATAATCCTGATGATAAGCCTGCCATTCTCGAGTGCCTGAAGCAAATAGCCTTAAATCCGGATAACAAGCCGTTTGGGTTGGATGATGTTGAGGAGTTGTTAAAGAGCCGCATCATCAGGATACTGCCGAAGATAATACCGATGGATATGGACTTAACAATCCGCGAGGCCTACAGAGCCGCGCAGGCCGCCCTCACCGCGCTGTAAAAAGGGGACGTCCCACTACAAGGCACCCTGCAGCACAAATCTCAATAAAATTTTGACAGTTTTTTTAGCTCTTTATCCAATATTCTGTCATAGGGCCTATCCGCTAAAACGTACTCTTTGTATAACTTGCGTCGGGCCATAGGCGTTGAAGCTAAGTCTAGATATGCAGGACTTGGCGTGATAACGCTGTTTGGCGTCCCAAATGCGTAAAACCTATAGCTGCTCCAAGGATAATCGGCAGGATCGCGGACTATGCCAGCCCTAACCGGGTTCCTTTCTACGTATCTTCCGCATTCCAAAAGGTACGCGTCGTCCTCTATCAGTAAACTTTTATACCTGCCCTGCCAGAGATATCCGGAATAAATATACTTTTTCCTATAATAGTGAGCGTAAGATTGGTTTATTCCCTGCATTGCCTTAGGGAATTCCGCGGCCACGATGATCTTTATAATCATGTGGACGTGTGTTTTCATAAGGGCATAGTGATGAAGCAGCCAACCGAGCTTATTTTGATATTTCCTTATAAGCCTCTCGTAACAGCTGAAATCATCAGCATCTTTAAATACTTCTATCCCGTTATTGCCCTTAGTAATGATATGACAAACAGCGCTATCATAGATTCCCCTTTGAAATCTAGACATACACACCACCTCCCTCTACTATATAAGACGAAAAAAATAGCGAAATTATTGCAAATATTTTTAAATTTTTTGTGCTGCAGGGTGCCAACTTGTGGGACGTCCCCTTTTTATTTGACAAGATTGGACAGGATTTGTTATACTTAATGTTCTGATTATACCATTAAGGTAGAGTCCCTATCATGGGAGGTACTATGCGGAGCGATAAGATTAAGAAGGGTGTTGAGAGGGCAGGGGCGAGGTCGCTTTTATACGCGACAGGCCTGTCTAGAGAGGATATGGCGAAGCCTTTCATAGGGATTGCCACGTCCAGGACAGACCTTATCCCGGGCCATATAGGGATGGAACGGCTGGAGAGGTTCATTGAGCGGGGGGTTGCGGCAGGCGGGGGTGTGCCGCTATTCTTTGGAATTCCGGGGATATGCGACGGAATCGCCATGGGCCACACAGGGATGAAATATTCTCTGGCATCGCGCGAGCTGATCGCGGACATGATAGAAACTATAATGAAGGCCCATTCGTTAGACGGTTTTGTCGCGCTCACGAACTGCGATAAGATTACGCCGGGCATGTTGATGGCGATCGCGCGGCTGAATGTCCCGTCCATCGTTGTCACGGCAGGGCCGATGTTCTCCGGGAATTTGAAGGGCAGACGCCTGTCGCTGGTTAAAGATACGTTCGAGGCTGTAGGCCGTTTCAAGGCAGGAGATATTTCGCAGGAGGAATTGAATAATCTGGAGATGTGCGCATGCCCTGGCGCAGGCGCATGTCAAGGCTTATATACCGCAAACACGATGGCCTGCGTCACTGAGGCTATGGGTATGAGCCTGCCCGGATGCGCGACAGCGCTCGCGCTGCAGGCAAAGAAGGACAGGATTGCCTACGCCTCCGGGGAGAAGATTGTCAACTTAGTTAAGCGTAATGTCCTGCCGCGGACGATTATGCGGCGCGAGGCGTTCGAGAACGCCATCAAGATCGATATGGCGCTCGGAGGCTCGACTAATGCGGTTATGCATCTGATCGCGATCGCGAAAGAGGCCGGGATAGACCTGCCGCTAAATCTATTCGATGAGATATCGCGGCAAACACCGCACATAGCCAATATACTGCCTGGCGGCGAGCATTTCATGGAGGATCTCGAGTGGGCCGGCGGAATCCCGGCTGTCATGAAGAGGATGAGGAATTCGCTCTATGACATTATGACTTCGAGCGGGAAACTTATAAGCCAGATAGCGAACGACGCCCAGATCTTGAATGAGGATGTGATCAGGGATTCGAAGAACGCCTATCATGCGGAAGGCGGCATAGCCATATTGGGAGGTAATCTTGCGCCTGACGGCGCGGTTGTGAAGCAGACAGCGGTCTCGAAAGAGGCGCTGAAATTTAAAGGCAAGGCGCGGGTCTTCGATTCAGAGGAAACTGCCATGCTGGCTATTATGGCTGGAAAGATAAAGAAGGGTCACGTTGTCGTCATCCGATATGAGGGACCGAAAGGCGGGCCTGGCATGAGAGAGATGCTGTCTCCAACATCCGCGATCGTGGGAATGGGCCTTGCCGATGACGTCGCGCTTATTACGGACGGAAGGTTCTCCGGCGGGACTCAAGGGCCGTGCATCGGGCATATCTCGCCTGAGGCGGCTTGCGGAGGGCCGATCGCGATTGTGCAGGATGACGATGAGATAACCATAGATATCCCGGAGAGGAAGCTCAACGTGAAGTTGAGCGAGGATGAGATTGCCGGGCGGCTTTCGAGCTGGAAGGCGCCTGATGCGAACATAAAGGAAGGTTATCTGGCGCGTTACGCGAAGATGGTATCATCCGCTTCGGAAGGAGCAGTATTGAAAGAATAACCTGAACGGGACACCCTACAGCATCAGTGTAAACGCAGGCTGTAGAGTGTCCCGATGCTCGATATGAAAATGACCGGCGCGCAGATATTGATTGAGGCATTGAAGAAGGAGGATGTCGAGGTGATGTTCGGCTACCCCGGCGGGGTAGTCCTGCCCATCTTCGACAGGCTCTACGATGCGCCTATTAAGTTCATCCTGACGAGGCATGAACAGGGCGCCGCTCACGCCGCTGACGGTTACGCGAGGGCGACCGGAAAGGTCGGGGTCTGCCTCGCGACATCCGGGCCAGGCGCGACGAATCTCGTTACAGGGATCGCGAACGCCTACATGGATTCGATCCCAATGGTCGCTGTAACAGGCCAGGTCAAGACGCGGCTCATCGGCAATGACGCGTTTCAGGAGGCGGATATAACAGGCATAACGAGGCCGATCACGAAGCACAACTATCTGGTGAAGGACGTCAAAGATCTGGCTGTGACCATAAAAGAGGCGTTTCATATCGCGCGGACCGGCAGGCCAGGGCCTGTCCTGATAGACTTTCCCGTGGATATCCAGCAGGCAGAGACCGAGTTTCATTATCCGGAGAAGGTTGAGATAAAAGGATATAAACCGACTTACGCCGGCCACCCCGGCCAGATAAAGAGGGCGGCAAAGGCGATCTCTTCTGCCAAGAGGCCGATACTATACACCGGCGGGGGCGTGATAACATCCAACGCGTCTGGCGAGCTCAGAGAATTCGCGATAAAGAATAAAATCCCCGTCACTACCACGCTGTTGGGACTCGGCGCGTTTTCGTCCGACAATCCGCTGCATCTTGGAATGCCGGGCATGCACGGGACGGCGTACGCGAACCACGCCATAATGGAATCGGATCTGATCATCGCCGTCGGCGCCAGATTCGATGACCGCGTCACCGGCAAGGTTGAGGCATTCGCCCCGCATGCCGATATAATTCATATCGACATCGACCCGGCGAGCGTCTCGAAGACTGTTGAGGTGGATATTCCGATAGTCGGCGACGCGAAGCATATATTGAAAGGGCTTTTGAAATATACGAAAAAACCGGACACAGACGCCTGGCTCGCGAAGATAGACGAGATGAAGAAGAAATATCCGCTCAAATATGAGAATAGCGACGGCAAGCTAAGGCCGCAGTATGTCGTTGAGGAAATCTCGAATATCACGAAGGGCGAGGCCATCATCTGCACAGAGGTCGGCCAGAATCAGATGTGGGCGGCGATGTTCTACAAATTCACAAAGCCGCGCACGATGATCTCAAGCGGCGGGCTCGGGACCATGGGTTTCGGCTTTCCGGCTGCGATAGGCGCGCAGATGGGAAGACCCGATGCGGTTGTTTTCGATATTGCCGGAGACGGCTCCATCCAGATGAATATACAGGAACTCGCGACAGCGGTCTATAATAAACTGCCGGTCAAGGTCGCTATCTTAAACAACTGCTACCTCGGAATGGTGAGGCAGTGGCAGGAGCTATTTTATAAAAAGAGATATTCGTATACGTGCCTTGAGGATGGCCAGCCGGATTTTGTGAAGCTCGCGGAAAGCTACGGCGCGGTTGGGATGAGGGTTGTCAGACCCGAGGACGCGCGGCCCGCTATCGAGCGGTCGCTTGAGATTACAGACAGGCCGACATTCATAGATTTTCGAGTTGAGAAGGAGGAGAACGTTTTTCCGATGGTTCCGGCAGGCGAAGCGATCAACCGGATGATTGGGGGCATGGCGTAACGTGAAGCATACCATATCAGTTCTAGTTGAGAATAAATTCGGGGTGCTCGCGAGGATCGCGGGGCTGTTCAGCGCGCGGGGGTTCAATATCGAATCGCTCGCTGTCGGCGAGACAGAGGACGCGGCTGTCTCCCGGATGACTATAGTTACCGACGGTGACGAGAGGACGCTCGATCAGATCAAGAAGCAGTTGAATAAGCTGATAGACGTCATAAAGGTGAGCGACTTCACGGATAAGAAATATCTGGAGAAGGAGCTCATGCTCATCAAGGTGGCTGTGAACGCCAAGACTAAAAAAGAGGTAACAGAGGCTGTGGATTCATGCGGCGCGGAGGTTGTTAACACCGGCGAGAAGTCGCTTGCCATAGAGATGACAGGCGATGCCGGGAAGATAATCTCGCTCCTTGAGCTGTTGAGGCCTTTCGGCATACTTGAGGTTGTGCGCACAGGCAGGATCGCGATGGGTATCGATGATAAAGAGATGAAGACGCCGGGAAAGCCGGAGGTAAATGAATAGGAGGAGGCAATGGCGAAGATTTATTATGACAAAGACGCGGATTTGAATGTTTTGAAAGGCAGGAAGATAGCGATTATCGGATACGGGATCCAGGGCAGGGCGCAGGCCCTGAATCTGAAGGATTCAGGAGTGGATGTGATCGTAAGCGAATTGGCCGGCACGCCGAACTATGAGCAGGCGAAGAAGGACGGCTTCAATCCGGTCTCCGCAAGCGAAGCGGCCCTGGGAGCGGACATAATTCAGATATTGACGCAGGACCATGTCCAGGCAAAGGTCTATAAAGAGTCCGTCAAATCCAATCTGAAGAAGGACAAGGCGATCGCCTTCTCCCACGGATTCAATATACATTTCAAGCAGATAAAGCCGCCGAAGAAGGTCGACGTCTTTATGGTAGCGCCGAAAGGCCCGGGGGCCCTGGTCCGCGCAATGTATGAAAAAGGAGGCGGCGTCCCGTGTCTCGTTGCCGTCTATCAAAACGCAAGCGGCGGCGCGCTGAAAGTCGCGCTGGCTTACGCGAAAGGGATCGGCGGGACAAGGGCCGGCGTCATAGAGACGACCTTCAAAGAAGAGACGGAGACCGACCTGTTCGGAGAGCAGGCTGTCCTTTGCGGAGGGGTGACAGAGCTCGTCAAGGCAGGATTCGATACGCTCGTCAGCGCGGGTTATCAGCCTGAGATAGCGTATTTTGAAGTCCTGCATGAGTTGAAGCTGATCACAGACCTGATCCAGAAATTCGGGATAAACGGGATGAGGTGCAGGGTCTCCAATACAGCCTGTTACGGCGATGTAACAAGGGGAAAAAAGATTATCAGCGAAAAGACCAGAAAGGTCATGCGGAAGATGCTAAAAGAGATCCAATCCGGAAAATTTGCCAGGGAGTGGATCAGGGAGAATGAGGCCGGCCGTCCGAATTTCAATTCCATATTGAAGAAGGAGTGCGAGCATCCTATCGAGAAGGTGGGGGAGAATCTGCGCGGCATGATGCCGTGGCTGTAACAAGCATCGGGACACCCTACCATGATTAGCAATTGGTCTAAAGACGTAGAGTGTCCCGCTCACGGGTTGCACTTATGAATAAAATAATTATATTCGACACTACACTGCGCGATGGGGAGCAGTCGCCGGGGGCGAGCCTCAATAAGATGGAGAAACTCGAGATAGCGAAGCAGCTCGCTGTCCTCGGCGTAGACGTCATTGAGGCGGGGTTTCCGATAGCCAGCGCGGGAGACTTTCAGGCCGTTAAGAAAACGGCTGAAGAGGTTAAAGGGCCCATCATATGCGGGCTTGCCAGGGCGCTGAAAAAGGATATCGACGCCGCGTGCATGGCCGTTAAATATTCCAGGCGGCCGCGCATACATGTATTCCTGGCGACCTCGAAGATACATATGAAATATAAGCTGAAGAAAGCCGAAGACGAAATACTAAGGACAGCGGTGTGGGCCGTGAAATACGCGAGGGATAAGGTTGGCGATGTGGAATTTTCGCCTGAGGATGCTTCGAGGACTGAGAAAGATTTCCTGTATAGGGTGGTAGAATCTGTCATAGATGCCGGCGCCAGAACGGTGAATATCCCCGATACTGTCGGCTACGCCGCGCCATTCGAATTCGGAGAGTTGATAAAAGGGATAAAAGAGTCTGTCCCGAATATCGATAAAGCGGTAATAAGCGTACACTGCCATAATGACCTGGGCCTGGCGGTCTCAAATTCGCTCGCGGCTGTTTTGAACGGCGCGGGCCAGATTGAATGCACCATGAACGGTCTCGGCGAGCGGGCAGGCAACGCCTCTTTAGAAGAGGTGGTTATGGCCATCAAGACGCGGCGCGACATATTCTCCGGGATGTCCACTTCTATCAACGCGAAAGAGCTCTACAGGACAAGCCGGCTTGTCTCGAAATTGACCGGCATGCCGGTCCAGCCGAATAAGGCGATTGTGGGAATAAACGCCTTTTCGCACGAGTCAGGCATACACCAGGACGGCGTCTTAAAGAAGCGCGTCACCTACGAAATCATAGACCCGTCCGATGTGGGTTTCGGCGATACCAGGATTGTTCTGGGAAAACACTCCGGAAGGCACGCGTTCAGGGAGCGGCTTAAAAAACTTGGATTTGAGTTGAATGACCGCGAGCTGGAGAAGGCCTTTCGGCAGTTCAAGTCCCTGGCAGACAAGAAGAAGGCGATATTCGACGAAGACATCGAGGCGATAGCCGAAGACCAGATAAGGGCGGTCCCTGAAGTCTATCATCTTCAGCGTTTCTATGTGGCCTCCGGCAGTCAGGTCAAACCGCAGGCGGAAGTCGCGCTGGGGTTCAGGAAGAAAATTTTGAACGCCTCTTCTGGCGGCGATGGGCCGGTTGACGCGTGTTATAAGGCAATAGACAAGATAACCGGGATGAAAGGCAGGCTCGTGGATTATCAGCTCCACTCCATAACAGGCGGCAAGGACGCGCTTGGCGAGGTGACAGTCAAGGTTGAATCGGGTGGGAAGGTTGTCAGCGGCCGCGGTTCTTCTACCGATATAATAGAGGCGAGCGTCAAGGCGTACCTCAACGCCATGAATAAGCTCGCGAAGAGGTAAAATTGGGAAAATGGGGACAGGCTACTTTTTCCATATACCATAATATCCAGAAAAAGTAGCCTGTTTCTATTTTTTATTATGAAAAAGATATACGGCATAATCGGCCATCCTATTGGCCACACCCTGTCGCCCGCGATGCACAATGCGGCGTTCGCGCATCTTAAGATAAACGCCGAATACAGGATATTCGATGTTGAGCCGAAAGGCCTGGTAGAATTTTTGTCTACGCTGGCGGCAGGGGGCATCTCCGGCATAAACGTTACAATACCTCATAAGATCGAGGCGTGGCGTTACATCGAGAAGAACGGCTCTCTTGACAAAGAGGCGGCGAAGCTTGGCGCGGTCAACACAATCAACGTAGAGGGCGGCCGGCTCAAAGGTTATAATACCGACGGCGCGGGATTCTACCGGTCGCTGGTAACAGACCTGAAGCTTGAGCCCGAAGGAAAGACCGTCTTTGTCTTGGGCGCGGGCGGGGCCGCCACGGCGATTGTGATGTATCTTGGCGTGGGACCTGGGAGGATATTTGTTATGGACGAAGATGTCTCGAAGGCCGGGGAGTTGGCAGACCGTTACAAGAAATATTTTAACAGCGATAAGCTGCGCGTATGCGAAAAAAAGACTTCGGCGGCCGTCTTGAACGAGTCAGACTTATTCATAAACGCCACTCCTATTGGCATGAAAGACGGTGATCCTTCTCCTGTGGATGTCAAGGCGCTGCGGCCCGGATTGTATGTGTATGATTTAGTCTACAACAGATCTAAGACAGCGCTTGTGAAGGAGGCGAACGCCAAAAAACTTCACGCTGTGACGGGCATGGGTATGTTGCTGTGTCAGGGCGCTATCGCTTTTGAGATATGGACGGGTGGGAAGGCGCCAATTCAAGTTATGAAGAAAGCGCTTCTGGACAATTTACGATGACAAAATTCATAGTATTTATTGCAGGCTCCATCGTAGGAAGTTTCCTGAATGTATGCATCCATCGGCTGCCAAGGGGCGAATCCATAATAAGGCCGTCGTCGCGCTGTCCTGGTTGCGGCAAGGCCATACCCTGGTATGACAATATACCTATTTTTAGTTTTTTGCTGCTCGGCGCCAGGTGCAGGTTCTGCAAGACGAGAATCCGCATCAGGTATTTTATAGTTGAGGTCCTGACAGCGGCTCTTTTTCTGATTTTGTATCTGTATTTTGGACTTTCAGCGAAGTTTTTTGCTAATCTCGTCTTTGCGTCGCTCTTAATAATCGCGACGTTTGCGGACTTTGAACATCAGGAGATACCCGATCAGGTCTCTATCGGCGGGATTTGCGCCGGCGTTATGTCAAGCCTTTTCACAGGCCTGACATTTTTAGGTTCATTGATCGGGGCGCTCACCGGAGGAGCCATCATATATCTGGCCGGAGTTTTAGGCAAGGCGGCCTTCAAGAAAGAGGCGATGGGCGGCGGCGATGTGAAGCTCATGGCGATGATAGGCGCGTTTTTAGGATGGAAGCTCGTCATCTTGACATTTTTCATCGCCCCTTTCTTCGGCGCGATAGTCGGGATAACATTGAAGATCAGGACAGGCCAAGAGGTGATTCCGTACGGTCCGTATCTTTCGCTTGGCGCGTTAATAGCGCTCTTCTTCGGAGACGCGGTATTGCGATTGTTATTTTCAGGATTGTTATAAACATGGGAGGCTGCAATGCTGAGATATATGACAGGCGGTGAATCGCATGGAAAGTGTCTGGTCGCCATACTGGATGGCATGCCCGCTGGTTTGAAATTGGAGAAGCGGGCTATAGATAAGGAGTTGGCCAGGCGCAAGATAGGTTTTGGAAGAGGCAGGAGGATGGCGATAGAGAAGGACTCTGTCGAGATTCTCTCAGGCGCCAGGCATTCCTATACTATTGGGAGCCCGATAACACTGTTGATAAAGAATGTAGACTGTTCTGGCGACAGGCTCGGCGTCATTCTGGAACCGAGACCGGCCCATGCGGATCTATCAGGCGCCCTGAAGTACGACCATCACGACATCAGGAATGTGCTTGAGCGCGCGAGCGCCCGCGACACAGCCTCAAGGGTTGCTGTCGGCGCAATCGCGAAGACCCTGCTCGGGGAATTTGGGATTGGAGTAACAAGCCGCGTTATTATGATCGGCGGCATCAAGGCGAAGGCGCTTATGGAGCGCGAGATAGCGGATGCCGCCAGGTCAGGCGACACGCTCGGAGGAATATTCGAGGTTGTCGCAAAAGGCGTTCCCGCGGGACTTGGAAGCTACTCCCAGTGGGACAGGCGGCTGGACGGCATTCTGGCGAAGGCCGTTATGTCCATTCAGGCTGTTAAGGGTGTGAGCTTTGGGATCGGGTTTCTCTATGCCTCCAAGAGAGGATCAGCTGTCCATGATGAGATATTCTACGACAGAAAGAAAGGTTTCTACAGAAAGACGAATTCAGCCGGAGGCATAGAAGGCGGCATGTCAAATGGCGAAGAAATTGTAATACGCGCTGTGATGAAGCCTATCGCGACGCTTAAGAAGCCGCTTGCGAGCGTCAACATAAATACCAAAAAGGCCGTGAAGGCGGCTGTTGAGCGGTCCGATACTTGCGCTGTCCCGGCCTGCGGCATTGTGGCTGAAGGCGTGGTCGCGCTTGAGCTGGCCAGCGCGTTTCTTGAGAAATTCGGCGGCGATTCTATCCGCGAGGTCAGGCGAAATTACGACGGATATATAAAGCAGGTCAAGGCTTTCTAAATGAAAAACATCGTCCTCGTCGGATTTATGGGGACAGGCAAGACGGCTGTCGCGAAGGCGCTTTCGAAGGCCCTCAAGTTTAAATATGTCTCTACCGATGAGCTTATTGAAGCGCGGGAGGGCATGCCGATAAGCGACATATTCGCGAAGAAAGGCGAGCCGTATTTTAGGGATATTGAAACGCAGGTTGCGAAAGAAGCCTCTGCCATGTCCGACGTTGTCATCGATGCAGGCGGCGGGATAGTTATAAGAGACGAGAATGTCGCGGCGCTTAAGAAAAACGGGATACTCGTCTGTCTTACGGCGAGCCCGGACAGTATATTGGCGAGGACAAGGCGGCTGAAGACCAGGCCTCTCCTGAATGTGAAAGATCCAAAGGCGAAAATAGAGGAACTGCTGAAGGCGCGCGCATCGTTTTACGCAAAAGCGGATTATCAGATTGACACAAGCAAACTGTCAGTTTCTGACGTTGCGGCTGAGATTATTAGGAAAAGACACTGTCCAGCTTGAGGTGGAGACACTGTCCCGATTGGATTGGAAAGCGTCTCTAATACATGATGATTCGAAAAGTTACTGTAAATGACAGAGAATACCCGGAGAATTTGAAGAATATATACGATCCGCCGAAGGCCTTATATGTGAACGGCGCGCTGGAGGCTGATGATAAGATGGCAGTGGCGCTTGTGGGCTCGAGGCGGGCATCGATATACGGGTTGGAGGCATGCGAGGACCTGGCGTATGAGCTTGCCTGCCGAGGCGTAACTGTAGTGAGCGGAATGGCGAGGGGCATAGATTCAGCCGCGCACAGAGGGGCGCTTAAGGCCAACGGCAGGACCATTGCTGTGATGGGCAGCGGGCATAATGAGATATACCCGCCTGAAAATAAAAGATTATACGAAGATATCGCAAAGGCCGGCGCTGTTGTGACTGAATTCGAGGATGACGCGCCGCCGCTTCCTGCCAATTTTCCCCGGCGCAACCGCATAATAAGCGGGCTGGCTTTGGGTGTTGTCGTAGTTGAGGCGGCAAAAAATTCCGGGGCGCTCATAACGGCGAATTTCGCTCTTGAACAGGGCAGGGAGGTATTCGCCGTCCCCGGGAAGATATCGTCGCATACGAGCGCCGGGGCGAACGAACTTATAAAAGACGGCGCGAGGCTGGTTCAGTCTGTTGACGACATACTCGAGGAGCTGCATATGGCTGAAATCAGGCCAGTATCAGGCGAGAATAAAGAAAAGTTGGACGATTCAATCGCGAAGAAGACGAGAGCCTATATCTATAATTCGCTCACCGAAAAAGAGAGGAAGGTCTACAAGGCGATGTCGGATGATTCGATCACGATAGATGAAGTTTTAGAAAAGACCAGCCTATCGCCTCAAGAGGCCAGGGACGTTTTGTTAAAACTGGAACTTAAGAAGTTGATCAGGCGTCTACCAGGGGAAAACTACGTTTTGAAAGGAGATTTGAGTTAATGGCGAAGAATCTGGTTATAGTTGAGTCGCCGGCAAAGGCGAAGACGATAAATAAATTTCTCGGGAAGAACTATGAGGTGGTATCGAGCATGGGCCATATCATAGACCTGCCGAAAAATAGGATGGGCATAGATGTTGAACATAATTTTAAAGCCGAATATATAGTTATAACCGACAGAAAGAAATATCTCGATGTCCTGAAGAAGGCCTCCAAAGACAAGGCCGCCATATATCTAGCCCCTGACCCGGACAGGGAGGGAGAGGCGATAGCATGGCACATCAGAGATGCCCTGAAGGACAAGAAGAAGAAATTTTTCAGGGTGACATTCGACGAGATAACCCAGGCCGCTGTCCTCGAGGCGTTCAAGCACCCACGCGACATAGATATGAAATTAGTCAACGCCCAGCAGGCAAGGCGCATCTTAGACAGAATAGTGGGATACAGCTTAAGCCCGCTCCTCTGGAGGAAGGTCAGTCGGGGCTTGAGCGCAGGCAGGGTCCAGTCTGTGGCCGTGCGGCTTGTGGTAGACCGGGAACGCGAAATACAAAAATTCATCCCGAAAGAGTATTGGGAGGTAATCGCTGACCTGAAACGTCCCCCAGATTCCGCCATCGACAGCTTCAAGGCCAAGCTTGATAAGTTCGAGGATAAGAAGGCGGAGATAAATACCAAAGAAGAAGTCGACACGATTGTAGAGGAGCTGAAGCGGCAGGACTTCATAGTAAGTGATATCAAGGAGTTTAAGAAGAAGAAAAACCCGTTTCCGCCGTTTACCACAAGCAAGATGCAGCAGGAGGCGTTCAACAGGCTGCGTTTTCCCGTCAATAAGACGATGCATGTCGCGCAGACGCTCTACGAAGGGGTTGAACTCGGTAAAGAAGGCGCAGTCGGCCTTATTACCTATATGCGGACAGACTCTGTCAGGATATCAAAGGACGCCCAGACCGCGGCGAGGACATATATATTGGATAGATACGGCAAAAAATATTACCCCGAAACCCCGAATTTCTATAAATCGAAAAAGGGGGCTCAGGACGCCCATGAGGCGATCAGGCCGGCCCTGCCGCTCAGGCCGCCTGAAAAGGTCAAGTCCTTCCTGACGCCGGACCAGCTAAAACTCTACGAACTCATATGGAACAGGTTCCTCTCCAGCCAGATGGCGCAGGCCCTCTACGCGGTTACAAGCGTGGACATAAAGGCCGGCCGGTTTATCTTCAAGACCTCGGACACAAAGGTAATCTTTGACGGCTTCATGGCGGTCTATGGGGAAGTGGAACTCGAGGAGGGCGAAAAATCAAAAAACAAAATGCCCGTGTTGAAGGTTGGCGAGAAACTGAATCTCTTAAGCCTTATCCCGAGCCAGCACTTCACAAAACCGCCTCCGAGATACTCTGACGCGTCGCTGGTAAAGGCATTGGAAGAGAAAGGGATAGGCCGGCCTTCTACATACGCGCCCATCATACACACGATAATCGCCAGAGATTATTGCATGAGAGAGTCCGGGTATCTGAAACCCACAGAGCTTGGATTCATAGTGACAGACCTCCTGGTGAAGCATTTCGATAAGGTCATAGACGAAAAGTTCACAGCGAAGATGGAAGATGAGCTCGACGGTATAGAGGAGGGCGAGATAGATTACCTGGTTGCCTTAAAGAGCTTCTACAGCCCGTTCATGCATCTCGTGGAAAAGGCGAAGACCGAGATGAAGAATGTGAAGCGCGAGGCCGTGGCGACAAATGAATCCTGCGAGTCCTGCGGCAAGCCTATGGTGATAAAGTGGGGCAGACGCGGAAAATTTTTGAGCTGTTCGGATTACCCAAGATGCAAAAACGCCAAATCCATAACGACCGGAGTGAAGTGCCCGAATCCAGGATGCGCAGGCGAGCTCATCGCGCGCAGGTCCAGACGCGGTTCGTTCTACGGTTGTTCCAAATACCCGAACTGCACGTATATAACGAAGAAACTGCCGGAGGATACAACCCCTCACCCTACCCTCTCCCCATGACCGTAGGGCAGACTTAAGTCTGCCCTACGGCTCCCCAAAGGGGAGAGGGAAGGGTGAGGGGAATAGCTATGCAGCGCTACATTGATAAATTCATAAACTATCTGAAGATCGAGAAGAACGCCGCGGACCATACTATTACCAGCTATTCGCGCGATCTGCGGGACTTCCGCTCTTTTTTAGGCGAAGGAGACATAGCCAAGGTTGACCATCTGGCCATAAGAAGGTTTCTCGCCCAGGCCCGTTCAAGAAATTTATCCAAGCGCACAATGGCCAGACAACTCTCCGCGTTAAGGACTTTCTTCAGGTTTCTTACAAGAGAAGGCTATCTGAAGGCCAATCCCATAGCGGCTGTCTCGACGCCGAAGCTCGATAAATACCTGCCGGTATTTCTGGATGTCAATAAAATCCTTAGGCTTCTCGGCTCGCCCGCGGCTGACAGCGAGGAAGGCTTAAGGGACAGGGCGATATTGGAGACATTGTATTCCACCGGGATAAGGGTGAGCGAGCTTGTGGGGTTGGATTACGGCAGTGTGGATTTTATAAGCGGCGTTGTGAAGGTGCGCGGCAAGGGTAGAAAGGAGAGGATGGTGCCCATAGGCGACTCCGCCATCTCCGCTATACGACAATATCTCGACGCCAGAATAAAAAAAGACGAGGACGCGGTCTTCCTGAACAGATTCGGCTCGAGGCTTACCGACAGAGGCATAAGGCGCCTGCTGGACAAATATATCAAAAAATGCAGTATAGACCAGAAGGTATCGCCGCATTCTCTAAGGCACTCCTTCGCGACCCATCTATTGGATCGGGGGGCGGATTTGAGGAGCGTCCAGGAACTCCTCGGCCACGTCAACCTTTCCACGACCCAGATCTACACGCACGTCACCGCGGACCGGCTTAAATCGGTTTACGACAAGGCGCATCCACGGGCGTAACTCAAAATGAAAATTTTTTACAACATAATATTTTCCATCTACGCGATCTTTTACCTTCCGGCGCTTCTATTCAGAGGGCGGCTCCATAGATATTTTTTAGAGCGCTTCGGGATATTCTCATGCGAAAGGCTTGAGGGCTTCAGCGTATATCAAAGGACTATATGGGTCCACGCGGTCAGTGTCGGCGAGGTTTCCGCCGCGAAGCCGGTTATCGATGGATTCAGGAAGGAATTTCATTCCTATAACATGGTAATCTCCACGACAACAAGGGCGGGCCATCACCTCGCCAAGTACCTGTTTTCCAATATCGCGACCATCATCTATTCGCCGCTCGACTTTAGTTTGATAACAAGCCGGGTTGCGCGCCTCGTCAAGCCCAACATATTCTGCATGATGGAGACAGAGCTCTGGCCAAACCTCATATTATCTCTTTCGAAAGCGAATGCGCCCATTATCCTTTTAAACGGCAGGATTTCCGACAGGTCTCTTGGGGCCTACATGGCCGCATCGCCCTTCATGAGGCCGATATTGGCGCGGATAAGCGCGTTCTGCATGCAGTCTGAAACCGACGCCAGGAGGATCGAGGCGATTGGCGCGAACCCCGGGAAGATTACAGTGACAGGGAATCTGAAGTTTGATATCCCGATGAACAAAGTCGACGTGGACAGGAAGGATTTGGGGATAGGGCCGGACGAAGACCTGATAATAGCCGGAAGCACGCATCACGGCGAGGAGGCCGCGATATTGAAGGTATATAAGGCCTTATCGCGTAAGCGTAAAAACCTGCGGCTGTTGATAGCGCCCAGGCATGTCGAGCGCGCAAGGTCAGCGGAGATAGCGGCCCATAAATACGGCTTCAAGACCATGAGGGTCTCCCGGCTCGCGAGGATGCCAGCCGGAGCGGAAGGCAATGCGGTCCTGATTCTGGACACTGTAGGCCGGTTGAAGGACATATACGCCGCCGCGGCCATTGTATTTGTAGGAGGCAGTCTTATCAAAAAAGGCGGCCACAACCTCGTCGAGCCAGCCATGCACGCGAGGCCCATAGTATTCGGACCTCATATGTTCAACTTCAGGGACATGTCCGAGGCGTTTCTAAAAAATAACGCGGCGGCGCAGGTAAAGAACCCCCAGGAGCTGTTAGAGGTCTTTGAAAGACTTTTGACGAACCTAAAGGAGCGCGAGGCTCTCGGTAATAACGCGAAGAGGCTCATCGAGGCGAATTCCGGCGCGACAAAAAAGACCTTAGCCGTGATTCGCAATATAGCAGCTCAAAAATAAAAATCGATAAAATCGATAAAAAAACCATGAAAATTTTCATAGAATCTGTGCTGCAGGGTGCCCTCTTGTGGGACGTCCCCTTTTACCCTTTTACTTTTACACATGCGGGAATATATACATTCGATAATGCTGGATAAAAACAGGTCTTTGATCGCGAAGGCGGCCGCGGCCGTTTTATGGCTTGCGTCGATTATCTATGCGTTTATCATATTTAAGCAAAAGGCGCTGTACCGCTCGAACATATTCAAAACGCACAGTGTTGGCGCGAAGGTGATAAGCGTCGGAAACCTCACATTGGGCGGAACCGGCAAGACGCCGTTTACTATCATGCTGGCGAAGCTCCTGAAGAACGCGATGAACAGAAATCCGGCTGTATTGATCCGGGGCTATGGCCTTGACGAACAGGCGATGCTGCTGGACGCGCTTCGGCCGGACAACATACCTCTATTCGTGGGCAGGAACAGGTTGAAAAGCGCGCATATGGCAATAGCCTCTAAAAAAGCGGATACGATCCTTTTGGATGACGGATTCCAGCGATGGAGCCTGTCAAGAGATCTGGACATAGTCCTCATAGATACGAGAAATCCGTTCGGCGGCAATCAACTCTTTCCCCGCGGGATATTGAGAGAGCCTGTCTCCAGCATAGAGAGGGCCGATGTGGTGGTCCTGACCAAGACAGATAAGAGCCTGGTCGATAGGGCTGAAGTTATGAGCCGGATAAGGGCGTTTAAAGAGGATATCGTCTTCGTTGAGGCCGAACACAGGCCGTCCGGCCTATGGGAGATCAGGACCGGAATACACCTCAATCTGGAGATGCTGAAAGGCCGCGGCGTCCATCTCGCCTCGAGTATCGGCGATCCTGACTACTTCGAAGAGACTGTGAAGGGTTTGGGGGCCAGGGTGCTGAAGCATAAAAGGTTCTCCGACCATCATAATTACAGCGAAGGCGACGCCAGGGGCATGGTAAAAGACATCCGGCTGGATGAATGGTTTATAACGACTGAGAAGGACGCGGTTAAACTGGAACGCCTCGATTCGATAATCCACGCCGGGGCTGTACTGGCGGCATTGCATGTGGATATGACCATAACAAAAGGCGGGGAGGCCTTCATTGCTCGACTTAATAGCCTCTATAATAGTTAGGCTCTTGAATCTTATCTTCGGACTCATTCCCATAAGCGCCTCACTCTGGCTTGGACGGATGGCGGGGAGGCTTGTCTTTGTATTCAACAAGAAACGCCGCCTCATAGCCTACGCCAACCTGCGGGCCGCCTTTGCGGGCGAGAGGTCCCCGGGCGAACTGAGGGGCATCCTTAAAAGGGTGTACCAGAACATAGCGCAGACGTTTGTCGAGATATTGAATCTCACGAAGGTCTCGCCGCGATACGTCGAGAGGTATGTCGAGATCGTAAATTTCGAGCGCGTTGTGAACGCGTCAAAAAAAGAACGAGGCATTATACTCTTGACCGCTCACTTTGGCGATTGGGAACTGTCCAGCTTAGTGGGCGCGACTGTAGGTTTCCCCATGACGGTCCTGGCGCGGGAGCAGAAGATGAAGCGCCTCAATGAACTGCTGAACAGATTGAGGGAGTCGAAGGGATGCAGGGTTGTGCGGAAAGGCCTCTCCACTAAACTTATACTTCGGGCGCTGTATAATAAGGAGACTGTCGGCATCCTGGCTGACCAGGACGCGGGCAGGAACGGCGTATTTGTTGACTTCTTCGGAAGGCCCACATCTACCGCGCCAGGCGCATTCGAGTTTTCTAAAAGGACCGGCGCAGCCATCCTGCCGAATTTCATCGCCAGGATAAAAGGGCCTTATCACAGATTATTCGTAGAAGAGCATATAGACGCCTCTTCAGATACAAAATCGGCTGTCCAGCGATATATGAAGGTTCTAGAAACATATGTGAGGAGATACCCTGACCAGTGGCTGTGGCTGCATAAGAGGTGGAAGTCAACCCCTCTCAGGAGGGTGCTCGTCTTAAGCGATGGGAAGGCCGGGCACCTGAATCAGGCGCTCGCGGTCGCGAAGGAAATCCGCAAGGCGCGCTGCTCTTCTCAGGGGGCCAGGTCTGAAGATACCGAGATCGCCGTAGTCGACATTAAATATAGGAATGGGTTCTCCAGGGCTTTGCTCTTATTGTGCGCGTCCTTGGCGAATTGGCGCTGGCACGGCCGAACGGGATGCCTTAAGGTCTGCCTGAAGCCGGATTCGTATAATTCGCTCATCCGCTTATATGCCGATTTTGTCGTGTCCTGCGGCATGGGCGCCGCGCCTGTGAATATTTTGGCATCCATCGAGAATAACGCGAAGAATATTGTTGTTATGAAGCCGGGGAATATATCGCTTGGCAAATTTAAACTCGCGATCGTGCCGCGGCATGACAATGTCCGCGAAGGCGGGAATGTCGTCATTACAGATATCGCGCCGAATCTGATCGATCAGGATAAGATGAA
Organism: Candidatus Omnitrophota bacterium; assembly: GCA_023247415.1. Classification (GTDB taxonomy): domain Bacteria; phylum Omnitrophota; class Gorgyraeia; order 2-01-FULL-45-10; family JAHFGN01; genus JAHFGN01. The sequence continues at coordinate 75,618 of JAHFGN010000001.1, forward strand.
AGGAGACGGCGAACGCCTGAAAGGGAAGTTGGCCTTGACGAAGAACAGGGTAATCGGCCTTCTGGCGGGCGGCGACAATCCTGATTACGCCCTGACAGAGGAGATTATAAATAAAGTTATCGACGAGGTATCCAAAGCGGCTGACGAGCTGGACGCCGAAATTCTGGCTACCACCTCGCGCAGGACGCCAAAACACGCCGAGCGGATTTTGAAAGAGAGGCTTTCCAATAACCCGCGATGCAAATTGCTTGTCATAGCGAACGAGAATAATATTGAGGAGGCCGCCTCCGGCATATTATATTTGAGCAGTATCGTTTTAGTCTCGGCCGAAAGCATATCGATGGTATCAGAGGCAGTATCATCGGGAAGGGGAGTCGTGGCATTCGGCTTGGAGAAGCGAAGACAGACTGTTACGAAACATGATAGAGCGATTGAGAATTTGGTCAGCAAGGGTTATGTGAGAGTGGTAGGGCCATCCGGGATCGCGCAGGCGCTCGCGGGATCCATGTCTCGCCCAGAAGGGCCGCGGGGGCCGCGCGATATGGAGCTTGTTTATGAAGCTGTGCGGAGGCTTATATAGAAAAAATATGAATATTCTGCAGATTTTACCGTCATTGGATATCGGAGGGGTTGAGACAGGGGTGGTGGACCTGGCGAAGTACCTCATCCTGAACGGCCACAAGGCGGTCGTTGTCTCCAGCGGCGGAAGACTTGTGAAGGAGCTGGACAACCTGGGCGCGCGCCACTATACGCTTCCGGTCCACAGGAAGAACGTGTTCAACATCATAAAGATGGCGCGGGAAGTCCGCGACATAATCCGCGAAGAGAACATCGATCTTTTACACGCCCGGTCGCGCGTCCCGGCCTGGATAGCGTTTTTCGCCTCGAAGGCCGCGAAGAGGCCTCTGGTGACAACAGCCCACGGCTACTATTCGAAACATCCGGCGAGCGAGGTGATGGGGTGGGGCAGGCTCGTCATAGTAGCGTCCAACGTTATGGCGCGGCACATGGTGCATGACTTCGGCGTCCCGCATACGAGGATAAGATTTGTGCCGCGCGGCGTGGACCTCGCGAGATTCAAATTTCGCCCTCTAACTGAAAGACGCTCCGGCGAATTTACTGTCGGCATGGTATCCAGGATAACGCCGTTGAAGGGCCACCCCGACTTTCTCAAGGCCATGAGCGTATTATCCAGAAATATACCGCACCTAAAGGTTATAATAGCGGGCGGCGTCCCCAAGGGCAAAGAGAAGTATCTGGAGGAGCTGGAACTCCTGACGAGGCGCCTCGGTCTTTCGCGGACGGTTGAATTCATAGGAGTCCAGGAAAATGTCCCCGCCCTCCTCGAAAATATGGACGCGCTTGTCTTGGCCACAGTTACGCAGGAGGCGTTCGGCAGGTCTATCATTGAGGCGCAGGCCGCGGGCGTCCCTGTCGTCGCGACGAGGGTGGGCGGCGTGGTCGATATCATAGAAGACGGCGTAAACGGGATCCTCTGCAATCCGGAAGACCCTAAAGACATGTCTCAAGGCGTCCTCAGGATTTACAGGGACAAGGCCCTCGCCGAAAGGTTGTCCTGTAGCGGCAGGAAGAACGTTGAAGAGCGGTTCACCCTCGACAGGATGGCAGCCGATACCGTGAAGATTTATGAAGAGGCAATGCGTCAGCTGAATATACTGGTTATCAAGATCAGCTCTGTCGGAGACTGCATATTGTCCATGCCGTCGCTTGCGGCCCTGCGCAGCGCCTACCCCTCGTGCCAGAGAGCCCCGGGCATGCCCGGGGATGAATGGCACAACGCTGGCAGGATTTCGTCCCCCGCGTTACGCGGGGGACTCAACAAGGAAGCGAGCATAAAGGTGCTGGTGGGATTGGCCGCCAGGGACGTGTTCAATAACTGCCCTTACATAGATGACAGGATAGTCTGCGACTTTAAAGGCAAAGACAAGAGTCTATCCGGGATCTGGAGGCTTGGGGCAATTTTGCGCAAGGAGAACCTGGATATGGTTGTGGACCTGCAGAATAACAAGACGAGCCACCTCCTCGCGTTCTTGAGCCTCGCGAATCTGCGATACGGCTACGACAATAAAAAATGGAGCTTCTTCCTGAATAAAAAGGTGAGGGATGACAATATCCCCATAGACCCGATCGAACACCAGGCGAGGACGCTTAAAGAAATGGGCATAAGCGGGATCAAAAAGGCCCTGGAGCTGTTCCCTTCGGAAGATGACGACAGGTGGGCGCGGGATTTCCTGAAATCGAATTGGGCCAAGCCAGGCCAGCCTATTGTCGGGATACACTTGAGGGCAAGCGCGAAGTGGCTCACCAAGAACTGGCCGATAGATTATATCGCGCAGTTATGCGACAGGCTTGCCATTCGGAACATAAGGACCGTTGTGACAGGGACTAAGGATGATATTGTCGCGGCAGGCAGCCTCCTGAAACGGACAAAGTCAAAGCCTATTCTTGCGTGCGGCAAGACAAGCATACTGGGCCTGGCAGCCCTTATGAAATATTTAAGCGTCTTTGTCACGCCTGATTCAGCGCCCATGCACATGGCCTCTGCCATGGGCACGCCGGTGATCGGGCTATTCGGGCCGACAGACCCGAAGAGGCACTTCGTCCCTTCGGGGAAGTCTGTCGCTATCGTCAAGGGATTGGACTGCGCCCCCTGCTACAGCCCGCACTGCCTTGTGAACTTCAAATGCATGAAGAAGATCGGCGTGGACGAGGTATTAGACGCTGTCGAGAAGGTGCTCAAAAAATGAAGATATTGTTTGCGGCCAACCATCTTAACATAGGCGGGATCGCGAACTACATCCTCGCGCTCGGCCGGGCGTTTGCCGCGAGAGGCTGGGCGTCCTGCGTTGCCTCCAGCGGAGGGGCCCTGGAACCGGAATTCGCCAAGAGCGGCATAAAATTTATAAAGGTGGATTTCAGGACAAAGTCGGAGCTAAGCCCAAAAGTCCTGTCAGGGGCCTTCCGGTTGTCGGAGATTGCCAGAGAAGAAGGCGCGGATATCATACACGCGCATACGAGGGTGACGCAGGTCGCCGCCGCGATCGCCTCGAGACTGGCGCATGTGCCGTATATTGTGACATGCCACGGGTTCTTCAGGAGGAGGCTCGGGAGGATGCTATTCGGCTGCTGGGGAGATAAGGTGATCGCTATAAGCGGACCGGTCAGGGAGAGTCTTATAAATGATTTCATGGTGGATCCGCGCAGGATAGAGCTTATCCATAACGGAGTAGAGCTGGACAAGTTTTCAAAAGAGCGCTCTCCTGAAGATGAAAGAGACGGCCTCGTCATAGGAACAATCGGCAGGCTCTCGCCGGTTAAGGGACATAGATTTTTGATAGAGGCGATCGCGAACCTGTCATGTCGAGAGGTGGATGTAAGGGCTATAATAGTAGGGGATGGGCCGGAAGAGGATAATCTTAAAAAACTCGCGAAGGGATTTAAAGTGGGCGGCCGCGTCCATTTCTTCAAATCCGATCTGGACACAGCCAAATATCTCGCTATGATGGATGTCTTCGTATTCCCGTCTATCAAAGAGGGCCTTGGCCTGGCGCTTCTTGAGGCGATGGCCGCGGGGAAGGCATGCGTGGCCTCAGATATAGGCGGGATATCCGATATTATAAAAAACGGCGAGAATGGGATACTGGTCAAAGTCGGCGATGTCAGGGCGCTCGCGGATTCCATTTTCAGGCTTGTGGTGGATGTTGGTTTGCGGACGCGTCTTGGCGCGAAGGCGCGGGAGACCGCGGTCAGCCGATTCTCTTTGGAGACCATGACCGATCGCACATTAAATTTATACAACGAGGTGCTGAATGCGCATGCGAATCAATAAAAAGGCTCTCTTTATCGCGGTTATGTCTGTAACTCTCGCGGCTGCCGCCTTCATTATATTCCTAAATTCTATTTACCGCCTTCCCATCCTCATGTACCATTCGATAGATTACACGCAGGATAAGAAGAACAAGATGGTGGTCTCGCCGGAGGTATTTGAGGCCCAGATGAAGTTTCTGCGCGATAGGCATTATAATGTCATTCCGCTTGAAAAGGCGGTTGGGTATATCAGCCAAAAGAAGAGGCCGCCGGCAAAGACTCTCGCGATAACCATTGACGACGGCTACGAGGATAATTTTAAATACGCCTACCCTATATTTAAGAAATATAATATCCCGGCCACTATTTTCGTCATAACAGGCCTTGTCGGGAAAGAGGGATTCATGGATTGGGGCCAGATAAAGGAGTTGGACGGGTCCGGGTTGGTAGACATAGAAAGCCACACGAAATCGCATAAGATGCTCACCTATCTTGATGACGCGGCTGTGGAGGAAGAGCTCTTTGACGCGAAGCGGACGCTGGAGAAGATTCTGGGCAAAGAGGTGAGGTTCCTATGCTACCCCATGGGCCGGTATGACGAACGCGTCAAGGCCGCCGCGAAAAGGCTCGGATACAAGGCGGCGTTCGCGACTAAGGCGACGAGGCTTCGCCCCAACTATGACGTCTTCGAGATAAAGAGGGTCAGGATATCTCCGACCGCCGGCAGCCTATTCGTATTCTGGATCAAGACATCCGGTTATCACACGTTTTTCAGGACATTGCCGGGTAAACACGAAGATTTAACGCGGGTGATATGGAAGAAAAAATCCTGATAGTGAACGTCAATTGGGTAGGCGATGCGCTGTTCTCTACGCCGTTTATACGCAGCCTCAGACAGGCATATCCGCGGAGTTATATCGCGTGCCTTCTGCACCCGCGCTGCAGGGAGGTGCTCGAGGGGAATCCGCGGATAGATGAAATCATTATATATGATGAGGAGGGCGTCCACCGAAGCCTCATCGGCAAGATCAGGCTTATCCTGACGTTAAGAAAGAAGCGCTTTGACGCCGCCTTTCTCCTGCACCGCTCATTTACAAAGGCGTTGATCGCGGTTTTGAGCGGGGCGAAGAGGAGGATCGGCTACGCGACTAAAAACAGACGCTTTCTCCTTACCGACGTGGTGGAGGAGCCGTTAGAGCCGATACACAAGGTTGGATATTTCCTGAATATAGCCAGGACAGCCGGCATAGCCGGAGACGATAAGGCCTATGAATTCTTCGTTGGCGAGGCTGACAGGGAATACGCCGGGAGATTTTTAAACGAGAATGGGATTCAAGCCGAAGACGGCTTCGCTGCTATTAATCCGGGAGGCAACTGGGCTCCCAAACGCTGGCCAAAGGAGAATTTTGCCGGCCTCGCGGACAGGCTCATAAGCGATTACGGCTTGAAGGTAGTTATAACCGGAGCCGGGAAGGATATCAGGCTGGCCGAGGATATAAAGAAGCTAATGAAGAGCTCGCCTGTCATCGCGTGCGGAAAGACGACGTTGAAACAGCTTGCGGCGCTCTTTGAGCGCTCCAGGCTCGTTGTGGCGAACGACACAGGCCCTATGCACATAGCATGCGCCATGGGCGCTAATGTCATAGCGCTCTTTGGGCCGACATCGCCTGAAATCACGGGGCCCATCGGCAAGGGCGCGTATAAGGTTATACATAATCCCGCAGGCTGCGAGGTCCCATGTTACGATCTGAACTGCGCCGTCAACAGATGCATGGAGGCGATACGCGTGGAGGACGTGTTGAAAGAGGTGAAGGAGAGGTTAGTTTAGAGTTGATAGTTTATAGTTGACAGCAAAAAATGAAGATTGATAAATCAAAAGTCAAACGCATGTTAGTAATTACATTGAGCAATGTCGGAGACATCTTATTGACGACGCCGGTGATCAAGACGCTTGAACTCGCGTTTCCCGATGCCAGGCTCGACGTGATAGTGGGGCCCAACGGCAGGGAGATATTCGAAAAGGATCCGGCAATATCCAAAGTGGTTGTGTATGACAAGCATATATCCGTTATAAATAAGAAGCGGCTCGTCTCAAAATTGAGGCGGCTTAAATATGACCTTGTGGTAGACCTGCGCAACACGATCTTCGGCCTTCTGATAGGACCCAGGTACAGGACGAGCCTGCTCCAGATATCGCCGAAGAAGGGAATCCATAAGAAAGACGAACACCTCTTTAGGCTGAATGGCCTCGGGATAGAGCCGCTATGCGAAGAGCTGTATGTGCACATTCCGAAGCAAGATGAAGAGTCTGTCAAACGGCTTCTTGGTTCAGAGGGGATAAGGCGGCCCTTCATTATCGTATCGCCCGGCGCAAAGAGCCATCTGAAACGGTGGCCGGAGGAGCATTTTGCCAGGCTTTGCGACAGGATCTCCTCCGAGATGGGCCTGGATATAGTGTTTATAGGCCTGACAGAGGATGGCGGGGTCGTAGAGAGGATTGCCGGGAAGATGAAGGCCGGATCGTTCAACCTCGTAAATAAGACCGGCATTGTGGCTCTCGCCGCGCTTATGAAACGGGCAAGATTGGTGATAACAAATGACTCTGCGCCGCTCCACCTCGCGCGCGCCGCGGGTTCAAAGGTGCTGGCTCTATTCGGACCGACAGATCCGGCCAGATATGGCCCAGGCGACAAGTTCGGGATAGTGTTGAGTAAAGACCTGGCGTGCGCCCCCTGCGAATCGGCTGTATGCAGATACGATTATGAGTGCATGCGCTCCATAACACCCGACGAGGCATTTGAAGCGGCATCGAAAATATTAAAATCATGAAGAAGATTCTGGTGATCAGGCTGGATAGGATTGGGGATGTGATTCTATCGACGCCCGTATTTAAGGCGCTGCGGGAGGCGTATCCGCAGGGCTATATAGCGGCTATGGTGAGGCCGTATGCCAATGACGTGGTGGACGGGAACCCGTATATCGACGAGGTCATATTATATGACAAAGATAAAAAGTGCAAAAGCGCCCTGGCTACGCTTGGGTTTATCCTACGGCTGCGGAAGAATAATTTTGACATCGCGGTCATACTCCACCCGTCCAATAGATCGCACGCAATCGCGTATCTGGCGGGAATACCGCAAAGAGTTGGCTATAATAGAAAGTTGGGTTTTCTCCTGACCAGGGCTGTGCCGCATACCAAGCAGTTAGGCCTGAGGCACGAGGTAGATTACAACCTCGGCCTGCTGCGATATATAGGTATAGAGCCGTCCTCGCGGGAGCTCTGCATGCCCATTAAAGGCGCAAGCGAGGTCAGGATAGAAGCGCTCTTCAAGTCGGCGGGTATAAACGATTACGTCAGGGCAGTGGTTATACATCCGTGGGCGAGCTGCCCTTCAAAGCGATGGTCCCAGGATGGGTTCGCGTGGGTCGCGGACAGGCTGATCGAGCGGTATGGGGTTAAAATCATTATAATAGCGGGCAAGGATGACAAAGAGTTCGGCGACCGCGTCTCAAGGATGATAAGCGCCAAACACCTTAATCTGTCCGGTGAGGCGTCCATAAGCGATCTGGCCAGCATATTCAAACGTTCCCGGCTCCTGATATCGAATGACTCCGGGCCTGTCCATATCGCATGCGCTGTTGGCGCGCCTGTCGTGGTGATATTCGGCAGGGCCGACAGCGGTCTGTCCTCAGCGAGGTGGGGGCCTATAGGGGGTGACGATGTAATCCTGCAAAAATACATCGGCTGTGAAAAATGCCTGGCTCATGATTGCGACAGGGATTTTGAATGCCTGGCCGCTACGACCAAAGAGGAGGTATTGGAGGCAGCCTCAAAGTTATTGACGCGAAGCGAAAAACTGTGTTAAAATAACAGATTTGTTATGAGAAGACGGATAGATATATCAAAAATAAAGACCATCCCTCTGGATAAGAGGAAGTGCAAGGTGACGATAAAAGACTTCGCCGGGAAGGCCAAAAGGGGAGAGTCGTTCAGGCGATTCTATGATTCTCTGCCGAATGTGCTGGCCGCAAGCAGCCTCAAGACTATAGTCGAGGCAGTCATAAGGGCCTATCAGTCCGATAAAATGGTGATCGTTATGATGGGCGCCCACGTCATAAAATGCGGCCTATCTCCGCTGATTATAGATCTTATGAGAAGAGGTGTAGTCAAGGCAGTAGCATTGAACGGCGCCGGCATAATCCACGATACAGAGACGGCCATGATAGGCAGGACGAGCGAGGACGTAGGCGAGGGGATATTGGACGGCTCCTTTGGAATGGCGAGGGAGACCGCCACATTCATAAACGAGGCTATAAACTCCGGATTTAAAAAAGGCAGGGGCATCGGCGAATCTCTCGGAGAGAAGATAATCAGGGCGAAACTGAGACACAAGGACATGAGCATCCTCGCCGCAGGCCATGAGCTGGGCCTGCCTGTCACGGTCCACGTAGCCATAGGGACTGACATAATACACCAGCACCCTTCATGCAACGGCGAGGCTGTTGGAGAGGGGTCTCTGCTCGACTTCAGGAATTTCATATACAGCGTATCATGCCTGGAGCAAGGCGTGGCCATGAACTTCGGATCAGCCGTTATACTGCCGGAGGTATTTCTGAAGGCGGTCACAGTGGCGCGCAACCTCGGACATATATTAGACCATTTTACCACCGCCAATTTCGACATGATAGCGCATTACAGGCCGCACCAGAATATCCTGACGAGGCCGACATCAAAAGGCGGAAGGGGTTATAATATAATCGGGCACCACGAGATAATGATACCCCTGCTTTATCGGGCGATAGTCGAGGGGTAGGGGCTGTCCCTGACACGGAGATAACATGCACAGACAAAGCTTCGCAAAACTTAAAAATATCGTCTCCAACTTCAACCACGCGAAGATACTCGTTATAGGCGATCTCATACTTGATGAATTCATATGGGGGACAGTCTCCAGGATATCGCCTGAGGCGCCTGTGCCTGTCGTGTGGGCCAAGAGCGAGAGTTTCATGCCGGGCGGGGCATGCAATGTGGCGAATAACATCGTCTCTCTCGGAGGGAAGGCATATCTCGCGGGAACCATAGGCGATGACGAGCACGGCGCTATCCTGAAGGGGGAGATAGAATCGAAAGGCATAGATACATCCGCTATCATAATGGACGCGAACCGTCAGACCACGCTGAAGACAAGAGTCGTCGCGCACCACCAGCAGGTCGTGCGCATAGATAAAGAGACAGTGGAGCCGCTTAAGGAGGAGATCATCCTTAAGATGGCCGGCTGCATAAGGGATCTGATAAAAGACTCAGACGCTGTGATAATCGAGGATTACGGCAAAGGCGTCATAACGCCGCGCCTCCTCAAATCTGTCGTTCCGCTGGCAAAGAGGATGAAGAAGGTGGTGGCTGTCGACCCGAAGGAAGAGCACTTCTCATATTATAGAGGCGTGAGCCTCATAACGCCGAACACGCAGGAGGCGCAGAAGGCATCAGGCCTGGAGATAAGAGACGAAAGTTCCTTATTCAAGGCCGGCCAGAGGATACTCGATCGCATAGGATGCGGGATCGCGCTGGTCACGCTGGGAGAGAGCGGGATGTGCGTATTCAAGAGGGGCGCAAGGCCTAAACATATACAGACGATTGCGCAAGAGGTCTTCGATGTCTCAGGCGCGGGCGACACGGTGATCGCCGTGTACACCTTAAGCCTGATATCAGGCGCTGATCCGATACAGGCGGCGCATATAGCGAACTGCGCCGCAGGCATTGTTGTAGGAAAGGTGGGGACAGCGACTGTTGCGCCGGAAGAGTTGATTGAAAAGATTCAGCTGGAGATAAATAAATTTAAATCCAAGGAGAGATGAAAGATGAACGCTATAGGGGTGATACCGGCAAGATGGGGCTCGACGAGGTTTGAAGGCAAGGTCCTGGCAGACCTCTGCGGCAAACCGATAATCCAGCATGTGTGGGAGAACGCGAAGAAGGCCAGGACCCTCGATGACCTGATAGTGGCCGCTGACAACGAGAGGATAATAAAGGTCGTTGAAGGGTTCGGCGGCAAGGCCATATTCACCTCGCCTGATCAGCCCTCCGGCACAGACCGGCTCGCGGAGGTGGTCAATCCGCTCGATGTAAAGATAGTTGTCAATATTCAGGGCGACGAGCCGCTCGTCCAGGCTATCATGATAGACAACCTTGTGATGGCGCTCTCTTCGGAAAAGACAGCCCAGATGGCGACGATTATAAAGAAGATAGAAGATCCTCTGGAGATAACAAATACGAACGTGGTCAAGGTTGTTGTGGACAGGAACGGCTACGCGCTATATTTTTCAAGGAGCACGATACCTTATGACAGGGCTCATGCGGTTGAAGGCGCCGGAAAGGTTCCGACATACTACAAACATATCGGGATATACGCGTTTACAAAAGATTTCTTATTCACGTTCAGGAGCCTGACAAACTCAAGCCTTGAGAACGCGGAGAAGTTGGAACAGCTCAGGGTGCTGGAATATGGCTACAAGATAAAGACCGTTGAGACGAAGTTCGACACTGTCGGG
>JAHFGN010000091.1 GCA_023247415.1 Candidatus Omnitrophota bacterium
TTGGCCGCTTCTTCTTTAATCGCGGCTCGGACGGCCTCGGCCTCTTCTAATTTCTTCTTATCCCCGCTGAAGACGGCAATCATGACATAGACATTTATAGCGATGGGGAGAAGTTCAGTTACGGCCTTTTCGTCTTTAGTTTTTAATCGCTCCATATAAATTTCCAGATACCCTATGTATGGGGTGGCTATATTGCCAAAGAACTCGCTAATCTCTGAAGGTTTAAGACGCGTCAATGGTATGCCCTTATACCTGCCCTTACCGTACGCATCCGCAATCGTGTTATACCTCGTCAATATTTCCCGGTCAGTAAGACATGTCTTCATAAACTCAAGCCTAAAGTGTACCGCGGCCTCAGGCGCCTGCGCCTCGAGGGTTCTGATATTCTCAATCGTTTCTTGCAGATATGTCTGGCAGCGGGCTTCTTCGGATTCAAATCCCGGCACCTTAAATGCGCTTTCGCCGTTTTCGTCTTTCAATTGGCGCGGTTCGTCAGGCAGGTCCTGATTCAATCCTATATCGAGCCAGCCGAAAGCGGAGAATTGGGCATCGGCTATAATCTGCCGGCCTACCACAGCGAATATATTAGTGCCCTGTTCCGGTTCCATGAAGAGCTTATTCTTCATGGGGAATGCCTCCATGGGGCTATGGGCCGTTATCAAAAATTTCGATCCTACGTTGTCTAAAAATCGGTTCGTCTCGCCTTCTTCGCCTTCGGCTATAATCCCATCAACAGCGCACCTCTGCCATAATAGGTCATATAGGGCCGGGTTGTTCTTTTTGTCTCTGGCGGGAGTGACGTTTATATCGACGAAACCTTTTTCATCTTTAATCTGCTCATTTACTTTTTTACTTACGCCGCCGTGTGTTAAAAATATCCAGCCGTTTTTGGCCTGCGCCTTGACGCCGATGGGCGAATTCGCGATAAACATACCCAGTCTGCCTATCTCGTTTGCCGAGTCAATCTTGCCAAACAGGAATTCATCTGCTTCTTTTCCAAATAGGTCAATTAAATCCAATCTAAATATCGCTTCGGGATAGATGCTGCCTCTCGCCACGGCTTGCTTTGCCGGGACAGAATCTTCATGATTGCCCGGAAGGATGTGGACATTCAGAGGAAAAGCCGCTTTAAGTTCCAGCGCGCGGGATAATGTCTGCAGGCATTTCAAGGTTGTCTCGCGACTCACATCCTGTGTATTAGGGCTTGGATAGTTGGGGAATATGATATCGCCTGTGAATACTATATGCAGGCCGCCTTCCTTGAGCCTCGAGTCAGCATTCGACCTTTGCAGTATAGTCTCGAGATTTTTTAGATTGCCGTGCAGGTCCGCAATGTGGAGAAGCGCCTTACCGTCTTCTATCTTAACAAGCGCGCCAGGTCTTCCCGCGCTATTCTTCGGCCGCATCGCCTCGGGGTATTCCGCAAGTTTCTCATTCGCGGTGTTAATAGTCTCTACAAGCTTTGCGAATCTATCCTTATCAAAATCCTCCGGCGCAGCATCCCCGTTCGTAGATTCGCGGCGGCCTTGGTGGGCGTCCCGCAAAGCGGAGCCTTTTGGGGGAAGTATCCGAAGCGTATCTTTAGCCTCGCCCTTGGGCAGGATCTTCTCTGCTTCCGGCCCCTGGCCAAATTTCACAATTACTACCGGCTCAAGCTGGCCCCGTTCTTCCTTTTGTCTTAAGGGAACTCCATAAACGATGCCCCGCTTCCCGGAGACTTTATCTTCGACAATATCGCCGACTTTAAACGGCCCGGGGCCAAACGCCTCGTCCAGCGTTATTCCAATATTGTCTATCTCCGCCAGGATAATGTTCGCTGTATGTTCGCGCTTGAGGCCTGCGTTGAGTAACCCCTTAGACAAGATCTTTTGCGATTTGGCGTGATATAACAGCGCGCCTGCTCCTCCGTGGTCTAACGCGATCACCTTTTTGCCGCTCTCCAGGGCGGATATCGCCTCGCGAAGAGCGCCTTTGCCGCCGTTTAAGACAATGATTAGATCGGCCACTTCTCCTACGCCGATGCGGCGTTCGGACATATCGTTTCCGAGGCGTTCGATCCGAAGTTCTTTGGCACGAGATACTTTCTTATATCCTTCGTCCGGCTCGGCGCTTTCCGGCAGTATCATAAAGAACCTATCGTCTTGAGCCCCAGCCTCTTTCGCGATACCTCTATACACATCTACACCTACGCCGCTGGCGCCGCCGGTAAGTATAAAACCCCTGTCTCTAATGTAGCCTCTCAATACCCTGCCCAGGCTCTCTCCCAACTCGGGATAATATCCTTCTTTAGGCGATGCAGCGTCTATGACGCCTATCTTTAGGCCCTGATACTTTTCTCGTATCTCTTCGACTTTTATGTCCAACCCGCTCAATGAGGCTCGGGCCTCTTCAGGGACAGTCCCCTTCGCAGGACTTTGTCCCTTCCCGCTCGCTACGACCCTAAATGGGGACAGGCTACTTTTTCTTCCGTCACTATTGCGGAAAAAGTAGCCTGTCCCCATTTTTTGCTTCGCGATCTTTCTCATCCTGCTATTTGAGTCTTCCATGCCAAGACGTCTTAGGTTCAGGTTGAATTTCTCATCGAAATTTTCTTCATTCAAGCCTTCCTCTGCCTCCAGCCTACTTATCAGGGTATGTATTCCAATATTTCTATTTCCCTCTCCCAGGGAGCCGT
>JAHFGN010000062.1 GCA_023247415.1 Candidatus Omnitrophota bacterium
GAAGAAGGGCCTGGAGTTCATGGCGGGCCCGACATTCGGCAGGTCTCTGCCGGATAAGGCCAGAAAAGGCCTCGGCGGATTCAAGAAGATTCTGGCCTCGCTGTTGGATGAAAGAAGAAAGAATTCGCCGGAGGAGGCGATCAGCTCGATACTTGAGAATGGATACGAACGCCACGCGCTCGCAAGCTTTGAAAATCCCAAAGACAGGCTCGACGACCTTAAGGAGCTGGTGAACTTCGCGCACGGATACAAGTCGATCAAGGACTTCTTGACCGATGTAACGCTTCGCGAGGGTTTCAGGGGCGAGACAGTTAACGGCGCGCCGTCCGGTGACGAATATCTGGTCCTATCAACGATACACCAGGCAAAGGGGTTGGAGTGGAAGGCGATATTCTTGATAGGGCTATGCGAGAACCAATTCCCGCATCCAAAGTCGATTGAAGAGCCGATGGAGCTCGAGGAGGAGCGCAGGCTCTTCTACGTTGCAGCCACGCGGGCCAAACAGCGCCTCTATCTGATTCATCCTATCACACGGTACGACCACCAGATGGGGACCGTCATCGCGCGAAAATCCCTATTTTTGGAAGAGCTATCAAAAGGCCTGTACGATACCTGGGAGATCGAAGAGCCCTCTGAGGATGAATTGGCCAGACCGGAGAGAGTCGACAGGGTGATAGACTTAGACGAAGAAGCCCTTGAGGGTATAGAATAGGTCCTTCCAGAGGTAGTAGGATATGTAGATCCAAAACGGCGGCTTGACGCGCCGGACCTCATAACTTATGTAAGGGCCGTTTACATGGACAAGACAATAATGTAGATACCCGCCGTCCGCAGCCGGTATTGTGGTGAGGATCCCGCCTCCGGCAGTCACGACATAGCGCACGCCCCTAAATTCCAGCTCTTTAAACATGTGCTCATGGCCTAAGAATACGATATCGACCTTGTAGTCCTCGCATAACTTCATGAAACGTCTGGTCCACGGCGTCGTCTCTATCCTGAACCAGGAATGGTGGTACGGATTGAATGGCGGTTTGTGCATGAACACGAAGCGGTGGGAATAATTCGCGCCTTTCTTCAATTCCTCCTGAAACCACTCGAACTGCTCATCCGGAAACTCGCCCTCATTATCATCGAGTGTTATAAAAAAGGAGTTGCGGCTTGCGAAGGCAATCCGCGTCGCGCCCATATATTCCTTAAAATACTTCAGACCGTCGTTGTCGCAGTCATGGTTGCCGATTGCGGCGATAACAGGAAATTTTAAGCCAGAAAAAAGCCGCGCGTACATCTTGTAATGCGCGAGTTTCCCATGGAAGACATTATCGCCCGTCAAAAAAACGGAATCTATGGAGATCTTATCGCCGAACCTGCCTTCTTGATTGATGCTTTGTATTAACTTCAGTGTCGAGGCGTTATTCAGGATCATGCCGGGTCTTGAATCCCCCATGACTATGAACGCGAAACGGTCGCCTTCCAGTCTCTTGAGTTTCTCAGCGACAGCCTCATTTTTTTCTATCTTCGCGTCAGGCCTGGCAATGTAGACTGAGAAAAGAGGCAGGGCAGAGATGAGGGCAAGGGCCAGGATAAAGGCAATAAGAAATTTTATAGTTTTCATATTTCGATAAAGATGTTAAAATATGAGAATATTCTAACTTAAAAGATGGATATAATCAAGCGGTATATATTGAAAGAGTTCGCGGAGGCCTTTGGGTTCTCGCTCCTGGTCTTCACGCTGGTCTTCACAGTCGGCAACATCATGCAGGTCGCTGACCTCATCATTAATAAAGGGGTGAATGTCCTGCAGGTCTTTAAGATATTCTTCCTCCTCATCCCGTCGCTATTGACCTTCACAATACCGATAGCCGTGCTTTTGGGGACGCTGCTTGCCTTCGGCAGGCTTGCCGGCGACAGCGAGATACAGGCGATGCTCTACAGCGGGATAAGCCTGTACAGGATATCAGTCCCTGTTGTCATATTCGTTCTGGTGCTTTCCATGCTCTGCGTCCTCGTCAATGACCGGATCGCGACAGAGTTCGGTTTCGAGGCCAGACGAGTCTTGAAGCAGGTTGGGGTCGAGAACCCGAGCGCGCTGATAGAGCCGGGTGTATTCTCCAGATTCGGCAGTTACATAATATTCGCCTATGCCGTTAAAGGCAGCGTCCTGAAGAACGTCCGCGTATATATGCCGAAAGAGGGCTCACCCACGCGCACAATCGTCGCGCAATCGGTTGAGCTGGAATTTAATAAGAATACAAATGTCTTAAACCTCAAGATGAAAGACGGCACCAGCCAGGAACAGTCTCCGACCGACCCGAACCTGTATTATAACCTGAATTTCAAGAACTATCTTATGGCCATAAATGTGGACGACATAGTGAAGGCGACGAGGATTCAGAAGAAGATGCGCGAGAAAACCATAAAAGAGCTATTGACTGACGTTGGCTCGCTCAAGATGGAGCGCATAGAGTCGCGGTTATTTGAGATAGAGATCCACAAGAAAATAGCCCTGGCGGCGTCATGCCTGGTCTTTGTATTTATAGGCATGCCGCTTGCCATAAGGATACATCGGCGGGAAAAGGCCACCAGTTTCGGGCTGGGGCTGGCGCTGTTCGGCGTCTACTGGGGGATATTCTTAGCGGGTATTGTAGGCGCGGAAAACGGAAGGCTTGAACCGTGGCTCGGCGTATGGCTGGCAAATATCTTAATGGGTCTTATCGGGATTATCCTGTTCTGGCAGGTTTCGAAGAGATGAGGGACGGTTCTGGAGGCAATCCCAGACCTGTCCCCGTTAACAATCCCAGACCTGTCCCTAACTTCTTTGGTACCACTCGGCGAGTATCTTTTGCGCCGGTTTATTCTGTAATGTGAAACTCTCGTCGTACGGCCCGCCCGCGTCGGGGTTTGCGCTCCAATTCCAACAATAGATGCCTGCAAGCCATTGTCTTCCCCATATAGTTTCAAGGAGCGCTCTGTAGCATCTCTCCTGGATCTGTAACTTTGGCCCGCCTGGCGCATTCCACTGCCATGGCGCTATTGCCGCAGTAGAGACGCTTGGGTAGCCAACCTCTGTGAAGATGATAGGTTTACCGAGAAACTTTGCCCATATCTCTATCTGATCTACCCAGCCCTTCCACGCGTTTTTAAGCTCGGCAAGGGTAGGGTTCTCATCTTTAGCCAGAGGAAAGTACGCGTCGACTCCCGCGTAATCCAGCTTATCCCAGAATCCGATCCTCTCAAATTCATCGCTCCAATTCGCCGCGTATGTGAGACGGCCTTTATAAATCTGCCGGATGGCGCGTATGACCTCTATCCAATCATCTCTTCTATCGATCGTCCCCGAGAGCTCGGTGCCGATACAGAGCATATCCACGCCGGAGGCTTGAGCCAGCGCCGCGTAATGGGTTATAAATATTTTGTATTCGCCAAACCATCTCTTCCAGTCCTCATTATTATAGAAGAATATCTCGCCGCGCCACTGGCCGTTGTCTGTGTCGACCAGGTCAACGTGGGGTTTGAGCATTACCTTCAAACCCAGCTCATGGGCCTTCCTGATGGCGTGCTTTAAACTTGTATCTTGAGGCGTTTTTTCAGTGGGATATACACGCGGGGAGTTTGCGTCTTTCTGATACCAGGTTGTAAGAATGCTTATCCAGTTAGTCCCGATTTGTGTGAGAGATTCAATAGACCTGTCGGAATAAGACGACGCGTATGTATCGGGCTCCCACGAGACATAACAGATCCCCTTCTGGAATTCTTTGGAGGGATAATCAGGCTGGTCAGCTAAAAGCTCGGCCAGATATATGTGGCTTGCGAACGACAGCCCGACGCTGATTATCGATACAGCAATTTTGATTAACGGGAGCAGCCTCTTCATGAAAAACCCCTATTTCGCATCGCGAGAATAGGGGCTGCCCTTCTTATCCAATTTCGGTAGCCTGCCGTTCCCGATTACTCGGGACGCACGGTTTTGCTGTCGCCCTCTAATGCCAGTGGCGATAGTCCCGTTTTTAGACGGGACGCCCCATCCTCGCAGATGGTTTGCCTTTTTCGATTGAAACTAATAGGTATTGTCAAAGAGTTGTGTTTCAATATACAAATATACCCAATCCCGAGAAAAAAAGCAATACCCAATAGCCACCTTTTTTATATCCTAAACAGATTGCGGCAGGCACCCTGCAGCAGGCACCCTGCAGCAGGGTGCCTGCTCCTTGTGGAGAGCATTCCCAGCAATTGGTTAGGAATGAAAAAGAGAGATTTTGAATTTGCATTTTCTTTGCTTATAGTGTATGTTTACATGGCTATAAATTTTAATATATGTTTAAAAAGAACCTCCCTAAAATGGCATTAAAGAAGATCGCCCTATTTCTCACCGCGATATCGTTTGCCTTCATATATTTTCCCCGCAATAACTCAAGTTCCGAACCGCCGCTGTCGCCGCCCACGATATTCCAGGAGGGCTTGCGCGTCAGCGCCTCGGGAAACTACGCGGATTCCGTCAGGGGGCATATAAAATTGATAACCGTCGCGATATCGATCGGCGAGTACCTCTTAATAGATAAGGCCTCCTTAAGAAAGCTCGAGCGCGCCATTAAATTCCAGTTCAGCGATAACAGGGATTTTTTAAAGGGCGTCTACTTGAAGAGGATTACCTGTAAGAACGGCGTCGTCAAGATGCCTTACAGAAAAAACGGCGCATATTACATGGTAAAGATGCACATCAAGACCGAACCACTATCCCAAAACCGCACAGCCCCTTCCGATAAATTAGAGATCGCCATCTCCAGAATTCGCTGAATCCCAACGGGCTAAAAATGAGGCTACTTTTTCCAAGCATCGAGAAGCAGGCACCCTGCATAAAGCAGGGTGCCTGCTACAACAGGATTCGTTAAGCCGCCCTCCGGATTGCTTCGCCGCCTTCGGCTACTCGCAACGACGAGAACAAATAACGCATAAAATCTTGACTATATCATTATTATCTGGTAACCTTTATATAACTGGCTTTAAATATCTTCATATGATATATCGTTTGGGGATGGCATGCCGATAGGAAAAGAAAAAAGATCTCTCGGAGAGAGCCTCTTGGAAGGCGGACTTATAACGCTTGAGCAGTTGAATGAGGCTCAGGCCGAGTCGAAGAGGACAGCCCAGCCGCTCAAAAAGACGATTCTAAAAAAAGGGTTTGTCGCGGAAGATGATATGATGGTCTTTTTGAGCAAGCAGCTCAACATCCCGCATTTGGATTTAGAGAATTACATAATCGACCCCAAAATCATAGAGCTTATCCCCGAGGCCCTCGCGCGAAAACACCAACTCATCCCCGTTCTAAAAATCGCGAACTCCCTCACCTGCGCCATGGCCGATCCTTCTGACATATTCGCTATAGACGAGATAAGGCACAAGACAGGATTCGACATCGAGCCTGCCATCGCGAAAGAGTCGGATATAAATAAGGCGCTCGATACGCACTACGGCGCGAAGGGGTCCATCGAGGATATAGTAAATGAACTCGATCCCTCGGAATTCACTTCCAAAGGCCGGAATGGACTCGAGGCGAAGAGGCTGCAGGATATATCCAGAGAGCCTCCCGTCATAAGATTAGTCAACCTCCTGATATTGAACGCGGTGAAAGACAGGGCGAGCGATATACATTTAGAACCTGAAGAAGAGACGCTGAAGGTGCGATACAGGATAGACGGCATCCTGCGCGACAAGACCCCTCCGCCTAAGTACCTCGAGTCCGCGCTTGTGTCCAGGATCAAGGTCCTCGCGGATCTGGACATCGCGGAGAGGAGGGTCCCGCAGGACGGAAGGTTCAGGATCAAGGCGGAGAACCACGACATAGATATCCGCGTCTCTATAGTCCCGACGATGTACGGCGAGAACGTGGTCATGAGGCTTCTCGACACCAGCTCGGCCATAACTTCTTTGGCGGAGTTAGGCCTTTCTCCGGAGATGAAAGAGAAGTTCGAAAAACTCATACGCAGGCCGAACGGCATAATACTGGTTACCGGGCCAACCGGCTCCGGCAAGACGACCACACTATACGCGGCCTTGAGTATACTAAATTCCGGAGACAAGAATATAATAACCGTTGAGGACCCGGTAGAGTACCACCTCGAGGGGATAAGGCAGATACCGGTCAATTCTAAAGTGGGGCTCAACTTCGCGAACGGCCTCAGGTCCATATTGAGGCAGGATCCGAATATTATTATGGTTGGGGAGATACGGGACCTTGAAACAGCCCAGATCGCGATTCACGCCGCCATGACAGGCCATCTCGTCTTCTCCACGCTTCACACAAACGACGCGCCTTCGGCGATAGCCAGGCTCATCGATATGGGCGTGGAGCCGTTTCTCGTAGCCTCATCCGTGATAGGGGTGCTGGCCCAGAGGCTCGTGAGGAGAGCCTGCAAGGATTGCGGGGGCAAAGGATGCAAAAATTGCGTGAATTCAGGCTACAGGGGCAGGGTTGGGATATTCGAGCTGATGCTGCCCAACGAAAAAATAAGAGAGCTTATATCGAAGAAGGCCTCAGTGGATGAGATCAGAAAATCGGCCGTAACCTCCGGCATGAAGACGCTTCGCGAAGACGGGGATGAGAAGGCGAAGAACAACCTGACGACAACGGAAGAAGTCCTGAGGGCGGCCCAGACAGAGGAGGATTAGCCTGCCAAATTATTCATATAAGGCAAGAGACGAGTCGGGGAGGCTTATAAAAGGCGAGATGCAGGCCGCGTCGCGGGACGAACTCGCCGCCAAGCTCCGCAACATGAAATATGTCCCCACAAGCGTCTCTCTGTCGCGCGAGGGCTTTAATATCGCAAGCATCGCGGAACGGTTTAAAAGGGTGGGCCCGGACGAGATAATAATATTTGACCTGCAGTTGGCGAATATGGTGAATTCGGGCTTGAGTATATTGGCCAGCCTTAACGCGCTGGCCATGCAGGCGGATAATAGAATATTGAAAGAAACGATAGAGGATGTCTCGCGGAACATCGAGTCAGGCGCCACATTCTCAGAGGCGCTCGGCAGGCATCCGCAGGTCTTCTCCAATCTTTTCGTCAGCATGGTCAAGGCTGGCGAGGCAAGCGGCAAGGTCGACGCCATACTTACGAGATGGGCAGACTTCGCCGAGCGCGAGCAGTCCATACGG
>JAHFGN010000063.1 GCA_023247415.1 Candidatus Omnitrophota bacterium
CTCAAGACGGATTTCTACGAACTTACCATGGCCGCAGGCTATTACGCCAATGGCGTAAAAGCCCTGCGCGCCACATTTGAACTATACTGCCATAAGTCGCCTCCCGAGAGGTCCTACTTTATTGCCTGCGGCCTGGAGCAGGCCATTGATTACATCTTGAATCTAAGATTCGAAGATGAAGAGATAGAGTTTTTAAGGTCTCATCAGGCATTCCGGCATGTGCCGAAGGGCTTCTTCGGCTATCTCAAGGGTTTCAGATTCACTGGCAGTATCCAGGCGATGCGCGAAGGAGAGGTTTTCTTTGCCAAAGAGCCGATAATACAGGTAGACGCGCCGATCATAGAGGCCCAGATCCTTGAGACGTATCTTATGTCTCTAATCCATATACAAAGCCTGGTCGCGACCAAGGCCAGCCGCGTAGTTCAGGCGGCGTCTTCCGACGGAAAAAAGCGAGGCGTTGTGGATTTTGGCTCACGCCGCAGCCATGGGCCTGAAGCCGCCCTCTTCGCGGCAAGGGCCAGTTATATAGCTGGGTGCATCGGCACATCCAATGCCCAGGCCGCGAGAGAGTTTAAGATTCCTGTCTATGGAACGATGGCCCACTCGTGGATCGAGGCCTTCGATAGAGAGGAAGAGGCATTTATAAATTATTATAAGGTATTCCCGGAGAATACGATTCTATTGATAGATACATATGATACGATAAAAGGGGCCAAGACAGCAGCGGGCATCAAGAAAAATATCAAAGGCGTAAGGCTCGACAGCGGCGATCCGGCGGATTTAAGTAAACGCGTAAGGAAGATTTTGGATAAGGCTGGCATGGAGTCCGCGAAGATAATAGCAAGCGGCAACCTCAACGAATACAAGATCCTGGAGCTCGTCAGGAAGAAGGCGCCCATAGATATATTCGGCGTCGGCACAGACATGGCGACATCAAGGGATCTGCCTTCGCTGGACCTTACCTATAAGCTGGTTCAGGTAGAAAGAGGCGGCCTTGTGAAATTGAAGGCGAAGAAGAGCGAAGGCAAAGAGACTGTCCCGGGGAGAAAGCAGGTCTTCAGGCTATCCAATAAAGACGGGACATTCTCCAAAGATATAATAGGCCTAGCCGCCGAGAAACTGCCTAAGGCTTCCGAGCCGCTGTTGGCGCCGGTTATAGAAGATGGAAGGCTGATAAAACCTCTGCCGGATATAGAGGCTGTGAGAAACTACGCGAAGGATAGGATGAAGCGGCTTCCGCCGCAGTGCCTGGCCCTGCGCGGCGGAAAATATTTAAAGACAGAGTTGAGTGAAAGCATCGGGACACCCTACCATGATTAGCAGATAGTCGGGACGCAGGGTGTCCCGCTCACGTTATGAAACTGAAAAAAGCGCTTCTTGTTGTTGATCCGCAAGTTGACTTCTGCCCAGGGGGGAGCCTGGCTGTGCCGGAGGGCGATAGGATCATGAGGCCCTTAAGCCGGTATATAAAGGTATTTTCAAAGAAAGGGCTGCCTATATTTGTTTCCAGGGACTGGCATCCGAAGAATACGAGGCACTTCAAGAAATTCGGCGGTGTCTGGCCTGTCCACTGCGTCCAGGATACAAAGGGCGCGGAGTTCCATAAAGATCTGAAATTGGTGAAAGAGGTGATCATACTCTCCAAAGGGATGGATCCCAAAGAAGACAGCTATTCCGCCTTTGAGAGCCGCGATTCAAATGGCACGCTGTTTGAGAACCTCCTGCGCATATTCGGCGTGGATGAGATATATATAGGAGGGCTGGCCACAGATTACTGCGTCAGGGCAACCGCGATAGACGCGATAAAGGCCGGTTTCAAGGCAACTGTGCTTATGGACGCGATAAAAGGCGTTGATCTAAAGCCTGGCGATTCCCAAACGGCGATAAAAGAGATGTTGGGTTATGGAGCTAAGAAGACGACGCTGGAAAAAGTCTCTTAACATAGCCGTTGTAATAATCGCGGTCTTTTCAGCGCGATTGCTCTTGTCAGCGACTCAGAAAGAGGAGGTTGATAAGATGTTAGAGAGTATACATTGGCTGGGCCATGCCTCTTTTAGATTGGACGGCCCTAAAATTATCTATTTTGATCCCTGGAAACTCTCGAAAGATTCCAAGAAGGCAGACCTGATACTTGTTACACATGACCATTTTGATCACCTGTCGCTTGATGATATAAAGCGTATCGTTTCGAAAGAGACCGTTGTGATAGCGGATGACTCATCAGCAAAACAGATTAGAGGGAAGGTGGCATGCAAAGAGGTAAGGGCGATTTCTCCAGGCGAGAGGACCGACCTCGAAGACATTGGAATAGAGGCGGTCCCTTCCTATAATATAGGTAAGGCCTTTCATCCCAGGGCATCCAAAAAGGTCGGCTATGTAGTCACCGTTAGCGGAGTTTCAATATATCACGCCGGCGATACCGATTTTATTCCGGAGATGAAGGATATAAGATGCGATATAGCGCTTTTGCCTGTGAGCGGGACATATGTGATGACAGCAGACGAAGCGGCTTCCGCGGCTCTGGCGATAAGGCCGAAAGCGGCCATTCCCATGCACTACGGCGATATCGTCGGATCGGCCAGGGACGCGCGGGATTTTCAGGACGCGCTGAAAGGCAGGATTGAGGTAAAGATATTGAAGAACGAGAGGTAGCGAGCATCGGGACACCAAGCATCGGGACACCCTACCATGAATAGTATAAATGCAAGCCGTAGAGTGTCCCGTAGGCAAGTTGGACGCTCAAGTGTCCCGTTCACGTTCGGTATGGTAAACAAGAGACGCCTCGTAGCGACTATAAAGAAGCTCATCCGGATAAATTCTGAAAATCCGCCCGGGAATGAACTCGAGATCGCGTTGTGGGTTAAGAGTTATTTGAAGCGGTTAGGCCTGGATGTCCGACTCTACGAATTCGCCCCCAAGAGGCCCAATGTTATAGGGATATTAAAGGGGAGAGAGCGAGGGAGGGGCCTGTTGTTGAGCCCGCACCTCGACACTGTTCCGGCTGGAAGGGGCTGGCGCGTAGACCCCTTTAAAGGAATTATCAGAGGAGGCAGGATATACGGCAGGGGCGCGACAGACTGCAAGGGGAATCTCGCCGCGGGCCTCGAGGCTGTCGCCAGCGTAGTCGAAGACGGCTTCCTGCCCCGCCGCGATATAATATTCGCCGCCACGGCTGATGAGGAGTGCGGAAGCAGGCTCGGGATCATACCGCTTATCGAGCGGAATATCCTAAAACCCCGGTCAGCGCTCATCCTCGACGCGAATGAGTTTGACATAATTGTGGCGCAGAAAGGGCTCATCCATTTCAAGATAAAGGTCTTGGGTAAGAAGGCGCACGGCGCCTATCCGTGGCGCGGCATAAACGCGATAGAAGACTCGGCGGAGATTATCCACGAACTAAAAAAGCTGACGTTTAGATTTAAGCCCCATCCCTTGTTGAGGGCCCCCACAATAAATATAGGTACTATCAGAGGCGGCGACAAGGTAAATATAGTCGCTGACTATTGCGACTTCTCCGTGGATTTGAGATTCCTGCCGGGCATGGATCCGAAGGCCGTCCTTTCCAGGATAAAGAAACTTATTGCGCGAAAGTCAAAAAGATATAAAATAGAGATAGAGGGCATCCAGGACCCTTATGAGGCCGATAGGAGATCCGGCCTGACGGCGGTTTTGGCGAAGACTGTGAAGAGGCACGGCAGAAAGCCCAGGATAAAAGGAAGCGAAGGCGCGACAGTGATAACATTCTTCAAGAAAAAAGGCATACCGGCAGTCGGTTTCGGTTTTGGGTCGAAGGCCCAGGCGCACACGGCCAATGAGTTCGCGAAGATAGACGATCTCTTCGCCGGCGCGAAGGTGCTGGCGGATTTCATAAAGAGTTTTTAAGAGTTTATAGAGTTCAAGGGTTTAGGGGCAGGAGGAATGTTCTATGAGGATATGGGTCTATTCTTTGGCAAGCGTCTTTATCGTCAGCATGATATCCTTAGTCGGCATCACTACTATTTCGATCGACATCAACCGTTTAAAAAAGATACTTCTTGTCATGGTGAGTTTCGCTGTCGGCGCGCTATTCGGCGACGCCTTCATCCACCTGCTGCCGGAATCCTACAAAACGATAGGCTCCGGCCTCACCACGGCATTTTTAATTATAGCCGGGATACTCGTTTTCTTCACGCTGGAGAAGTTCATCTGCTGGAGGCACTCTCACGTCCCGGAGATCAAGGGGCATCCCAAGTCGGTCGTCTACATGAATCTTATAGGCGACGGCCTCCACAACGCCATCGACGGTGTAATCATCGGCGCGAGCTACAGCGTCAGCGTACCGATAGGCATCGCGACGACAGTCGCTGTAATACTGCATGAGATACCTCAGGAGATCGGGGATTTCGGGATCCTGCTGTACGGAGGCCTCACGCGTTCTCGGGCGCTCCTCCTGAATTTCCTGTGCGCGACGCTGGCCATATTCGGCTGCCTATTTTCGCTGGTAATAGGGCCCAAGCTGAATGACTTCGCGTTATATGTCCTGCCGTTCACGGCAGGCGGTTTCATATATATCGCGGGTTCCGACCTGATACCTGAATTGAACAAAGAGATCAGGATATCGGAATCAGCGTGGCAATTGGCATCGATGGCGCTCGGCATCCTTGTCATGGCGCTTCTGGTCTTTATAAAATAGGGCATGACTTGGAGATATTATTCAACGTTATAAAAGGCGTGGCTGTTGAATCGTTTGGCCTGCTCAACAGGATGTCGGCCTACATACTCTTTGGCTTCCTGTTCGCCGGCATCATCCATATATTTTTATCTACGGAAAAGATAGCACAACACCTTGGGAAGGGGAATTTCGCGTCTGTGATAAAGGCGTCGCTCTTCGGAGTGCCGCTGCCTTTGTGTTCCTGCGGCGTTATCCCCGCCGCGCTTTCTCTGCGAAAGGGGGGCGCGTCGATAGGCGCGGTGTTGGCGTTTCTTGTCTCAACGCCCACGACAGGCATCGATTCGATATTCGCGACATACTCGCTCATGGGCTGGGGATTCACAATCTATCGTATCGCCGCTTCATTCGCGACCGGCGTCCTGGCCGGAGTCCTGGCGAATATATTTATCCCTCATGCCAAAACAACGCTGGCAGGATTTCGTCCCTCGCGTTACGCGGGGGACTCAATAAAAGAACAGGCATCAGGACACCCTACCATGAATAGTGTAAATGCAAGTTGTAGAGTGTCCCGTTCGGGTCCGGTTAGAATTATTGACGCTCTGCGATACGCGTTTGTGGAACTCTTTGACGATGTCGCGAAATGGATCCTGATAGGCGTTATCGCTGGAGGCGCTATCTCTTTTCTAATGCCGGAAAGTTTCTTGAGTAATTTCGCCGCGGGGCCCGGCTGGTTTGCGTACATAGTTATGTTCCTGATAGGGACGCCTATGTATGTATGCGCGACAGGATCAATTCCGATAGCGGCGAGCCTCATGCTAAAGGGCCTAAGCCCGGGCGCGGCATTTGTATTCCTGGTATCAGGTCCCGCGACTAATATCGTGAGTATAGCGGTTATGACAAAAGAGCTAGGGAAGAAGGCGATCGCGATATATCTCGGGTCGATATTCGCCGGAAGCCTGACCCTGGGATTCGCCCTGGACAAGCTGTGGAACTCGGCCTCCGGAGCCGGTTTTAAAGATTTCGCGATGACGCACGGAAAAATGCTCCCGCCCTCGATAGAACTTGGCGCCTCTGTTATATTATTGGCGCTCATATTCTCGAGCATCTATCGAACTTCGCGAGAATTCTCTTGATTTTTGCGTCAGTTGTATATATAATCGGCTTGAGATTAACGAAAGGATAAGAAACATGAGAAGAGGCGTAATTATAGCTGGGATTATAACAGCTGGGATAGCGGTGTCCGCGCTTTCGGGTTGCGGGACTGTGCCCAAAAAATTCAAGGAAGAAGTGGGCAATCTGGGAGGCAGGGTGACTACGCTTGAGTCTCGCGTAGAGGGCGTGGAGACGAGGCAGTCTAACCTTGAGAGCGCCGCCCAGGAAAGAGTACAGACCTCGCGCACCAATATAACTGTAAAAGAGAAGCCGCTGGCCTCCAGATCCGGGGTGAAGGAGATTCAGGCCTGCCTCAAGAGCGCCGGCCTATACAACGGAAAGATCGACGGAGTAAAAGGAAGGGCCACCAGAAAGGCGATACGGGAATTCCAGCGCGCGAACAATCTTAAGGCAGACGGTGTGGTCGGGCCCAAGACTCTGGAAGCGTTGTCCAAGTATAAGCCTTAAGGCGAAATAAGAAAAGGGACTCTTTTCTATAAATATGCGTTTTAGCGGGGAGCTCGCCACCAAAAAATAGCGGCTCCCTTTTTAGTGGCTGGCAGCGGCATAACTCAAAACCAAAAACCAAAAAGGTAAAACCAAAACTCAAAACCAAAAAGTTTTAAATTTTTAGTTATGGTTTTTACTTTTTCGTTTTAACTTTTTACTTAACACGAGCTTTAAAAGGAGGCTATATGGATGAGATACTGGAAATTTTAGAGAAGGATGCGAGGACTCGCCCGGAAGAGATCGCGAAGATGTTGAAGAAGAAACCGGAGGCGGTAAGAGGCGCGATCAAAAAATATGAGAAGGAAGGCGTCATCCTGAAGTACAAGACCGTGCTGAACAAGGAGCTGACGCGCGAAGACAACGGAGATGTAAGGGCGCTTATAGAGGTCAAGATTACGCCCCAAAAGAACCTGGGTTTTGACCGCATCGCTGAACGGATTTATCAATTTCCCGAAGTGACAAGCTGTTATCTGGTCTCGGGAACATACGACCTTCTGTTGATCGTCGAAGGGAAGAACATACACACCATCTCCAATTTCGTGGCCGAGAAGCTTGCCCCGCTGGAGAATGTGCGCGGCACAGTGACGCATTTTCTGTTAAAGAAATACAAGGAAGACGGGGATCTTTTGAAACAGCCATCCAAGGAGAAGAGGCTCGCCATATCATTATGAAGATAAATAAAAAAGTAGAATCTCTACCGCCCTCAGGCATCAGGGCGTTCTTCGAACTCGTTCTCGGGATGAAGGATTGTGTATCCCTGGGAGTCGGGGAGCCGGATTTTGTCACGCCGTGGGGCATCAGGG
>JAHFGN010000064.1 GCA_023247415.1 Candidatus Omnitrophota bacterium
ATTGTATACAATAGCATATGGGCATAAGCCGGTCAAGAAAATTTTATGCCCCTTGCCCCTACCCTCTCCCCATGACCGTAGGGCAGACTTAAGTCTGCCCTACGGCTCCCTCTGGGAGAGGGAAAAATTAAAAGACCAAACTTGGGATACCCCCCGAGTTTGGCCTTTGAATGCCCATTGAATCCACTTTTACAACGCGATGAGCGTCTGTCTCGCCGCGGCAGTGGCCGCTTTGACATCCTCCCATCTAACAGGATGTATGATAGGCACGAGTTTAATTATAGCCTGCGCCAATGCTGTAAATTCTATATAACTTCCAGTCAGCCTGAAATATAGATCGCTGGCAATCTGCCAGTTCTCAAAGCCTATATTAAGCGCGATTCCTACCATTCCCCTGCTGACAGCGGCGCGCGAGGCCAATCCGCCCTGCGCGTCAATATTGCTTAAATCCACATCCAGCAGAACAGTCCTCGCCCCCGCGTCTGGTTTCTTCTGTGAGGTAACCCAGCTGCCCTGTCCCAATGCCTGCATAGACGCGATAACATCCTCCGGCACCGCACCCTGTATGCGCATATTCTCGTTACTGCCTATGATAATAACCTTCCTTAGCTGTCCTTTCATAACACCTATCGCGCCCTGCACGGCATTCTGCAGCTTATCCACTGTTTCACCTGTTACAATTCTAACCGCGCCGTCATTGAATGAGTTGGTCTCAGCCTGAAGCTGCTCAATAAATGCCTTGGCGCTGAGCCCTAACTCATCTTTCCATGGCCCTCTAAACTCCTTGCTCTGGCCGCATAACAAACGCTCGGGGTCATGAATACCTATTATTACCTTTCCATCCTCAAGATTCGCGCCCTTTACAACTTCCTCCAGCGTCCTCACATACGCCTGTCCGATCGGCTTAGCAATCATCCCCTCAAACTCATCCGCAGTCTGCTCTCGTCTCTCCCCCGTTTGGGCTGTGCGGCCGACGGTTGAGACTGGGGCGTAGGCAAGGTCTATATCTTGGCCCTCTTTCACAAAATCCGGGGAGGCGAAGGTATCGGCTACGGTACGCAGTATTTCAGGTAACCGATCAGGCGTCAATGTATTGTAAAGTTGTCTTATATCGCGGACTCCTAGATCGGAACTGAGCTTTTCAGTAAGCAACTCGCCGTTCACCCACTCAACCTTTGCCCCAATTTGCCTTTCTTTAAGGGCGAACCGTTCTTTTATGGTCTCTGCAGGAAGTTCGGGATTCAATCTCATCTCGGGTTTTTGCGTTTTAGTTATAAATGGCAGTTTCTGGCTAGCCTCATGCGGCCTGGCCGCGAAGTTGATGAAATCGTAACTCAGTCCTGCTGTCTTCGCTATGGCAGTCTTCATCATTGTATGCGTTGCCTGCCATACCTTCGTCTTTAGACTGTCAACCTTGAAGACGTCAATTGAGAAGTCCTCGAATTCCAGGCCCTCCAAGTTTTCTATATGTTCTACTGCCCCTGGAAGCGCGACAGCAAATGAGCCTGGCGTAAGCAGTTGGGCATATACCTTGGCCAAGCTGCCGTTTTCCCCGTAGAACCTCTGCCATTGGATGCCATATCCCTTATTCACATATTTTATGTCGAGCATATTCAATTGGGCATGGCCTGCGGCTGTGCCTGCGGCCTGCATATCCTTCCCGGGCAGCAGATCTCTGGTAAACCGCGTCATGTGCATGGTGCTCACTATTCTACGTAACGTCGGGTCCCGCAGGGCGTCTGGAACTTTGATATAACCATGGAGCATCGCGTAAAGCATTATCCTCTTTCTTGCCTCTTCAGAGATCTCCTCCGGGTTTAACAGATTGATGTCCTTGAACTTCGATGCTATCGTCTCGAATCCGCGATGGTGGACGCCCGCTTCGCCTTCGTATTCTGCTTCTGAAATGCCAATACCCTTATAAAATGACTTCCGGCTCAAGAAACTATCCTCTCTTTGGGTTTGGTCAGATTTCATGCCAATCAGCATATCCTCCGGATTAGCTGTCAGCAGCAGATTCTCAGCGCCCGGCGCCTCTCTGCTCTCTACTAACGATATAATCACAAGCGCCTGGTTCGCTGCTGTCTGGAGGCGTATTGCCTCTTCTACTGTGAAGCGCCCCTCTGCCTGCGCCATCTCGATAACGTTCGCGTAAAATGCCCTAAGCCCTTCTATCAACTCTTTCGACGGTTTCGCTTTTAAGATCCCCAGAAGATCATTACTTATTTCAACAAGCTGTTTATGCGCGCCTGCTGTAGAGGCCGACTCCGCTATTTCAAAAAAGGCCTTTTCAGCGGGAGTAAATGGAGCCGGTTTCGTTCTAATACCTGACGCTGCAGATTCTTTCTGCGAAATAGCTTTGATGCGATCCAGAGAACGCCTGAAAACGTTTGCGGGCCTCTCGGTTTCCGCCGCGGCAGCTGACACCCGCTCGCCGGCTTGGGCTGCGCGGGGAGATGCGTTTGCTACTTCAAGCGATAAATTTTTTGTGCTCCCCTGCGACTTCATCGTGAACAAACCCGCTTCTACGTCCAATACTGCACCCATGCCAAGCGTGACTTCCGGACGCGCCACGGATCCGATAACGATATCGCCGGCCCACGCCTTCGACGCATCCCCTGTCGCGTATCCTGCCAAGTCAGGATCTGCCCTTACTGCAGCCAGAAGTTCTTTTATGGAATCCCCTTTCACATCTAACGGCGCGATCATAACGGCATTTGTCTCGGGATTAAACGCTATAACCACATCCCGGAGATTCGTTAATTTCATCTTCACATTTGGATTTTTCGCCAGCACCAAAACGTTCGTGGACTGAACGAGAGTAATATTTTCTGGTTTTGGGCTGACTACAACGTTGCCGTTCTCGTCTTTACGCGCGTCCCCGCGTATTACGCGCTCCCCTTCTTTTCGCGCGCCTTTTTTGATATCAAGGTAATCACCCCGGTAGTATTCATATATCGCCCTATATCCGCCGATATCTTTCCATGTGAATTCGCCGGGTATCGTAAATAAAGCTACTTTAGCGGTTTCGCCGCGCGACAGCGGTTCTGCCAATACATAGTCTATCGAGGTGCCTTTGCGAATACCACCAGCGTGGGGAAAGCCTTTGCCTGCTTTATATTCTGCCAGTTGATTAAAGGCCTCTCGTTCTACTCGCTCTTCTTCATCTGGTACAGCCTTCACAATATCCGCAAACGCCTTTCCATACGCAGGCGCCACTTCATTGAAGGCATTTAAAAATACATCGGGCCGGCCTATAAACATGCCGCTATTAAAACCCCAGACATGTTCGTCGCTGCCAGGCACTAGCGCATTGAAAAGATATATTGCCGTCCGAGCCTCCGGTTTCTCGATGAATTTTTCAACCATACGGGCACGCGTCTCTTGAAAGAAGAAGGTTTCAGGGCCTTTTTGTATGTGGCCATATTCCTCTGACGGGGCTTGCGGATTTATCGCAAGCGTTCCGATGGCCGGGGTGTTCATGGCGACCCTTGCGGCGCCCATATAGGCGGTTGTAAAATTGGGTGTTGTGACATCGATATAATGGTCCGCGGTGCCAACGAACATCACGCTCTTGCCTTTTCCCAGTTTCGTTAATTTGGCGGCGGCATAGCCTATGGCGCCTGCCGTATCAGCGGCCTTCGGCTCAGCGAATATATTCTCCGCGGGTATCGCCGCGTTCCTTCGCTGGAGAAGCTGTCTTATAGGCTCTTTAAGTTCGGGGATAGTTTGAATATAAATATTTTCTTTGGGAAGATTTGTCGTAAGCCTTTGTATGGCCATTACAACCAATTCCACATCAGCAAGGTCTGCCAGCTGTTTCGGCTTGATTGCGGTGCTGATTGGGAATAACCTCTCTCCGCCGCCCCCTGCCATGATTACAGCTACGATGTCGTTACTTGCCACTTCTTTATCAGCGCCTGACTCAGCAAATATATCTTCTAAGAATTTTTGCCCTTTAGGAGAACTTGCCGCGGTTAAATCTTTTCTTATCCATAGCGGATATTCTCCTGCCAGTTTGAGAAGGGCGGCCTTCCCAAGATTAATCTTCTCTGGTATTGTTTGCGCCGCGAAAATATTTATTATCCTGGAAAGGGGGTAAGGGTACCTCTCGACAGCCGCGAAATTATAAGTTGTTTCTAAAGCTTTATATAGTCCCGGCGCATTATTTTGTAATAACGCGTTTTTCGCGTTATAAATAACCATGGTTCTCGTATCACTTGAAGCTGCCATCCTGTAAGTGACAGGAGCTGGAGGTTTGTCGAAGACGCTACCAGGCAGGGCAAACGGACCAAACGCCTCATATAAATCCGGAGATCCTATTATATTTGCTGTTTCTTCAGGATTAAGCCCCACTTTTTTCGCTTGGGCGGCAAGGGCCTCGGAATAATTCTCTTTACTCGGCGGGGACCCGCGATCCCCTGTTTTCTTCAACTGGTTATACATCCAGCGCGCGACATGAAGTCTAATCCAGTCCTCCTTTATTTCTTTCTGCTTCGCGCCAATAGCCGCAAGTAATTTGTTTTTATCCTGTTCTGGAATTTCAGCCCCTGATATAATTTTTGCGGTATCATTTCTGGTAATCCAAGTTCTCAATATCGCCGCGAGCAGGCCCTCCTTCGCCTCTGTGGCGCCTACCAAGAGCTCCTCGAAGGGCGTCTTCTGGTTCGTCAATACCTGTATATAAGGCGTTGGGACGTCCTTTGTTATGTTGGGGCTTACCACTAAATATGATACGCCTTCTTTTTCGAACAGTTTCGACATCCCCTCTGTGTGGAATCCGCCCGCGACTAAGACAGCGAGCTGGATACCGTTCTTCTTCATCGCGTCGAGGGTATTGTCGACTATCGCCCTGTCGCGCTTTATCGCGATCTTATAAAAATCCTCTAACTTCGGCACTGACGTTGACACCGCCTCGCTCGGGGAGTCCACAACATAGGCGAAGCCGTACTTCTCGCCTTCTTTCTTTATGAATCCCGCGAATACCTGAGGCTCGAACTCATTCTTATGCGCGAGATAGTATTCAAAGTCGCCGTTTAGAAGTTTTATATTTATGAGCCCGAGGATGGTGTTGACATGGTGGTACATCTCATCGAGCGCCTTTTGTTCGTCGCTTTCGAACATCTTATCCTTGATCGCGTCCTCGACTATCTTCATCTCATGGAAAAGTTGCTCGTTCTCGATCCTCGAATACACGGTTGTGTAGATGATGTAGTTCGAGACGTTGGGATGCGTCTTGGGCAGGTCTATCCCCGCGCTTTGGGAAATCTGGCGCAGATACTGGTAATACTCCGCCGCGGATATCTTGCCGACCTTAAAGGTAAGAGACTTCATGACAAGTTCCTGAACGGCGTCCTTCGGCAGTTTCTTTGTCAGTTCGTCTATTAATGTATTCCTTTCTTTATCAACGATCGTGAAGTCTATCTTCTTCTCATATACGAGGGTGCTTATCAGCTTGAAGAAGTTGTCGTACTGGCGTATATTGACCTTATGTTTTTCGCTCAACGCCTGCAGATAACGGATGTAATCGTTAAAGGACATCTTCTTCGTCTCGTAGTCGTCTTTCTTTAGGTCAAACTCTTTCAGCTCATCGGTGTAGACATGGTCTTTAAGGCGGTTCAGGATGGTCTTTATCTGGGTGTAATACTTCTCTGTCTCCTCTTTAAAGGGGTAGCTTGAGGTGAAGGCATTGAGGTTCTCTATGTAATACTCCTTGGTTTCCGCGCCGAAGAGCTTAAACGGATAGTCTGTGGTTATGGACAGGAACTCGGGGCCCGTTATCTCGCCCTTCTTCATGAAGTAGGTCGCGACCTCTTTGCGGACGTCTTCATCCGGAAATGACTTGAACCAGCTCGTATCTACGAAGCCTTCCGCGCCTTCTACAGAGACGAAATTGAGGCTGTAATTGCGTATGAGGTTTTCGAGGATCTTCACGATGTTGGACTGGGCCTCGAAGTTGCAGTGCGCGTCCTGGATATGGACTATCAGCCGCCGTTCAGGCCCGGCATGCTTGGACTTTACCAGCCCGAAGTCGCGCGGTATAACTATCTTTTCCGGCGATGAGATTATATCATCCTGTTGGGCTTGCGGCGCAGGTTGAGGGTTGTCTGCTTGAGGGACCGCAAAGGCGACGTTGGACAATAGAAAGGTGTGGGCAATAAAAACAGATATCGCCTTGGTAAATAGGCTCCGCTTACTTAGGGTCTTAGAGAGGCTCATATGCTTTTCTCCTTTACCCCCTCATCCTACCCTCTCCCAGGTAGCCGTAGGGCAGACTTAAGTCTGCCCTACGGTCATGGGGAGATGGTAGGGTGATGGGAAAGTTTAAAGTTCGAATCATCCGCACTATATATGATACATTACTAATCATATTTTGGCAATGGAATATTCTGGATTTTTTATGTCTTAACATAAACAGTTAAAAACTGACTTTTTTATGTTTTGCTAAACCAATTAACTATACCTTATATATCTAAATTGTCAAGGGACAAAATCTAAAAATTTTAAATCTTAACTTATGCTGCCAGAAGTATTGTCTGCCTCTGGAGCCTATAATATCTCTCAAGTCTTTCAGTATCCATCGGCTCTGCGCGTAAGGTAAATATGATTATCCCGTTTTCCAGCGTTATATCAATATTGGAAGTCAGATATTTCGGCAACGGTTTGTCCGGCGAATAGAGCACAACGAGATTGATCATATCTATTATCCTGATCAACATTTCCTGGCCGCGCGAATTCTCATAGCCTTCGATGAGTTTTTCAGGATTGACGGCGGCAAGTTTTACGCCGGAGGCCTTCAGGCTGTTGAACGCGCCGGATCGCGTATTCTCTATGCCGGCCAGGACATAGGTATATTCGAAACCCTGGACTTTCGCGGCCTGGTACACCCTGTTCGCGAGAGAGTCGCCTGTATCGCGTATAACAACGATGTTGTCCAGGCCAAACGCCTTTTTCAATATCCCATCCAGGTTATCCACCGCGGATATCAGCGGGTTCAGGCCTTTATAT
This sequence comes from Candidatus Omnitrophota bacterium, assembly GCA_023247415.1. Lineage (GTDB taxonomy): Bacteria > Omnitrophota > Gorgyraeia > 2-01-FULL-45-10 > JAHFGN01 > JAHFGN01. The sequence continues at coordinate 7,009 of JAHFGN010000064.1, forward strand.
TGACGCTGGCCCATTT
>JAHFGN010000025.1 GCA_023247415.1 Candidatus Omnitrophota bacterium
CTATCTCATCGATGAATATGATAGTGCCGCGGCCGGACTGTTTCGCTGAGCGCTTCGCCTGATCAAACAGATCCCTGACCCGCGACGCGCCAACGCCCACAAACATCTCCACGAAGTCCGAGCCGGATATGCTCAAGAAAGGCACATTCGCCTCGCCGGCCACAGCCTTGGCCATCAGCGTCTTGCCGCAGCCGGGCGGACCCAATAAGAGGACGCCTTTCGGAATCTTTCCGCCCAATTTCTGGAACCTCTTGGGGTCCTTCAGGAACTCTATTATCTCCTTCAACTCCTCCTTTGCCTCATCTACGCCGGCTACGTCCTCAAATGTCACCTTCGCCTGTTCTCCTGAGGCTAGCGTCGCCCGTGATTTGCCGAATGACCATAGCCGCCCTCCTCCGGCTGAGGCGTTTCTGTAGACAAAGAACCACAGAAAAAGAATGAAAAGAATCATGGGGCCGAGGGAATAGAACAGATTTACCCACAGGGTCTTGGGCGGCTTTATCCGGAAGTCCGCGACATTCTCCCTCAGGAGCCTGATAAGGTCATGGTCATTATCGGGGGCATTTACTACAAATCTGGAGCCATCATCCAGCTCTCCCTTGAATATATTCTCTACCATTGCGCAGGATTTTATCTTGTGCGAGGATTGATTGGTCTTCAATATTTCGAAGAAACGGCTGTAAGCCAGCTCCACTGTCGGCTTCTCAAGGTTTACGACAGGCCCCTGGAGCATGTACCACAGACCAAGCCCGATCAGAAACCAGATCAGAAGATTGGAACCATTCTTTGTCATATTTTTTTGTTGTTTATTCTTCATCTATACCTTTCGTTATCGCCGCCTCGGTTGCGATTTTAACAGAAGAAACGGGCGAATTCAAGGTTTTATTCTTAAAAAGCTCAAGCGTCCTGTCTTTTCTCGACAACCTCACGCCGCCCGGGAGGTCCAGAGAGCTGCCCTTTCGTTTGACTCTTAAAAAGGAATCGATGTCCCTCCAATGCCTATACGAAAGCTTCTTGACATCCCCTCCTATAGTCTCCAGCGAATCCCTTATAATCTCTTTCGCAAGAGCCCTTGGCTGGACAACTATGTCCTTAAGATCGAACGATATCCTCTCGCCTGTTTTTTTCGACAACCTTTTCGCGCTTTCGGCTTTCGCGCGTCTCATGAATTCCAGATCCTCTCTTAAGTGTCCCGCGAAATTGGACAGCGCCCGCTTGACGCGCGGATTGAATCTTTCTAGAAACGGGATGATCTCGCGGCGGACTACGTTTCTAAAATATTCGTTTTGAAGATTGCTGCTGTCGATCCTGTAAGCGATTTTGTTCTCCGCCAGGTATTCCAACATCTCCGACTTTTGCAGCTCGACGAGAGGCCTGATAATCTTAAGCCCATCCGCATCCTCCCTCACAGGCGGGATTCCGCTCGCGCCTTTAGTCGAGGCGCCTCTTATCAGATTTATCAAAACCGTTTCAGCCTGATCATCTAGGGTATGAGCGGTCGCGACCACGTTTGCGCCTTTTTTTGCGGCAGCTTCGCGGAAAAATTTATACCGCTCCAGCCTGGCCGCCTCCTCAACCGATAGCTTCCTGTCTTTCAGCTCCCTTAAATTTATCCTCTTGTGAATGAATTCTAGTTTCAGGGACCGCGCGAGCCCTTTTACAAATTCCGCGTCTTCCGTGGATTCTTCGCCGCGAAGCCCATGATCAAGATGAACGATGCTCAATTCCATATTCAGTTTCTTCCCAAGCGTATTTAAGGCGCGCGTTAAAAATACAGAATCCGGCCCACCCGATACGGCAACAATAACCTTGTCGCCGGCGCAGACCATCTCGTATCGCCTTATAGTCTTAAGCACCTTTTCGAACATTACATTTTTCATATTTTTTGCGTCCCGTTAACGGTACGTCCTCTCATTCCTTTTCTTAAGGGCAAGAAGCCATACCGTCTTGACAGCATCATCCACGTCGTACAAAATACGCCAATTAACCACTGGAAGCCGATATTGCGCGAGATAACTATAAACCTCGATCGGCGGCTTGATCTTTGGTTCGCCTTTTGGTCGTGGATTTTTGGCGAGAGAAAAAGCGGCACCCAAAATTTCGCTTTGAAGCGCTTTTGGACTTATATCTCCTAATTCCTTAAAGAATTTCTTCTCAATGGCTGAAGATGGGAACTTGACCCTATACACGAATTCCCCGCTTTTTTACGGCATCCGCTATGGAAACGCCTTTAGCGCCTCGATGGATTGCCCGGCGGCCTGCCGCGATTGTCTTTAAAAGCTTTTTATCATTGAGCTCATCAATCATTTCCGTAAGCTCTAAGGCCTCCTCATACGGCATAAAAACGCCTGCGGGTTTCCCATGTTCGGTCACAAGATAAAACTTGCCTGCCCTTATGAAAGCGCAGGCCTTATTGCGGAATTCTCTCGCCCCTATTCTTGGGGCTCTTAATAACGCTCCCGAAAGGGTCATATATCACACCTCCTTAATGTAGCCATGTTTGTCGCTACAATATCAAGTATATGGCATATCGATTAATAAGTCAAGAGTTTCACGAAAGGTTCGAGCGGAATGGTAGCGGGGACTGGATTTGAACCAGTGACACGCCGGGTATGAGCCGACTGCTCTCACCAGACTGAGCTACCCCGCCGAAATTTTGGACCGAACGCTTCATATCTTATACTTTGGTGAAACCATTGTCAATATGAATACCTAAAAATGGCGCATGCATGCTGCCGGTGCGGTAGCCTTCGAGGTCGAGGGTGATGTATATAAAGCCCAGGGGCTTTAAAAACCTCACTATCCTTTCGCGGTTCTTGAGCATCTTCGCAATATCGTCTTTATATGTTTCGATCCTTGCAACATCTTTATGAACCCTAACCCTCACCTGCCGTATGCCAAGCTTCCGCAAATAGCCTTCGGCCTTGTCAATCTTAACCAGTGTCGCCTCGTCTATATTCTCCCGATACGGAAATCTGGAGGCAAGGCACGCGAAAGACGGTTTCGACCATGTCTCCAACCTGAGCCTGCGCGAATATCTCCGGATGAGGGCCTTGCCGATTTTGGCCTCAAGGAGCGGGCTCCTCACGCCGAGCTCTTGCGCGGCCTTCATCCCATGCCTTATATCGTTTAAATCATCGTAATTTGCGCCATCGACTACATATTTCATCTTGTTTTCTTTGGCTATATCTTTCAACCTCCTGAACAACTCACCCTTACAGTAGTAACATCTGTTGATGGGATTATTCCGGAAATTTTTTATGTCCAGCTCTTTGGTCTCAATGGTCATGCGGCGGCTGCGCATCTTCCCTGCCATCTTGAGCGCGCATCGATATTCCGACTCCGGATATGTCTCAGAACGGGCTGTCACCGCTATAACATTGTCTCTTCCAAGCGTATCAATCGCAACTTTTAGCAGAAACGTGCTGTCCAGCCCTCCGGAATACGCCACGACCACGCTCTTCAAGTTTTTTAAAATAGTTTTTAATCTTTTAAGTTTTAGGTTTTGCATAACAATAAAGGGACACCTCCCCTAGGCACTATGCGCAAACGACGCTTCGGGGACAGTCCCTAATCCAGCCGCCGCCAACCACAATATCCTTATCGTAAAAGACGACTGCCTGTCCGGGAGTCGGAGCCTCCTGGGGCGCGTCAAAGTCCACCCTGACCTCATCAGCGCTCAAGGGTGTCACAACCGCCTCCGAGCCTTTGTGATTGTAGCGTATCTTCGCCTTAACCTTGACTGGCCCATCCGGAGCGTCAAACTCGATCCAATTCATCCTGTTGGCTACCAGACTCCGCTTCAGGATATCCTTTTTCACCCCGACTACAACCCTGTTGTTGATGACGTCGAGGCCGGTTACATAGAGAGGCTCTTTGTACGTCACGCCGAGCCCCCTCCTCTGTCCTATCGTATAGAAGGGAATACCTTTATGCCTGCCAAGAATTTTGCCGCTTGAATCGACGATATCGCCGGGCATTATCTCGAAAGACATCTTCTTCTTTAGATAATCGCGGTAATTCATATCCTGGACAAAACATATATCCTGGCTCGAGAGCGCGTTGTGACTCGGCAGTTTTAGCCGCCTGGCGCGCCGCCGCACATCTGTCTTAGTCATATCGCCCAGAGGAAATAGGGCCCTGGCCAATTGCGCCTGCGACAGGCTGAAGAGAAAGTATGACTGATCCTTCTTCTTGTCCTTCCCCTCTTTTAAGAGATAGCGCCCTGTTCTTTTGTCATAGTCGATCTTCGCGAAATGGCCGGTCGCCACATGCCCTGCCCCGAGAGACTTCGCGCGTTCAATGAGAAATCCGAATTTGATCTTCTCATTGCAGACGATGCAGGGATTCGGAGTCCGGCCTTTCGAATATTCAGCGGCGAAATAGTCCACAACCTCGCGCCTGAACCGTTCGCTGATATCCAATACGTAATAAGGCATATCCAGTCTCTCGGCTACAGCGCGCGCCATAGTGATCGCCTCAAGAGAGCAACAGGTCCTGGAAAAAGAAGCCCCGCACTCGTTCTTAGGCCATGTCCGGAATGTGATGCCGACGCAGTCGAAGCCTCTTTTCTTTAATATCGCGGCTGCCAGGGACGAATCAACGCCCCCTGACATCGCCGCCACAACGCGGCCTTTACTTCTTTTTATACGCATATTTACCGATGCCCTTCGACTCCTGTATCGACAGCCGCCCTTCAGCTTCTTCGCTTATCACAATCCAGTCGACCGCGAAATTTTTTTCTATAACTCCGGCGCCTTCGGCCGCGCCCAAGACCATTTGGACCTTGGCGAGGGACTGGGCCTCGGTGGAATTTTTCGCGATTATCGTCGCGCTGGAGGGGAGAGAACCTACAGGCATGCCGGTCCTCGGGTCTATTATATGACAGAATCTCTTGCCGCCTACCTTGAAGAAATTCTCATAGTCGCCTGAGGTGTTGACTGCCGCGTCTTCAAGGGCGAGGGAGGCTATCAGACTGTCTTTGCGGCGGGGATGCTGTATGCCGACCCTCCATAGTTCTCGCGCGTTCCTTCTGCCCAGACAATACATGTCTCCGCCGGAATTGACGATCGCGTTCTTTATGCCGCTGCGCTTTAAGGCCGCTATCGCCATGTCTGTCGCGTAGCCTTTCGCTATGCCGCCCAAGTCTATCCTCACGCCCTCTTTAGCGACTCCGATCTTTTTGTTCGGCCTATCCACTATGATCTTGTCAGGCCCGACAAGGCTCAGCGCGGCCCTGATCTCATCGGCTGACGGGACGCGGCCCTCGTGCGATGAAAAACCCCAAAGGTCGACCAGCGGCTTGACCGTTATGTCAAACGCCCCGGCAGTCTTGGCGTTATAGTCAATCGCCGCCTCGATGAGGCGGAGCGTCTCGTCATCGACTTCAAGCATCCGGCCTGGCGCAAGGCGGTTTATCCTGCCGACATCGCTGTCCGGTTTATACGCGCTGAATTTATTCTCAACCCTTTCGATCTCCCTAAAGGCGGCATCTACGGCTTGCCTTGCCAGGTTAGGGTCCTCAGCGCCTGAGACGGTAATCTCAACGACTGTGCCCATCAATAGACGCCCCTTTTTGTACGCAGGGCGCTCATGGGCCCTGCGGGAAAAGCAGGCGGCTGCCAGGAGGAGCGCGGGCAAAAGGACGAGATATATGAGGTAGGTTAACGAATCTCTCTTCACAATAGGCTGGCTATGACCTTGCCGATATCGACATACTTCTCTATCATATCGACGATCAGCCGTATTTTGTCTTTATCCTGCGGTTTTATCTTGACTACGACGGAATTCACCTTCGAGGCCACGGCATACGTGTCGTCCTCTGATATGAGCGTCGCTATACCGGCGCCCTTGAGCATCTTTTTAGTCCGCATGTCCGGGATTATCCCTCCCGAGAGTATAACGCCTGACAGCCTCTTCGGTATCTTCTTATCGAGGTGGACCCTGATAAAGGCGCGCACTATGTCGCCTCTGTCGCCAGGCGTTATCAGGATAGTCCTGTGCCTGAAATGCTGCAGCGCGGCCCTGACTGTCATCGCGCCGACCAATATCCGCTCGCCTGGGACATCCAGACTATCCTCGCCGCACAGAAGCTCTAATCTAATCTCTTCTTTTATCTCTCGTATGGTAGGCAGCCCCAGTATCTTCTGATACGGGAGAACGCCCAGGACATTCAGCCCCTTCTTCTCCAGCCCCATCCTCACGATCCTGTTTATCTTCTCATATTTTTCCGGCAGGACCTTGTTGACTATGACGCCTGCCACTTCAACGCCATCCTTGTCGAATAGGGCCTTGTTCAGCATTACCTCATCTATGGGCTTGCCGATGCCGCCTGAAGATATGAGGACAACCCTCGCGCCCAGTAATTTCGCGACGCGGGAATTCGAAAGGTCGCAGACAGAGCCGACGCCTGCGTGCCCTGTCCCCTCGATGATAACAAGATCATTATCCGCCGCTATCCTGTCAAATGCCTCCTGAATCTTTTTTGGGTAGTCCTCGTTGTCTTCGTTTTCGATATACCGCTCTGTGAATCCTTTTTCGATAGCAATCGGCGACATATCCTTGATGTTGCACTTTATGCCGAATATCTCCTCAATGAGGACAGAGTCCTCATCCACCTTATAACCCTGTTCAATGAGGTAGCGCTGGCCGATCGGTTTTATAAACCCGATCCGCGTAAATTTTTTCTTGAGCGCCGCGATCAGGCCAAGACAGGCGGTGGTCTTGCCGTCATTCTGCATGGTCGCGGCTATAAAAATTCTCTTGGCCATCTATAGCAAACCTTTGCGGATAGTCCTGTCATGCTCATTTCAAAAGCGCCTTATCGTAAGCCGCCTCTATAGTCTTTACGAGATTTGTCAACGCTTCATTCACAGCAGTCTGCATCCCTAATCCTTTGCCCTGCCTTACTATCGCGCCGTTGATGTAATCTATCTCTGTCCGTTTTTGATTCAGCACATCCTGGAGCATGGATGAGACATTGGCCGCGGTCGCCTTGCAGACAGATTCTACCTTTTGTATGGGGTCGTCATAGAGCAGCTTTATCCGTTTGCGTTTCGCTATCTTCACCGCCTCCTGAACAGCCGCTTTCAAAAGTTCTCGCGTGCCCTCATATTCTGTCAAGAGACCGTTAGGCAGCCGCGTGATCGCCGTGAGGGCGTTTATGCCTACATTTATTATAAGTTTAGACCACAGGACAGCGCCTATATCCTTTGACACCTTTGTCTCAAAACCCGCTTTGGTTAGAATGTTTTGAATGGTTCGTAGGATACCTGTGAGTTTGCCGTCAGTCCTTCCTATTATCGTGTCCGCCTTCCCCGCGTGCCTTACGTGGCCTACCCCGATAAGGGTCGCGCCATGATTTGTGACCCCGCCTATGACCTTATCCCCGCCAAAATGGTCAACTATTATCTGGACATTGCCTATCCCATTCTGCAGGGTCAGGATGGCCGTCTTATCGCCAACCAATTCTTTGATATCCCTGCACACCTCTTCAGTGGAATAGGACTTCACGCAGATTACTACGAGATCGCAAGCCCCTATACCGGAGGCATTCGCCCTGACCGATACACTCGCCCTGTAGGCGCCGCTCGATGCCATCTCGACCGAAATACCGTGTTCGCTGATAAACCTGGCCCTGGCCTCGTCTTTATCGAGCAGATATATTTCCTCTTTTGTCTTATTGGCGAGAGAGGCGGCTATCAGGCAGCCCATGGCCCCCGGCCCTACTACGGCTATCTTCATTTAGGCCTCCCCCTTCTTTAATTTCTTCAAATCCTCTTCCTTGATCGCGAAGCAGTGCTCCTTCGCTGGAAATTTTCCGCGCTCTACATCCTCTTTGAATTGACTGACCGCGCCTGATATGGAAAGAGAGAGCTTTGTGTACTGCTTTACGAATTTTGGCACGAATCTATCGAATAGGCCCACCATGTCATGAGTCACCAGCACCTGCCCGTCGCAATGAGGGCCAGCGCCTATGCCGATAGTCGGTATCGAAAGCCTTTCTGTAACAAGTTTGGCTAGCTCGTCAGGCACGCACTCGAGGACTATCGCGAAGCAGCCTACTTTTTCCAACGCAAGCGCCTGGTCGATTATCCTTTTCGCGGCCTGGGCGTCTTTGCCCTGCACCTTGAATCCTCCCAGCTTTGATATGGTCTGCGGCGTCAGGCCGAGATGGCCCAATACCGGGATGCCGGCATCGATTATGGCCTGTGACGTCTCGGCAACCTCATATCCGCCTTCGAGCTTCACCGCGTCGCATCCGGCCTCTTTCATAAACCTGCCGGCGTTTCTGATCGCCTCATCCCTATTTATCTGATACGACATGAACGGCATGTCGCCTATCAGAAATGCGTACCGGGTTCCCCGCCTGGCTGCCTTCGCGTGATGGATCATCTCATCCATGGTGACAGGCACAGTCGATTCATACCCCAGGACGACCATCCCAAGCGAATCTCCAACGAGTATGGAATCCACTCCCGCTTCATCCATGATCCGCGCCAAGGGATAGTCGTATGCGGTGAGCATCGTTATCTTCTTCCCCTCGCGCTTCTTATTCCGCAGATCTGTTATGGTAACCTTTTTTCGCTCCATCTCTATCACCTCTTTCGGCATGCGTCAAGGAATGAATCGCAGTATATATTCTTGTTCAAAATAAGTTCGGCGGTTATCATCGCGTCCATCAGTTCTTTATCCAACGGATCCAGGATCGCGGCTGACAGGCCGTTCGCTATGGCCATGATGAGGAATGTCCTGTTAACAAGGCTGCGGACCTTTGTCCCCTGCGAAACGTTCGACAGACCCACAACGGTGCGCGGCGCCGGGTCGCTCAAGTGGCTGAATTCCCGTATAGACTCCAGGACTTCCTGGCCTTGAGATTGCGCGACGTTTACAGGAAGGACGATCGGATCTATGAAGAGGTCCTCAGGCCTTATATCGTATTCCATCGCCTTTGTCACTATCTTGGCCGCCATCTCTATTCTGCGCATCCTGTCGTTCGGCACCCCTGAGCGATCCATTGTCAGGGCTATGACCTGCGCGTTATATTTTTTGGCAAGCGAGAATACCGCGTCCATCTTCTCGTCGTCCGCGTTTGTGGAATTTATCATGGAGCGCTTCTTCGCCAGCTTCAATCCTGCCTCCACTACATCCAATTTGGTGGAGTCGATGGAAAGCGGCGTATCTGCCGCCTCCTGGATCGTTTCCACAAGCCACTTCATGTCATCGATGGGATTTTTTGAATATGGGCCTGTGTTGACATCGAGAAAGGTCGCGCCGGAACGCGCCTGGTCCTTCGCGCACTTTTGTATTACTGTCTTGTCCTTATCCTTTATCGCCTTGCCCACAGCTTTATACATGCCATTTACAAGCTCGCCTATAACTGTCATTGTCACTCCTTCTTCATCAGCACATCTATAAACTTCGATACTTCCATCGCGGCCTTTGGATGGCGCATGATTAGTATATTAGCGCCGGCGTGCAGCATGGCGGTCGCTGTCGCTATCTCCCACTCGAGGCCAAGCGTCGCGGATTCTTTGGCCTCTTTAACACGCCATACCTCCTGTCCTGTAAACAATATAAACGGCATGGACAGCATCTTGTCTCCGGCTAATGCCGCCAGGCGCGCGCGTTCCATGATGGAGAATACATATTCCATGCCATAACCCAATGAGCCGGTTGTCGGATGCATCACTATCCTGTTCGGCGAAAAACCCATGTCGCTTATCAGGATGTTCACCTGCTTCGCGATGTTGACATCGATAGGAGATTCCGCGATTATAGAATGGCCGTCTGCCAGGCAGCTTGCCGCAAGCGTCTTGTAATTGCCCTGGGTGGCTATACCGAACAGACAACGTTCTCCCCTGACTACCTGGCTGGCCTTGGCGAGGACTTCGTTATCCTTCTGGGCGTCTCCACACCCAAGAACGATAAGCGGCGTCTTTATTTCGCCCAGGAGGGCCTTCAGGAAGCCAACCGCGTCGTTGGATGATCTTCCCCCCCAGTCAGGATGGACGCTCATGAGCCTCACACATAAGAGCTTGGCGCCAAACTCTCCTACACACCGTTTTGCCCACCTTATCGGATCTTTTAGACAATCTCCAAATTCCCTGGTCAGGCCTTCCGGCCATTCTAAAGGCTCGCAGTCGAATACCTCTAAACCCACTACAGGGGGGTTCGGGATGGCTCCTTCGTTGAATAGAAAAGGGAGCGTCGTCTCGCCTCCTACCTTGATAACGGACTCGCGGCTTCCGCCCTCCGCCTTCGCCGCGCCGATCTCTACCGCGTAGATACTGCCTGGATACTTCTCATGCGCGATATCTATAGCCATCCATCCCCTCTTTGAGTTAGAGCCGCCTTACAATAATATCTTTTCCATTATCTTCGCCATAGAATCTCTTGGCCCGGCGTCTTTGAGTTCGCGTATAGACCTATTAGCGACGCTTAAACATACCAATTCTTCATTATAATCTATCGCGCCGGCAAGCTCTATGCCGGAAGATTCTATCTCTTTGGCCAACGGCTCAAGCGTCCCAGAACATTTATTCACGATAAGAAACGCCCTGCCGATCTTTATGCCAAGCTCTTTGGCGAGCGAGTATATCTGGCCGCATGACCTCACCCCTATTATGCTATAATCGCTCACAAGCACGAATCTGTCTATGACGCGCTCTGTCCTGCGGGATATATGCTCCATGCCGGCCGCGTTATCTATTACCAAAAAGTCATAGCCCGACATCACATTCGAAAGTATATCGCGAAGGACATTGTTGACATAACAGTAACACCCCGGACCCTCCGGTCTTCCCATCGCGAGGAGGTCGAAGTCGTCGCCTTCGACTATCGACTCCTGGACGCGCAAAGCGATAAATCTGTCTTTGCTCATTCCGCCGGGTATATTTGCCTTCTTCAGGGAGGTCTCATCTATCACGCCCACCATGGTATGCTCAAGCCTCATCCCGAACGCGGACGCGAGCGTATAATTTGGATCCGCGTCGACAGCCAGTATGCTCCCACGCCCCCTCGACGCTATATGCGAGATCATAAGGGACGCAACCGTCGTTTTTCCTGTACCCCCCTTGCCGTTTACAGCCAGAACCATGCCCATTTCGATTAAGCGCCCCTTATTGACGCGAACCTGGACATATCGGTGTGCGGGAAGAAGAGGGCCTGTATGTATTCGTCCATATATCCGGGTTCGACGCTGAGTTCCATATATGTCATCTTTTTCGCAATCTCCTCCGCCTTCAAAAAGGCGTCATAAGACAGGAGGATCTCTCTTGATCCCACAAGCGAGCTGTTGCCGATGAATTTGAAGACCGACCTGTCGAGGTCCGGCAGCAGCCCTATAGTGACGGCCTTTTCTATATCCAGATATGTTCCAAAGCCGCCCGCTATATAAAAACGTTTTACGTCCTTGAAGTCGAGATTCAACTTCCTAAGCAGTGTAGAGGCAGCGCTGTATATGGATGCCTTTGAGCGCTTCAGATTCTCGATGTCCTGCTCCTGAATGACTATATCCGCGTCTATAGCGGTCTCATCCTTAAACGCCAGCACGAACTCCAGCCCTGCCTCCGATGAGCGTATTCTGGATGATTTTATTGACCGCGATATCCTGCCATCCCTGTCCAATATCTTATGCAGGAACAATTCCGCGAGCGCGTCTATATAACCGGAACCGCAGATCCCCCTGGGCGGCGCGCCGCCGATGGTCTCCAATTTTACAGTTTGCGGATCCGCGATCGAAACGCGCTGTATCGCGCCGTTTGTGGCGCGCATGCCGCAGCTCACGCCGCTGCCTTCAAACGCGGGGCCGGCTGAGGCGGCCGCGCATATGAGCCACTCCCTGGAACCGAGCACTATCTCTCCGTTGGTCCCTATGTCGATCAGGACCGTGAGGTCTTCGGCTTCGTCAAGACCGCTGGCGACGATGCCGGCCGTCACATCGCCTCCGACATAAGTCGACACGCCCGGCACGCATGCCAATAGTCCCCTCGGATTGATCTTTATGCCGGCCTCCGAGGCGCGGATAGTGGGCACGAAGTTGGCAGTCGGCACATACGGCTCCATCCTGATAAATTTTGGGTCCACCCTCAGCAGCAGATGCACCATGGTTGTGTTGCCGGCGCACATGATCCCGTTTACATCAGAGAGATTTACCTTGTGGGCTGTAATGAGTTCCCGGATAATTTCATTTATATTATCGATGACAGCGTGATGTAGTTTTTCCAGGCCGTCTTCTTCAGTCGCGTATACTATGCGCGTTATGACATCGTCTCCGAATACAACCTGTCTATTGTGCGTCACCTTTGTCCCCAGCGCCTCTTTTGTATTCAGATTTACGAGCTGCCCCGCCACGGTAGTAGTCCCGATGTCGAAGGCCACGCCGTAATTCTTCGTCGAGGTGTCACCCGGCTCGATCGAGACTATCTCTGTGGTTTCATTCCTCTTCCCCAGGAGAACTGTGACCTTCCAATCGCTCTGCCTCAAAAGCGCGCCGAGGCGCTTTATATTTGTGAGGCCTGTCTGCATGATCGGGACGTCCTTCGCCTTTCGTATCTCCCGGTAAAGCCTTTCAAGGTCGCTTACCTTATCGTCCAGTGTGGGCGGGGGAAGCTCCAGGTATATCTTGGTTGCCAGCGGGCTGTGCGCGAATACCTCTTTTAGCGATATCTCTTCAGCTGCTTCCGGCGTATCTTCGGCCTGCGAATATATGCCTTTCAGACGCAGGAGTTTCGCGTCTTCTTCCTTTATCTTCTTTATGTCAAGACGCGAGCCGGCTGGGACCCTTACAGTCAGATCACCCTCTATAGTTGTGAGGCAGGCCAACGCATAACCCTTTTTTCTCTCATCCTGGGTTATGCGGCCAGTCGGCTCTGTCCTGAACTTACCCTTGTCGATAATGACCTTGCACCTTCCGCATACGCCGTCGCCTCCGCAGGATGAGTTGATGTAAATACCAGCCTTGATGGCAGTTGAGAGGAGAACCTCTCCTCTGTCGGCCTCCACCTCCACATTATCAGGTTTGAATAGTATCTTGAACTTTTCCATCTATCTGGAAATCTTCAATATTTTATACTTCAGCGTCCCTGCCGGCACCTTTATATCAACTGTCTCGCCCTTTTTGTGCCCCATGAGCGCGGCGCCAACCGGAGATGTGACCGAGATCTTGTTATCCGCGATATCGGCTTCTTCCGCCGATACAAGGCTGTATGTCATCTCTTCGCCCGAAGACGCGTCCTTCAGGCGGACGATCACGCCTATCGCCACCTCATCTGTTTTTAATCCGGCGTTCTCGATGATCGTGGCGTGCGCAAGCGTATTCTCAAGTTCCGCGATGCGTTTTTCTATATGCGCCTGCTGCTCTTTGGCCGCGTGATATTCGGCGTTTTCTCTCAAATCGCCCAACTCCCGCGCCTTGCCTATCTCAGCGGAAATTTCGCGGCGCCTGGTCTTTTTCAGATACTCAAGTTCCTTGATCATCTCCTCATACCCTTTTTGGGTGAGGTATACCTTCTTCATCCCGTTAGACCTCCTATGCTGTATTGTTACTTAAATAAAGGTTGTATTAAAATCAAAAATTAAAAATCAAATATCAAAATTTAGGAGTCGCTAAAGCGACCTTTAATATTTAGGTCCGAAGGACACAACAATTTTGATATTTAACTTTTGATATTTGATATTATTTATGTTACAAGCCATCATGCCATGCCCCATCCCCTCTTGTCATTTGGACTGCGCCAGCATGACCGGATAATTCAGCATCAGCTCATCATTTAAGAATATCTCGACCCAGTATTTCCCTGATTCCGGAAATTTCACATTGCTGAATTCCGATATGAGCGTATGCTGTGAATCGATGTCCTTCAGGGTAAAGTCCTGCGGTTCTGTCTCGATCAGCTTCTGGCTGTCTTTTGAATTCGCTATGCGTATCTTCTGCTTAAATGTCCCTTCGCCTTTGCACCAGCGGTTTACAACGAATAATTTTGGATGGACCGCGGGATACCTCTTGGCGCCTATGACTTCGAACAGGCCCAGGAGGATCAATTTTCCGTTATCTTCGCGCCTGACATCGTCGCAAAGGACCGAGAACTGAAGATTTGGTTTTATCCGTATGTCCGCGCCCATCACTTCCAGCCTTTCAGGAACACCGGCAGTCCTGAGGCCTCGCGCGGGCCAACCTGAACAGTCCAGCCGGACAGCTCTTCTAATTTCCCGCTTAAGACCGACACATATCCCGGGATTATTACCTTTTTATGGGACACCTTCTCGGCTATGCCGTATGTCCTGATGGCCTTCGCGATGGTATCCGCTGTGAATTTCTCGGCGGCCCACGCGGTCAGGACAGACATGCCCTCCGCGTCGCAGGACACTATATAGGCAGGGACCTTGCTCCCCTCCACCTCTTGCGCGACCGTGAAATATGTTATGGAAAAGTTAGTGGTTACTATGACAGGCGATTCCGGCGTGACCTTGCCGATCTCATAGATCTTGGGTTCCACCTGCACCGGTTTCTGGGGATCCGTGTAGATGTCCTGGCGCGAAACCAGGAGGGGCAATACAAAGTCCCTGTCGATATTCCTCATAATGAGCAGATTGGCGTACCGCATGACATATGACACGGCCTCTTCAAGTTCTGCATGGGCGCCCTCGAGGGCCGTGAAGGTCATTATAGGATACCCGAGCGGGCGCGCATTCTTCTTTAGGGCGCTCCTGCGCGCGAGCGTAAATTGCTGTATCTTCCCTGCCAGGCGCGGGTCTTCAATCAGGAGGACAACCTCCTCTACGCCTCCGGACTTCGCCTTTTGCGCAGCCGCGCCCAGCTCCTCAAAGGTTTCGCCTGTCACAACCATCGGCAGATTATTCTCCTTGGCGATCGCGATCAGCGGGCCGAGTGAGTCTTTGGAAGGGGCCATTATAAGAGGTCTCCTCGCTTTTGACAATTGCGCTGCCTCCTTCAATGCGTCAGTATCGCCGCTTATCAAAATCAGATTCAACTTCGTGCTGGACAGGGTTGTCTTTACAAGATTCAGAAATTTGGCCCTGTCGCCGGAGACCTCTCTGAGAGCGACCAGATCGACCTTTATCTTCTGTCCAACACGCTCGAATATAAGCGCGTTTATCTTCGCGAGCCTTGAGAGGATGTCTTCCTGCGTAAGCGTATCTTCCATCAGAAATCCTATGCCGGCAGGATGGTAGAATTTCTGTTCATGCCTGAACATCACCGTCTCATTCCCGAGCTGCAGGCAATCGGCGCCCGAGCCGATGGTGACCAGCTTTATCGGCGGCTGGGAGGCGCTCTCGAGGACAGCCTTTGCGTCTTGAGTGACATACGGGCACTTGTCCAGCGACGCCTTCTTTTGCGCAAGCTGCATGGCGAACGCCAGGCACGTCGCGTATCCGCACTCCTTGCAGTTCGTCTTCGGCAGATGCTTATATATGTCCAATCCCGATAACGCCATTCCTTACTCCTTTATTTTCGGCCCCTGCTCGGGGCGGAACTTTTGTGGTCCGCCTGGAGCGACTCTTAAAATTTTCGATACCTTATGCCGGTTTAGCCATCGAAAATTTTACGACAGCGAGCGAGGATGGCCAATCCGAGCAAGCGGCAAGCGGAAGGCGGCCACAAAAGTAAACGCCCTATGTCGAGGCCGAAAAATATTACATCAGCGGGGGCATGGTCAGCGCCGGGTGCTTCACCTTCGCCAGATACGCGGCAAGCTCCTGCGCGTCGGTTGTTATCGTCTCATCCGCGATCTTGTCTAAGAGGTCCGGTTCACCGAGTTCCCTGGCGCGCGTCCTTATGCCGTCCGCGAGCGCGTCCTTAAGCTCCTTGGTCATCCAGACGACGCGTTTCAGTCCGCCTTCCGCTGAAATGAATTTTTTGCTCGTTACGTACAATCTTCCTATCCCCATAAAACCGGGGGTCTGGCTGCCCCCTCCGACAGATCCTGCCAGGACTGTAAACTTCATTCCGCACGGCGTCATCGCGGAATATCCCCGGTTGACAATCATAAAACCGTTCGCTTCCGGGATCAGCGCTATTATACACTCGAAACAGCCGCATGAAGTCGATGGCGCATCTATTATGGAATAGAGATTCAGGGCCTCGACAGACTTCTCTGATTTACTGTACATATATTCGTTGATGCCGCGCCATTGCCCCTTCGTTATATCCATACATTCGCCCTTTGCGACAGGCTCGTTTCCACCCTGCGGATTTATCTCGCTGGCCGCCTTGCCGTCGAGCCAGTTATATGCCCCGCACAAACCCAGCTTCTCAGGGCTTATGATGCAGACGTGTTTTGGCGCGTACGATTGGCAGAGTTTGCATGAATAGAAGGTATCGACACTTTCATCGGTCAACCCGGCAAGACGCGTATCGCGTTCGGCAAATACCTTTTGGGCCTCAGGCAATAACTTCAGGACATCCTCTTCTTTAGTATATATCCTGGCCTGAACCTTATCCACAATGGATGGAAACTCACGCAGAAGTTTGGAATGTATGATGACGCCGAAGTGCTTGAATAACAGGCCGCTTGACCTGGCCTCCTTGCTTACACGGATCCAGACCATATCGCGCTGGCCCGTGTGCATGATCCCCATCGCTTCGCTCAAAAAGGTGTGGAATCTGCGCTCTAAGACCGATTCAAAATCTGGCTGCATCTTCCTTCCGGCGACATCGATTATCATCGCGTAGGCGGAAGCGCCGCCGTCCGGGACTTTATCCAGCTCCGGGCCGATCACCTCTACTTTGCCGTTTTCAACCTCATCGGCCTTCTTCAGTCTAAGAAGCTCAAAGGCCTTTGAATATTTTCCGCCTATCTCGCATCCTGTCTGGGGTTTTCTGACGCGCTCGCCCTCGAACGCCGGCCCATACGGGACAGGTATGTCTATCTTCTCCACGGTCACCTTAAGCCCGCGCACCTCGATGGCCCGGTCAACCATCTTTTCGCGCGGCACAGGAGAGACAACGTGTTCATAGCGGCATACGCCTGTCGGCAATATCTGATCGATATCCGTATCCGCAATAGCCGGAAACCCAAAATTTATGGCTCCGGCCGCGTTGGCGTGTTTTTCATCGTCCACCTCGCCCAGGGCAAGGACGAAGGCGTGGACCCTATTTTTATTATAAAGCAGAATATCGCGCGCCTCCTTCATCCCTTTTGGCGTAATGCCTCCGAATGTCATGGCGGCGCGGGAGGCGAAATTCAGCGCGTACACAGTTGATGAGATATCCCTGCCATGCGGGACCAGAAACGTATCCCAACCCATCTGGACGCCGGCTTCATTTAACTGATCGGCGATGCATTTCCCGTCGGTTGCGGCTGACATGAAGACGAGGATCCTCCGCTCCTGAAGCTCGCGCACTATCCTGACCGCCTCCTCAGTGGTAGGCGCGGCCCCGACAATAGCCGCGAAGCCGGGCATGCGTCCGTCAACCAGTTTTATGCCCTGCTCGCGGAGTATGGCGTCAGTTGTAAATCCAACCCAGTAATCGCGGGTCGGAGAATCCCCGCCGGCGTACTTCAACACCTCTATTATCTCCTCCGCGAACAGGGTGGCCATACCGGCGTCGAGGGTAGGGCCTAAATATGGCAGCCATACCTTCTCGTCCGGGATCTTCGGCAGGATGGACTTCGCGTAATCCATTATCTCGATTAGATCTCCGACCCTGGATGCCTTTATGCCTAACATGGCATACGCGAAAGGCAGGTAGTAATTTGTGTCGGGGAAGCTGACCGCCATGTCCCTGCCGCCTGATTCCTGCGCCCTGGCCAGTTCGCCTTTAGCCCTTTCCATGATCTTGTGGGCGCCGCGTATGGCGCGAGTCGCTATAATCTTAGACATCTTTAGTCCTTTCGAATATGTTATTCCCCCTTATGCTACCCTGTCCCCATGACCGTAGGGCAGACTTAAGTCTGCCCTACGGCTCCCTTAGGAGAGGGAAAGGGTGAGGGGCATACGCTGCGACAGTATCTTTGTATTCAGACCGTATGAAATTTTCCATCTGGCGTTTTATAAGGGGCATGACCTTGCCGTAATCAAAATATTCGTCTACCAATATAGACTTTATATCCGAGATATCCACCCGCTGCAATCCCAGATGGAGGAGGATGCCGTGCCTGGCGATATCGTTGACAAATATTCCGCCGAATATCCTGTCATCCTTGACGATGACCTTGCGGTATATACTGCGGTTGAAGTCGGCCTGGATGAGCTCTTCAAAACTGTCATCCGGAGCTTCTGTAAGCCCGAATGATATCACAGGCAGGTCGAAGAAATCCACTGAATTCATACCGTATGAGCCTTCATAATGGTCTGTCTTTCCAAGCATGTTCAGCGCCGCTATCTTGCCCTGCCTTATTGCGGCAGGCCATATGGCATTGACAGTCTTTTTGCGTTCGAACAGATCAAAGGTCTCAGCGACGTCGCCGGCAGCGTATATGCCGGGTTTATTTGTGGCGAGGTTCTCATCCGCCAATATCCCGACATTCGAGGCGACCTGGCGCTTGGCGAAATCTATATTAGGGCTTACCCCTTTTCCTATTATTACCAGCTGGCATTCAATGCGGCTTGAGTCATCCAGTTCGACCCCTTTTACCTGTTCATCCCCGTCTATAGTGACGGCCTCGAGCCCTGTAGATATCTCTATGCCTTTCTTCGCCAGGTGTTCCCGCATCATATCGCTCGACTCCTCATCAAGCATTTGGGAGAATATGTGCGAAGATTTTACAACTACACGGACCTTTAAACCGCGCCGCCTCAAGGCATACGCGGCCTTCATGCCGATGAGGCCGCCGCCTAATACCGCGACCTGCTTCACCTGCGGCAGCATCGCGATAATACCTTCGGCGTCATCCAGCGTCCTCAGGACGAAGACGCCTTTTTTTTCGACTCCCTTCACCTTGGCAAGTTTCGCGCTGGCGCCGCTCGCGATCAATAGATTATCATAACCTATCTTCCGGCCGCCGCTTAATTTTACCTGCTTATTTGAAGGATCTACAGAGCTCACCTCAACGCCTGTAATAGGCGTGACGCCGTTCCTCTTATAATAATCCTCCCGGACTATCCAAATCCTGTCCTTGGCTATCTCCCCCGCAAGATAGTAACTTAAGAGGCATCTTGAATACGGCCGGTGAGGCTCTTTCGATATCATTATTACGCGCGATGTCTTATCGTATTGGCGCAGGGAGCCGATAGCGCTCAAGCCTGCCGCGGAATTTCCAATTATAACGAATATCTTAGCCTTTTTTGCCATAGAATTCTTCCCGATGCTTGTACGACAACGCGTCAGTTGGGCATGCGTCCACGCATGCAGGAGATTCCCTGTCCGGACAGAGGTCGCACTTTAGGGCCTTATTGGCCTCTCCAAGATTTCTGGTGATGATGCCGAAAGGACATGCCATGACGCACATCCAGCAGCCTACGCATCGCGCGTTGTCAATGTCGACCTTACCGGTCAATTCGTCCTTGGAGATACACTGCGCGATACACGCTTCAATACATGGGGCGTCATCGCAGTGCTGGCACCCCATAGAGTGCGATACCCCGCGTTCTATCGCGTGAACAAATGTGCGTTTCTTCGGGATAGGCCTATCCAACATGGCCAGAAACAGGTCCTTTGTCGTTGAATGTTCAACGGCGCAGGCAAGCTCGCACGTCCTGCACGCTACGCATTTAGGTATGTCGCAGAATATCTTCTTTGCTGACATAGTCACTTTCTTTCTAGTATCGTGAGAAATTGTTTCGGCCATCGAGGTGGCGGAACTTTCGGGCGTTGCTGGAGCGACTCCTTGAATTCAAGTTGCTAGTGCAACACTCAGCTCTGGTATAATATACCAGAAGAAGGGGGTGTTGCGTATGCCAAAGTACCATCGCTTAACTATGAATGAGCG
>JAHFGN010000026.1:0-1931 GCA_023247415.1 Candidatus Omnitrophota bacterium
CAATAGCTTTACTCACAGTCCGGGTTGCGAGGCCATCAAAAATTTCCGACAGCGAGCGAGGATGCCCAATCCGAGCGAGCGGCAAGCGAAAGCAACGCTAAGAAAGTAAACGCCCTTGCCCTGGACCCCTAAAAATTTCCTACCCATGCGACCGGGTTCGCTTGACTGCCGCGAGCCAGCCGCTGTAATATTTCGCAGCGAGGGGCTTCGGCATCCTGGGCCTAAACACCTTGCCCTGGGTCCAGCACCTGCCTATCTCATCCGCGGATTTCCAGTATCCTACGGCGAGCCCCGCCAGATACGCGGCGCCGAGAGAGGTCGTCTCGATTATTTTAGGCCGCGCTACATTTATCCGCGATATATCCGACTGAAACTGGCACAAAAAATCATTCCCGGCTGCGCCGCCGTCGACTTTAAGAGAACGTATCTTTATACCGGAGTCCTTTTCCATCGCCTCCAACACATCGCGTGTCTGGTACGCGATCGCCTCGAGGGCGGCCCTCACAAGATGACTAGAGCGCGTCCCCCTCGTAATGCCGAAGATGGAGCCGCGCGCATCCTGGTCCCAATAAGGCGCTCCTAGCCCGACGAGCGCCGGGACAAAATAGATACCGCCGTTATCTTGAAGCGATTTAGCGAGGCTGGCGGATTCCTCTGCCTTCGATAAAATTCGAAGACCGTCGCGAAGCCATTGGATAGCGGCGCCAGCGATAAAGACCGCGCCCTCAAGCGCGTATACCGGCTCGCCGGATGCGCCGCATGCTACTGTTGTAATGAGCCCATATTTCGACATGGGCCGAGTCTTGCCGGTGTTGAGCAAGACAAAGGCTCCTGTTCCATAGGTATTTTTGACTGTCCCAGGCTCAAAACACGCCTGGCCGAAGAGCGCGGCCTGCTGGTCACCAGCCACCCCTGATATAGGTATTCCCGACGGAAGGCCTCCTATTCTGACAGTATCTCCGAAATGGCCTGATGAGCGTTTAACCTCGGGCAGCAAGCCTCCGGGGATACGAAACCTCTTGAGGATGTCATCATCCCACTTCAACCTTTCGATATTGAAGAGCATGGTGCGGGATGCGTTCGTATAGTCAGTCGCGTGAACCCTGCCGCCGGTCAATTTCCACAGAATCCACGCATCGGTCGTTCCGAATAGAAGCTTCCCCTTTTTCGCGCGGGACAAGGCCCCGGGGACATTTTTAAGGATCCACTCGACCTTCGTCGCCGAAAAGTACGCGTCAATCGGAAGGCCTGTCCGCTTTTTAAAGAATTCGACTTCGCCTTTTACAGATTTTAATTGATCGCATCGGTCCGCGGTCCTCCTGCATTGCCAGACGATGGCATTGTAAACAGGTTCACCCGTCATCTTATCCCAGATGACAGTCGTTTCGCGCTGATTCGTTATTCCTATCGCGGCGATATCTCCCGGGGAAACTCTCGAGAGGACTTCTTTGAGCGTCCTTGCGACGCTTCCCCACAGGTCAGCCGGGCTATGCTCTACCCATCCGGGCCGAGGGAAGCGTTGAGGAAACTCGTGATAACTCGAAGCGGCATTCCTGCCATTCTTGTCATATATAATGGCCCTGGAGCCGGTCGTCCCCTGGTCTATGGCTAAGATATATTTCTGTCTCAAATCTATTTATCTCCCCCAGACAAACCAGATGAAGAGATACCCGGCGCCTACTGCCGCCGCTGTGAAGGGGGCGCCTATCTTAAAAAAATCCCTGAAGCTCACTGTGTACCCTTCTTTTTTAAGCAGGCCGCAGGCGACAATGTTGGCGGACGCGCCGATGGGGGTGATATTGCCGCCAAGGCTCACACCTATCAGGAGGCCGAATAAAAAGAGTGATGAATCGACTCCAAGGGTCCTTGCCATGGATATCGCCACAGGCAGCATCGCCGCCAAGAACGGCACATTATCGACAAACGCGGAA
>JAHFGN010000026.1:1941-19740 GCA_023247415.1 Candidatus Omnitrophota bacterium
TATAGCCCAAAAATATATTGCTCCCGACCATACCTGAAAGCAGGTTCGCGAGACTTTCGACCCAGCCTGTTTGAGTTATCGCGCCGACAAGAATAAATACCCCCATTAGAAAAAATGTCGTCTCCCAGTCCAATTTTCTAATTCCATCTAATACGGAGGTTTTATTCACAAATTTCTCCCACACGATAGAGACAATCCCGAATGCCGCGCATATCGCTCCGGCCATATATGAAAAATTGATACCGGAGAAGGACGACGCCGCCAGGGCAAAGACGAGGCATGCAAGAATAATCGTAGGCGCCCAGGACCTGACCTTCTCAACGGCAATGAGCGTTGTCTTCTCTCTATGGCTTCTGAATAGAAGATATAGGATTAGAAATGAGGTGACGGCCCCCAACTCGACCGCGAAGAATATGCTCGGACGCCCCCTATAGAAGAAGAAATCGCCGAAACCCATCTTCGCGAAACCGCCCAATAACATGCTCGGCGGATCCCCTATGAGCGTGGCAGCGCCCTGCAGGTTGCTTGATGCGGCAATGGCTATCATCATATTCATCGGGTTTATCTTCATCTTCTTCGCCAGCGACAACGCTATCGGCGCCACAATCAGGACGGTCGCGACATTCTCGACAAAGGCCGAGATGAACCCGCTCAACGCGCAGATAGCCAGAATTGCCCACGCGTTGCTTTTAGTCCTGTTTACTATCATCTCCGCGATATACGCTGGGACGCGGCTTTCCATAAATATATCGGCCACGATGAGCGTCCCGATAAATATTCCCATGACGTTCCAATTTATGGCAAGAAAGGCGTCTTTTAAGGAGACGGCGCCTGTCAAAATTACCAGAGTGGCTGCGGAGACCGCGATATGGGTGCGTCTTTGGGGTAGGAAGATAAAGGCCAGATATGCCGTGAGGAAGAGCGACAGCGAAAGGATTTTTGGGTCAATGCGCATCTTAAAGTCTTTTTACTCCGCTACGCCCACGCCGTATTCGTAGACGAGTCTTCCTCCATAGTATCCTGTTACAGAGATGAGGATCGCTGTCACAAGCAGGATAAGGAGAAATATGATCGGGAATATCCTCGCCGACCGTTTTTTCAACATCAGCAAAAACGCGCCTGAGGCCAGGGAGAAGATTATTGTGACATGCGCGAAATTTCTGTGGGTATAAAAGACCGGATGTGCCAAAGGTAAATTGGCGATCCACTCAACTGAGGCGGCGGCTATAGCCCCAAAGATCCCAAGCAGATAATTATAGAAAGCGCACCTTTCCAAGACCTCTTTCTTAAAGATGAGGCTTAATATCTCCAAACCTAAGGCGGTGATAAATAGCGCTATGGGGAAGTGGACTATTATAGGGTGGATGTGCATATGCTCCTTGTAAATAGCATAAGTAACCGGAAACCAGAGTACAGAAACCAGATTCTGGTTACTGGTTACTTATGTGCCTTCAATGCCGCTATATATTTTTCCGGATTCTTTTTAAAATCCTTGACGCACATCTTACAGCAGAAACTATAGGTCTTGCCGCCGTATTCCGCCTTGACCGTTTCGCCGGCTTCGATCTTCTCGCCGCTCACAGGGCAGACAGTATTGCCGACCTCAACGACACCCTTGGCTTCCGCCGCTTGCGCCTTGCCGCCAAAATCGCACGCGCGCTGCGCGAAGACAAGTGAAGACGCGAAGACAAACATTAATACAATAAAAGATAATACGATCAACTTTTTGTGAGTAGACATCTTCAACCTCCTTTTTTTAAAAGTTTCCGCTCCTCGCGCCATGAATACAGGCACGGCACGATGAACCACGTTATCATCTCTATGACCATGCCTCCGAGGGACGGTATGGCCATAGGCTTCATAATCTCGGAGCCGGTGCCTTTCAGGAACATTATGGGCAGGAGCGCTACAATGGTGGTGATCGTCGTAAGGAACGCCGGTCTGATCCTCCCCAGGCCCGCATGGACAGTCGCTTCAATAACGTCATCGCGGGTCTTAACCTTTCTCGCCTTGAACGTATCATCGAGATACGTCGTTATAAGGACGCCGTCGTCAACAGCGACCCCGAAGAGCGCGATAAACCCCACCCACACAGCCACAGAAAAATTGAACCCCATGAAATATAAAAGCCATATGCCGCCCGACAGGGTAACGGGTATGGCGGTGAATATGAAGGCGCTCTTTATTATGGAGCGGAAGTTCATATATATGAGCATGAAATTTATGAGGAGGCTGATGGGGACGAGGACGATCAGTTTTTTCTTCGCGCGCACCTGGTTCTCGAACTGCCCTGACCATTGGAGAAAGTATCCTTCGGGCACTTTAACTTTTTCTTTTACTGCCTTTGAGGCCTCTTCAACAAAACCTACCATGTCGCGGCCTCTGACATTCATAAGGACATAGGCGCGAAGGAGGCCATTCTCCGAATTTATCATGGCGGGCCCTGTCACAAAATATATATCGGCTAACTGTGTTATCGGGACCTGCGCTCCGCCTGGCGTCGGCACAAAGACGCGGCTTAAAGCATCGGGCGAGTCGCGAAGCTCCCTTAAATATCTCACGCGCACGGGATAGCGCTCCCTGCCTTCAACAGTCGTCGTGACATTCTCTCCGCCAATCCCCATCTCGATTACTTCCTGGACATCCGCTATTGTCAGACCGTATCTTGCGATCTGGTCGCGCTTAATCTTAAATTCTATATAGGGCTTGCCGAGGATCTTCTCTGAATACAGGTCGGTCGCGCCTCTTACACCCTTTACAACAGACTCAACCTCCTGCGATATCTCCTGGATCTTTCCCAAATCAGGTCCGAATACCTTGACGCCGACAGATGTCCTTATGCCTGTCGCGAGCATGTCTATGCGGTTTATGATCGGCTGAGTCCATATGTTGGAGACGCCGGGGATCTGCAGGGAAGAGTTCATCTCCTGGATCAGCTTATCTTTTGTCACGCCCTTTCGCCACAGATTTTTGGGTTTGAGCGTGACTATGGTCTCGAACATCTCGATTGGGGCAGGGTCTGTCGCGGTCTCTGCCCGGCCGATCTTTCCGACGACCATCTCAACTTCAGGAAATGTTTTGAGTATCGTATCCTGGATCTGGAGTATCCTGTGCGCCTCTGTGAGCGACGTCGCGGGCTGCATGACAGGCATGAAAAGGATGGAGCCTTCGTCAAAGGGCGGCATAAACTCTCGCCCTATGAATGGCGCGACAGCCAATGACCCCAACAATACCGATGCCGGGAGAAGAAGGAATTTTTTTCTGTTGTTGAGCACCCACCTGAGTATACGCTCGTAAAGATGGTGCAGTTTTCGGACCAACGGATTCTCTTCCGGGGCCTTGAGCTTCCCTTTTACGAAATATAGGCACAGGACAGGCGTGAGGGTCAGCGCGATCACGACCGAGGCGAGGAGCGCGAGCGTCTTCGTCCACGCCAAAGGATGAAAGAGTTTTCCTTCCTGCGACTCAAGGGCAAAGACGGGAAAAAATGAGACGACGGTGGTCAGGATAGCTGTCATGACAGCTGAACCAACCTCTGAGGCGGCGTTGAAGATTACCTCCATCCTCGTCTTGACTTTATTCTTTATATCGTCGGCGAATAACAACAGATTTCTATACGCGTTCTCAGTCATGATTATGCCCATATCGACAAGCGTCCCTATGGCGATGGCTATGCCTGACAGGGACATGATATTTGAATCCACCTTGAGGTAATACATGGCGATGAATGCGACGAAGACAGAGAATGGAAGCGCGAGGCATATGGCAATCCCCGCCCATATGTGGGCCAGGAACGGGACAACTACGGCCATGGTTATGATGAGCTCTAAGATCAGCGCTTCTTTTAAGGTCCCCAAGGTCCTGTGTATGAGGTCTGTCCTGTCATAAAAAGATATTATCCTGACATCCGAAGGCAGACCCTTCTCCAATTCCTTTATCTTCTCCTTGACGCGGTGGATGACCTGCATGGCGTTTTGGCCGTAGCGCATTATGACGACTCCGCCTACCACCTCTTTGCCCTCTTTATCCAATACGCCTCTGCGGAATTCCGGCCCTACCTGGACAACCCCGATATTCTTGATATAGACGGGTGTGCCGTTTTCGTATCCGACAGCGATATTTTCTATATCATCGACGCTCTTTATGAATCCCAAGCCCCGCACGATATATTCCATCGCGCCTGATTCTATGACCTTGGCGCCTATATCTATATTGGACTTCTTTACGGCCTCGAGGACATGAGACAGGGCGATCTTGTGCGCTAACATCTTGTTGGGGTCGACATCTATCTGATACTGCCTCAAAAAACCGCCGACAGTCGCGACCTCCGATACGCCTTCGACAGAGTTGAGCTGATAGCGTATAAACCAATCCTGTATCGATCTTAACTCATCGAGGCTTCGCCCCTTTCCCTCCACTGTGTACCAATAGACCTGGCCCAGACCTGTGGCGTCAGGGCCCAATACGGGGATAACGCCCGGCGGCAGCCTTGTGGCGGCGATCGAGAGCTTCTCCAGGACCCTTGAGCGGGCCCAATAGTAATCTATCTTGTCGTGGAATATAAGGTATACCTCGGAGAACCCGAATGCGGACGCGGCGCGGATTGTCTTGACCCCGGGCACGCCGCGAAGCGCGACAGAGAGCGGATACGTGACCTGGTCCTCGACATCCTTAGCTGACCTCCCCTGCCAGTCTGTGTAGATGATAACCTGCTTTTCGCCTATATCCGGAATGGCGTCGACGGGAATATTGGAGATCGCCCACAAACCCCAGAAGAACAGGCATCCGTATATCACGAATACTACGAAAGGAGTCCGCAGACAATATGATATCAGTCGGTTAATCATAGGTAATAATCACTCTAATGTTTATGTTTCGTCTCAACAGGCTCGATTTCTGTTTTCTGTTCTCTGTCCTCTGTTCTCTGTTTTATTTCAGTCGCGCCGCTCCACAACGCGCTCATCCCGCCTGTCAGCTGGCTTTGGGAATCTATCAGGAAATTGCCCCTTGTGACAACGATATCGCCCTCTTTGAGGCCGCCCAACACAGGATAGACCTTGGTGTCTCGGCCCCAGATATTCGACATCGCCTCAGGGCCCATAGAGACCTCCTTACCTATATATTGGCCGCCGCCCATATCTACATAGGCCAATTTGCGCGTCCCTGTGTCGATTATCGCCTCTTTAGGCACAATGGGTATCTCGTGGCTTCCGTCCGGCGCGATGTACATGCTCTCGATCTCGATGTCGACGTACATCTCCGGCTTCAGCTTCTTATCAGGATTCGCGGCCTCTATCCTGACCTTGCTCGAGCGTGTATTCGGATTCAGCACCGGGCTTATAGATTTTATAACTCCTTTAAACTCCTCGCCTGGGTACGCCACAGCCTTAATCTTTACATCCTGTCCCAGCTTTATCCAGCCCAATTCATATTCATAGACCTCGGCATATACCCACGCCTTATCCTCAGGCAGTAATAGATTGGTCTGGCTGGCGCCTTTTGCCTCAAGCTCCAAAATCTCATCATCCCCCATGCCCAGGAGCCTGATTCTGATCCTGGATTTGGCGACTATGTCATCCGCGCGCCTGATAACATCCTGATCCGGCGAGTTAGCGACCTTTTGACGGGTCTCGAGCGCAATCAGAAACTCCTCCTGCGCGACAGCCAGTTCCGGATCAAAGGCGATTCTGCCGACTGTGCGGATTATCTTTGTGAGATGCGACCTGACAACCTGCTCGGTCCGCACCCCTGCTAATTCAACCTGATTCTTATTGAGCTTGACCCTCGCGACAATCGATTTGTCTATGCCCGCCGCATCCCCCTTCGCGAGGGCTTTCAGAGCTCTGCCGCATACAGGACAGTTCATCTTGTTGTCAGTAGTTACGAATGAATGTCCGCCGCAGACGCACTTCGCGTCAGGCTTACCCTCATCGCAGTGCGGGCAATGCCCCTCTTCTTTCACGCCGCAGCCATAATAGCCCTCCGTTTTTTCTTCTGGTTTCTGTACTCTGGTTTCTGGCTTCTCTTCTTCAGCGGGTATCAGGGGCATATTGCATATCGGACAATTCTTTTTCCCGCTCTTATATTCCGCGTCGCTCACCCGCACAGACGGATGCATGCCGCATGTCCAGTATTTAGTTCCGTGAGTTTCTTCTGTCTTTTTCGCGCAGCCGCCCGATACGATAAGACCGAGAGTCAATCCGAAAATGATTATTGCGAAAAAAAACCTTTTATTTCCTCTCATAAAATTTCTCCTTCGCCTTAGAGATCCGCTCCGACCGCCTGTTCCAGCTCCGCTTTCGCCATCTCGCGGTCCACAATCATCTTATAATAATCCAGTTTTATATCCAACAACATCCGTTGGCTGTCGAGGAGGTTCAAAAAGTCTATCTGGCCTGCCTCATAGCCTGTCAGGGAGGCCTTCAGGGCCTGTTCTGCCTGCGGGATAAATGATGTCTCAAATAGCTCTACTAATTTCCCAAAAGACTCGACCCGCGCGAACGCGTCTTTAACCTCAAAGAGCGCCATATTCTCCATCTCCCTATACTCTGCCTTGAACATCTCCAGCTCCGCTCGCATCTCGCGCACGCCTGAAGCCTGTTTCTCCCAGAACCATATTGGGACACTCACGCCTATCATCCCGCTCCACTTATCGCCTGAGCCGTCCACAATCATCTGCTCGTACTTAGCGGATATGTCCGGCAGAAATTCGTTCCACGCCAGGGCGTATGCGGCGCGGCCTTTTTCAACCGCGTATTTAAACGCGCGCAGGGCCGGCCTCTTCTGGCTCGCCATCGCCGAAAGCTCATCGAGAGAACTCTTTATGTCTTGCGCCTTTAAATCTTTTTCTATAACGATTTTTGAGCGCGGGTCTTGATTCATCAATATATTCAATCTCGCGCGGGCGATCTCGCGCCGTTGGTTCAGGATTATTGTGGAATTTTTAACCTTCGCGAGCTCTACCTGGGCCTTGAGGGCATCCTGCTGGCTGGATTTCCCAACCGAATACCGCGCGGCCGCGCTTGAGGCGAACTGTTCCAACAGGACAAGCGCCTCCTCGCTTATGCCGATAGACCTCTCCGCCAGCCACAGCTCCAGGTACGCGGACTTGGTTCTGGAGGCGACAGAGCGTTCCTTCTCTTTCAGGCTTTCATACGCGATCTTGGCATCGCGGGCCGCTATGCGGCCGCGTAATAATAATTTTGTGGGAAACGGCATATTTTGAGAGACTGCGTAACTCCTCATGGGCTTGCCCATATAACCCATGACACCGGCCCTCATCTCATCGTAATTATATTCAAGCATGGGATCTTCCGGTGTGACGACCTGCGGGATCTTCGCCTGTGAAGCCATGTGCTTCTGGCGCGCGGCCGATATCTCCGGATTGTTTTTGAGCGCTATCTCTACTGCGGAGGCAGGCGTAAGCGCCTCATCGGCAAAAGATGCCCCGGAGTTCGCGAATAAAAGTATGATGGCCGCTATGATAATGTAGAATAGATTTTTTCTCATCATTTCCCCTATCCCCCTCACCCTGCCCTCTCCCCATGACCGTAGGGCAGACTTAAGTCTGCCCTACCGCTCCCTGGGAGAGGGTAGGGTGAGGGGAAATATGTTATTTTACAAACCTGTATATCGTCTCCATCAGCTCATCCACTGTAGAGTTGTTAGAGCCTTTCCTGATCGCCTCCGAGACACAGCTATTTATATGGTTCCTCATAACCTGAAGGGCCAGGACATCCAATGCCCCCCGCACCGCGCGGATCTGGTTTATGATGTCGATGCAGTATTTTTTGGACTCGATCATCTTCTCGACGCCCTTTATCTGCCCCTCTATCTTTTTAAGGCGCGTCAGCGTTTCATTTTGAGTCTTTCCATCTATCACCGATATACCCCCTACAGGTATATAGTATACACGACCCTTTTCGATTTGTCAAGCCCTAGAAACGTGAACGGGACACCCTGCATCCTGACTATTCGCTAATCATGGCAGGGTGTCCCGATGCTTGGATGCTTGCATGATGAATTATTCTATTATGTCGCCGACAATGGGTTCGACGATGACGCCTTCCTTTTTCAGATAGGCTACGCCCTTATCGAGGTTCTGGTCGGCCCCCTCCAACTCCAGCATAATCTCGCCGATCTCCTCTGTTATCTTGGCGCGGCGTATGTTGGGCATGACGTCGAACTTCTTCGCCATCTGAAAGGTTATGGGTTTTTTTATCAGATCCTTCGGGAACGTGAGCTTGATGAGTCTCTTGGCCATATTATTTCGCGTCCTTTCTTCTTAAACTGCAGAATTCTTCATAATCTATCAGCCTGGTCACTGTCGGCTTCTCTCCGCAGACAGGACAATCCTTATTTTTAGGGACCTTGACCGACCTGAACGAGGAATCCAGGGCGTTGAATATAAGGAGCTTTCCTGTAAGCGTATCGCCTATACCCAGAATCAGTTTCAATACCTCGTTGGCCTGGATCACGCCTATTACGCCCGCTACAGCGCCGAGTATCCCGGCCTCCTGGCAGCTTGGCACAAGACCCGGAGGAGGCGGCTCAGGGAAGAGGCACCTGTAGCACGCGCTCTTTCCTGGAACAATCGTTATCGCCTGGCCGTCGAACCTGAATATCCCGCCGTGCGAAAGAGGCTTCTTAGCCAGCACGCAGGCGTCATTTACCAGATACCTGGTTGGGAAGTTGTCAGAGCCGTCAACTATGATGTCGTATCCTTTTATCACATCCAGTATATTCCCTGAGGTGAGCCTCATATTATAAGGTATCACCTCTATATCCGTATTCAGGGCGGCCAATGTCCTCTTCGCGGACTCTACTTTAAGCTCGCCAACGGTCTTCGTCGAATGGAGCACCTGCCGCTGGAGATTATTCAACTCCACCTTGTCGGAGTCAACCACGCCGATCCTGCCTACGCCCGCGGCAGCCAAATATAGGGCGGCCGGAGAACCTAACCCCCCGGCGCCTATGACCAAGACCTTAGCGGCCAGGATCTTCTCCTGTCCGAGCCCGCCTACGTGCGGCAAGAGTATCTGCCGCGAATAGCGTTCTACCTGGTCATCCCTCAAACCCATGTAACCTCCATGTCAGTTTATAGCTCAACTCTCACCTCTCAACTCTCAACTCTCAACTAATTAGCCTCCCGCTATCGCCGGGATTATCGAGACCTCGTCCCCGTCTTTCAGCGGGGTAGCGTCCATCTTGAGGAATCTGATGTCCTCTTCATTGACATATATATTGATGAACCGCCTCAAGTTTCCCTTCTCATCGCAAAGCCGCTCCTTGATGCCCGGAAAAGACTTATTAAGGTCCTCGATCAGCTCCCGCACATTCTTACTTTTTACAGTCACATCCGCCTGATTATTCGTGATCTTCTGTAACGGCGTGGGTATTCGTACCTTTATCGGCATGAGCCCTCCCTGTAATAGCATAAGTAACCAGAAACCAGCAACCAGATACCAGATTCTGGTTTCTGTACTCTGGTTTCTGGTTTCTTCTTATTTTAATGCCGCCTAACATGCTCCTCAAATGACGCGATATTCGGCTTTATCCTAATGGGCTTCCCTATTTTATCTGCCACCGCCTCCTGCGTCTTCAGGCCATTGCCCGTTATCGAAACGACGATCGACTCATCCTTCGGGATCTTCCCGTTTTCGATCAGCTTCTTCGCGGCGCCCAAGGTAACGCCGCCCGCGGTCTCAGTGAATATGCCTTCGGTCTGCGCTAAAAGTTTTATCGCTTCTACAATCTCATCGTCGGAAACATCCTCTCCTCCGCCGCCGGAGTCTCTCGCGGTCGCGGCGGCGTATATGCCGTCCGCCGGATTTCCTATCGCCAGGGACTTGGCGATAGTCTTTGGTTTAACCGGTTTTATTATCTCGGAATTTTCCTTTATCGCAGTGACAATAGGCGCGCACCCTGCTGCCTGCGCCGCATAGACCTTCGTATGGGCCTTCTCTATAAGGCCGAGCTTCTCGAACTCTCTTATAGACTTCCAAATCTTAGTTATGAGGGACCCTCCTGCGCACGGCACAACTATATGCCTCGGCGCCTTCCATCCAAGCTGTTCCAATATCTCATATCCATAGGTCTTTGAGCCCTCTGCATAGTATGGCCTTATGTTTATATTTACGAAGGCCCAGTTATATTTGGAGGCGACCTCTGAACATAACCTGTTGACCTCATCATAATTGCCTTCAACCGCGACCAGCGTCGGATTATAGATAAGGGTGCCTATAATCTTTCCGGCCTCCAGATCCGCCGGTATAAATATATATCTCTTCAAGCCGGCTATCGCTGACTGGCAGGCCACGGAGTTTGCTAAATTACCTGTTGAGGCGCACGCAACTGTGTCGAAGCCGAACTCCTTCGCCTTTGACAGGGCGACAGCTACCACCCTGTCTTTAAATGACAGCGTCGGGTGGCTCACAGAATCGTCCTTTATATATAATTCCCTGACTCCCAGGGCCTTCTCGAGATTCCTCGCCCTTATAAGAGGCGTGAAGCCTGAATTCAGGCCGTCTGTGGGATCACCGTCTATGGGAAGGAGCTCGCGATACCGCCAGAGATTTTTAGGTCTCGCCGAGATCGCTTCCCTTGTCAGGACCTGTTTTATCCTGTCATAGTCATAATCTACCTCGAGCGGGCCGAAGCAGTATTCGCATACGAATAGCGCCTCCTTAGGATACGGCCTTCCGCACTCCCTGCATTTTAGACCTTTAACACAGCTCATCCTTATCCCCTCACTCTAACCCTCTCCCCATGACCGTAGGGCAGACTTAAGTCTGCCCTACTCACCCCCTCAGGAGAGGGAAATATAGCTATTACGCCCTGAAATACTGTTCCATCGAAAAATAGCGCTCGCCTGTGTCCGGCAGCATTGTTACTATAATTTTGCCTTTACCCAATTCCTTTGCGACTTTGAGGCTCGCCCAAACCGCAGCCCCGCTGGATATCCCGACAAAGACGCCCTCTTCTCTGGCGAGCCGCCTTGAGACTTTGAACGCGTCATCATCATCCACCTGGATCACTTCATCTATTATATCACGATTCAGGATTTCCGGTATAAAACCGGCCCCTATCCCCTGGATCTTGTGCGGGCCCGGTTTACCCCCTGAAAGGACAGCGCTCCCTTTAGGTTCGACAGCGACCACTTTGATTGCGGGATTCCTCTTCTTCAATGCCTCGCCAACGCCGGTTATGGTGCCGCCTGTCCCGACGCAGATCACGAAGGCGTCAATCTTGCCGTCTGTGACTTTCAATATTTCCTCGGCGGTAGTTTTTCTGTGAACTTCCGGGTTCGCGGGATTCTTAAACTGCTGCAGTATAAGGCTTCCGGGCGTCTTCTTGTGGATCTCCTCTGCCTTCTTTATGGCGCCCTTCATGCCTTCCAGGCCGGGCGTCAGGATTATCTCCGCGCCGTAAGACTTCAGTATATATATCCTCTCCAGGCTCATCGTCTCAGGCATTGTGAGGACGCATCTGTATCCTTTTACCGCTGAGGCCATGGCGAGCCCGATCCCCGTATTGCCTGAAGTGGGCTCTATGATAGTCGAGCCTTTCTTTAAGCGCCCCGCTTTTTCAGCCTCCTCGATCATAGAGACGCATATCCTGTCTTTGACGCTTCCTCCCGGGTTGAAATTCTCCAATTTTGCCAGGATCGTCGCGGAGTCCGGGCCCGCAAGTTTATTGAGCCTTACCATCGGAGTCTGGCCGATCAATTCCAGGACGTTGTTGGCAATTCTGTCGCTAAACGGCATGTTTTCTCCTTCCAATAACATAAGTAACCAGTAACCAGTAACCAGAAACCAGGACCGTTTCCTTACCCCCGCCCATGTAATACACGAATTCTAATTTATCCCTCTCTTTTATCGCTGTCTTGTCGTAGTTCGTCCTCTCGATAATTTGGTCATTGAGCTCAACGGTAACCACCTCCGGCCTTATCTTTCTTTCGCTCAACAGCTGAGCGATGTTCATCTTATCCTTTACCTCTTCCTTCTTGCCGTTTAAATATATTGTAACCATACTCGTTACCTCCCTAACGCCTTTTCAGCCGCTTTTATTGTCTTGGCTATATCCTCATCCGTATGCGCCGTCGACATAAAATTCGACTCGAGCGGCGACGGCGAAAGATATACGCCGGATCCCAAAAGCGAGTGGAAAAATATTTTAAATAACCCTGTATCCTTAAAAGATATGTCGAAGAGCGACGCTATGCGATTTATCCTCAAATCCACATCGCGCCTTCGCGCAACCTTGATGATCCCGTCGCATAGAGTCTTCGTCTTCTCCTCAAGCGTCTTATACGGATCGGTCTCCTTGAGGATTTTCAAGGCCGTTATCCCGGCTCTGACCGATATTGGGTTGCCGGAGAACGTACCTGCCTGATAGACACTGCCTTCCGGCGCTAAGTGTTTCATTATGTCGCGCCTTCCGCCGAACGCGCCCATTGGCAGGCCTCCTCCTATAATCTTCCCAAGGCATGTAAGGTCGGTCTTTACCCCAAACAACCCTTGCGCCCCGCCATAAGAAACCCGAAAACCTGTTATCACCTCATCAAATATCAGGACTATGCCGTATTTATCCGAGATCTCTCTTAATTTTTTTAAAAATCCTTCTTTGGGCAGGACAACGCCTGCATTCCCCTCAACCGGCTCAACGATAATCGCCGCGACATCCCTATCCTTCTTCGCGATCCCGCTAACCGCGGCGCTGTCATTATAAGGAACGCTCAATGTGTGCTTTTTAAAATCCTCCGGGACGCCCGCGCTCGTCCCCAAAAAACAATCGGCGCTTCCGTGATACGAGTCCGCAAACCTTATTATCTTATTCTTTTTTGTAAATCCTCTGGCCGCTCTCACCGCTCCCATCACAGCCTCTGTCCCGGAATTGGTAAGCCGAGCGCTGTCTATCGACGGGAGGGCCTCCTGAATGAGTTTCGCCAGTTCTGTCTCTTGGAGAGTCGGCGCGCCGAAACTTGTGCCGCGCCCCAGCGCCTCTTTAAGCGCTTCCACTACATCCGGATGGCTGTGACCCAATATCAAAGCGCCCCAGGAGAGACAATAGTCGATAAACTCCCTGCCGGATTCGTCGTAAATTTTAGAGCCGCGGCCGCGTTTTATAAAGAGCGGATCCCCGCCCACAGCCTTAAACGATCTGATCGGGCTGTTCACGCCGCCGGCTATATACTTCTTGGCATCGCTAAAAAGTCCGTACTTAGTACTTAGTACTTCGTACTTAGTCAAAGATTTTTGAGCCATTTCGCCGCATCCTTCGCGTGATAAGTAATGATCAAATCCGCGCCCGCGCGCTTTATCGACGTGAGTATCTCTAAAACCAGATTTTTCTCTGGTTTCTGGTTTCTGGTTTCTGGTTTCTCGCAATATGCCTTCACCATCGCATACTCCCCGCTGACATTAAAAGCCGCAAGCGGCGTGTTAAAGACGGCTTTTGCCCTTGCTATAACATCCAGATACGCGAGCGCCGGTTTTACCATGACTATGTCAGCGCCCTCTTCTATATCCGCGCCTATCTCGCAAAGAGCCTCGTCAGAGTTCCGGTAATCCATCTGGTAACTCTTTCTATCGCCGAATTTCGGACTGGAACCGAGGGCGTCTCTAAAGGGTCCATAAAAGTGAGACGCGTATTTCGCCGAATACGCGAATATCCCAGTATTGCCGAAACCGTTTTTATCAAGCGCCTCTCTCATGGCTCCTACCTGTCCGTCCATCATGGCCGATGGCGCGACAAAATCCGCCCCAGCCTCCGCATGCGATATCGCAATTTTAGCAAGGATCTTTACAGTTTCTTCATTGTCGATGTGTTTTTCTGGTTTCTGGTTACTGGTTACTGGTTTCTTTGTCTTTACTATTCCGCAGTGCCCATGTGACGTGTATCCGCACATGCATACGTCAGTGACGATTACAACATCTTCGGCATTCCTTTTTATCGCCGCAGCAGCCTTTTG
This sequence comes from Candidatus Omnitrophota bacterium, assembly GCA_023247415.1. Classification (GTDB taxonomy): domain Bacteria; phylum Omnitrophota; class Gorgyraeia; order 2-01-FULL-45-10; family JAHFGN01; genus JAHFGN01. The sequence continues at coordinate 15,914 of JAHFGN010000026.1, forward strand.
AAGAACGCCGTCGCGCCTGTAAGATTCAGTTCCTCTGTCGTCTTTCCTGCGCGAGGCTCCGAAGAGAAGCACTGCCTTTATCCCAAGCTTTTTTATTTCCCTTACATCGTCTACCAAATTGTCGATTGAGAGTCTCGATATACCAGGCATAGACGCGATTGGCTCTCTCTTATTTTTGCCCTCAATAACAAAATACGGCATTACGAGCTCTTCCGCTGAAAGCCGTGTCTGGGCCGCTAAGTCTCTTATCGCGCTATTCCTTCTCAATCTACGCATATCCAAACTTCTTCGCCTCTCGCAATGTGACATCGCCTATACATCGTACCTTAACGCCCCGGGGAATCTTCTTATATCTCGCCTTGAAGCTTCTTACAGTCGAGGGGCTTGTGAAGAATATCTCGTCAAAAAATTCGATATCCAGCTCCGGCAAATCTCCCCGCGCGATATTCCTGTAGGCAAGGCCTTCTGTCACTTCCGCGCCCAGTCCGGCGAGAAAGGCGTTCAGGCCCTTATCAGAGATATCAGAACGCGGCAGAAAGATCTTTTTGCCTTTCAAGTCTACCTTTTGGAACTCCGCGCGCAACCCTTCTGACGATTCCTTTTTCGGGACGAGATCGGCCATTACGCCAAAATCGAGAAGCCTGCCATTCGTGGAATTCCCTATCGCCGCTATATTTATTCCGTTGAGGGCCCTCGCGTCATAGGGGATCTTATGCAACCGCTTAAAGAAATATTCTACGCCATAGCGGCTCGTAAATATTATCCAGTCAAAGTTCGCTATTTTCTTTAAATAGTTGTCAAATTCTTTATAGGAGCCCATTTGTACAAGCTTAATGAGCGGAATATGAAAATACCGAGCGTCTTCAAAGAACCTCTCTTTTGATATACCTGTATATAAAATTTTCTTTGCCCGGCCCAGCCAGTCGAATCGCCTCCTCAATTTAACCACTTCCCCGACGATGATTATGACAGGCGGGATTATCCCGGATGACCTTGCCTTGTTGACGATATCCGCCAAAGTTCCGGTCACTGCCTTTTGCGTCAGGCACCCTGCGTCTTTTATCAACGCGACAGGCATCCGCCTCGGCCTGCCTGCCGCCAGAAGGCCCTTTACAATCTTCGCCAGGTTGGCAAGAGCCATGTATAAGACTATTGTGCCGGAGCCGGCTATTTTTCCCCAATCGACGGAGCTGGTCTTCTTCGTATGGTCTTCGTGGCCTGTAACAAAGATGACGCTTGAGGCGAAGCGCCTGTCAGTAAGCGGGATTCCGCTAAAAGCGGCGGCCGCGCTTCCCGCGGTCACGCCCGGGACGACCTCAAAGGCTATCCTGTTCCTGGCCAGGACCTCAAGCTCCTGTGACAACCTGCTGAAGACGGAGACATCGCCGTTCTTAAGCCGGATCACCTTCTTCCCGGCCTTCGCCTTGCGCACCATGAGGCCGTTGATCCTCTCCTGATGGACGGCGAACTCATCCGAATACCTCTTCTTTCCCAGAGTATCACAGCAGACAAGCTCCGCGCCCTCCTTCGCCTCATCCAGAAGCCGCTTATCAACGAGATAATCGTATATAACACAATCCGCCTGGCGGAGTATCTCCAGGCCCCTGACCGTGATTAAATCCGTCCCCCCCGGCCCCGCCCCAACAAAATATACCTTCATAAATCTAGAGACGCTTTCCAATCCAATCGGGAAAGTGTCTCCTGCTCCGCTTGGAAAGTGTCTTTTTTCCTCCTAGAATCTATATTCGAAAATAGCTCGATTAAATCGCTTCTATCGTTTCTTGTCTCAACCACAAGTGACCCCTGCAGAGGATGCGGCCTTAATATCTCGAGCGGTATCCTCTGGGAGATCCTAGAGTCAAGCCCCAGCCTGATGAGCCCGCATGCAGCGATTACGATTGCGTCCAAATCTGTTTCATCGACCAGTTTTAGCCGTTCCTCTATATTCCCTCGTATATCTACAATGCTAAAGTCACCCCTGTAAGCCTTGAGCTGCGCCTTTCTTCTTGCGCTGCTCGTCCCGATCGCAGCTCCATGAGGAAGCTCATCCAGTCTTAAGCCTTTCTTTGAGACCAGCGCGTCATGCGGGTCTATCGATTCTGTTATCGCCGCGATGCGCAGGCCACCCGGAAGCGCGTCCGGCATATCCTTCGCGCTGTGGACGGCAAAGTCTATCCTGCTGTTCAGGAGAGAATCTTCTATCTCCCGCGTAAAGAAATCCGTCCCTTCTATATCCGAAATCGGCGTAACCTTGTCCTTATCGCCGTATGTGTCGATACGAATAATATCTGCCTTGATATCCGGATAGAATTTATGCAAAAGCCTCAGTACCTCATCGACTTGTTTAAGCGCAAGAGGGCTTGTCCTTGTGCCAATTTTGAATATTTTTTTCCCCATTTTTCCCATAAACTATCAACTATAAACTATCAACTATCTTTACTTCTTCCTCTTTAACCTTGCCTTCCACAATTTTGAATGACCTAAGACTCGGATTTTTTCTGTCCTTTAAAGACACAATCAAATATGACGCATCCGGATAGAGCGCAAGTTCTATGTCGCGGCTCGACGGCCGGGCCTCGCTCGCGACGTGAGAATGGTAGATCGCGGCCATCTCAAGGCCCAAAACGCGCATCTCCTTCATTACCTTAAGCTGTTCCTTCGGATCCATCAGGAATGTCTCCGGGCTCGCCTCCGCATTGGCCATCTCATAGACCTTTTCCACCTTGCTGTCACGGCCGGCCAAAATCCCGCACGCCTCATTCGGAGATGAGCGCAGGCAATGACCTATTATCTCTTCCCGAGCTTTTTTATTTAACGTCAACATTATCGCCTGACTCCCAATATCGCCAAATGCAGCCCCAGGCTTAAAAAGACCGTAAAGACCGGCACAAGCAGCCAGACCCATATTATCTTTTTGAATATTGATTTATCGAGCGTGCACTGCACGCCGTCCTTGACACAGCTTATGGCGAAGATGGAGAATGTCGTAAACTGGACATACGGCGTCGGCAGGCCCATGGCGCTGGCTATAATGACGAACGTCGCGGTGATAAATGAAACTATTGTCGCTGATATATCGCCGATAGGGATTATGTCCTGCGAGACCGTATTTATCACCTTTCTGCCAAAGAGCCACGCCCCGAGCGCGAATAGCGGCGCTGCCAAAGCCAACCCCAGCACAGGATTTATAGCGAACGCCCCCACGAGCGGGGCAACCACGTTCGCGACATTGTTGGTGCCTACGCCAAAGGCTGAATACATATCGTGGAATATGATGAACTTCTTGAACTTCTCCCTGTGGATGAAGAATTGCTCATAAAATTTTAGATTATTCTGATGCGGCGGATAGAGCTTCCGCTTTATCAGGAATGTGCAGGTAAAGGAAAGCGCGGAGAATACGAGCGCCACAACCACTATCTTCACGATAGTCCCCCAATTGACGTTTCCCCGATAGAGTCCGGCCCCCAGAAACGCGGATACCATGACAAAGCTCGTTGACTGCGGTATCTTAAGAAGATTGCTTAAAAACATCGCGGCCGCGGCTGATGAGATTATGATGAGGCCGCTCGCGGGGCTCAAGGCTTGAGTTGATATCTTCTTGACGAACGTCTCCAATACGCGCGGCCCGACCAGAACGCCCCCTAAGAGGACGCAAAAACCGTATAGGAGCGCGGCGCGCGATCTCGTCAGCACCTTGGAGCCGTAAGATGGCGCGAATGAAACAGAGAACCCGCTCACACCCATGTTCATCGCGAGGAATATCGATACAAGCGTTATAACAACAGCTGTTAAGATCATTTTCTGTCACTCCTGAACCACTCTATCAA
>JAHFGN010000027.1 GCA_023247415.1 Candidatus Omnitrophota bacterium
GGTAGCGAATAGTGTCAGATGCATGATGGCGCTGCTGCCCGCTGCATACGGAATCAGTATTATAGGTATCCACATGAGGGCATGCAGGAGGACGCACGGGCTTATGAGCGCCATGCGGGAGCCTAATCTATCTACGACCGATGCCGTAAGAAGCTGGGACAAGCTCCCTGCCAGGTTGGGAAGTGCCGAGAGAACGCCTACCTGAGCGGTGGTCGCCTTCATGGCCAGGGCGTACGGGGTAATAAAAGTTTCACTCAGGCCCTGCGTTATGCTCGCGAATATGCCGTCAAGGGTTGAGAACCTTAGGCTCTTTCTTATTTTATCGTCCATATTGGAATGGCCTTATGATGCCTTTAAAGGAAAGCGCCGCTAATATGAGACTGTAGACAGCCACAGTAAAAATAAAATTTAACCGCTTCTTCCTGCCGAATTCTTTCATAAATAATTCCCGGCCGCCGAAATAGACCATCAATATGCCGATTATATTGGTAAACCAATAGTATGCGATAACGCCCGCTGAGAATGTGCGCTGGAAGAAATAATTATGGACGCTGGCCAGCGCATACGCGATGGGCAGATTAACGAATGTATCATTCCACCATGTAAACGGTGATAATATCCATCCGATAAAAAATATGACCTTCGACCAAACTTTTTTCGTCATTCCTATTACATATTACGTTTTACTGATTACTGATTACTGAACTTGAGCAATCCTGAGCTGACCGCACGCGGCGTCTATGTCCTCGCCCCTTGATTTGCGCAGTGTCGCGTTCAGACCTTTTGCAATGAGCTCATCCAAAAAGACGCGCCCCTCCTCCCGGGAAGGGGTCTCGTATCCCAACGCCTTGATCTGATTATACCTTATCAGATTCACTTTGCATTTAATTCCTTTTAAGAGCTTCGCGAGTTTGAGGGCGTCGGCCCGCGAAGTATTTATTCCTTTTATCAATACGTATTCAAAGGTTATTACCCTGTTTGTCTTACCTATATATCGTCTGCAAGACTCTATCAGGCTGCCAATGGGGTATCTCTTATTTACGGGCACCAGCCTTGTCCTTACGGCATCGTCCGCTGAATGAAGCGACACAGACAATTCAAGCTGCAGATTCTCGCTGGCGAGCCTCTCTATGCCGGGGATTAGGCCGCATGTGGAGACGGTTATCTTCCTCGCGCCTATATTCAGTCCGTCAGGATCATTCATGATCCTGATTGCCTTTATCACGTTGTCGTAGTTGTCGAATGGTTCGCCTATCCCCATGAAGACGATGTTGGTCACAGGCAGCTCTTTATTCATCTTTATGAAGAGTATCTCATTCAGGATCTCGCGCGGAAAAAGGTTCCGCGCGAATTTAACGGTGGAGCTTGCGCAGAACGCGCAGGAGCGCCTGCACCCCACCTGACTGGAGACGCAGACCGTCGAGCGCCGGCCTTGAGGTATGTAGACGGTCTCGATCGCGTTCGCGTCCTCCAGGCCCAAAAGGATTTTTATAGTCCCGTCGAGCTTCGAAGCCTTGGAATCAAAAAGACGCGGCCTTGATATGCGGAAGGCCTTAGACAGCGCATCCCTTAAGGGAGAGGGGAGATTTCTCATGTCGTCTATCCGGACGACGCCTTCTTTATAGAGCCATCTGAATATCTGGGCTGCCCTGTAAGGCGGCTCATTCATGGATGCGAGGATATTGACAAGCTCGTCTTTGGAATAATCTTTCAGATCGAGAAGTGCGGCCATGGAAGAGTTACCCACAGCTGTAGGTCAGACTTTAGTCTGACTTACAGCTTCTTCTTTGTGAAGACGTTGTAGAAGCAGAACGCGGTTAAACACAAAATAAAGGCCCAGGAGAATATAAGAAATAACCAGCCGGAGGTTCTCATGTCTTTATCTTTTTCTTGTCCCAGGCCATCTTCACTAAAATGGCCAAGACGCAAAAAATCGCTATGAGGAGACATCTGGCTCCCAGGACATACAGGGTGTTCTCCCGCGCGACCTTTTTCATCAATATGGTAGGCAGGCCTTCCTGATAGAGCCAGAAGCCTAGTATCACAAGCAAAAAGGCGGGCGTTATATATTTTATGATGAACCTGTATACAGCCGGGACTTCCATATCAGCCCCGTGATGTATCTCCTTCCACGCCCTGTCCATGCCGAATACCCAGGCGAAGAGTATGACCTCGATAGTCGCGAATAGGACTAAGCAGAACGTCCCGCCCCAGAAATCGAGCTCGTCCACTACGCCCCTGCCTAACAGGAATATGGCCGGCTGGCACAGGATAAATGTGGCGATCGCGAATATAAGGACGGTCTTGGGCCGCGGCATGTCGAATTCATCCTCTAAAAAAGCGACCGCGGGCTGCGCCAGAGAGACAGAGGATGTTATCCCTGCCAGAAAGAGGAGCAAGAACCATATGCCTCCAAAGAAGACGCCGAATATTATCTTATTGAATATAAGGGGCATGGTGACGAAACCCAGGTTGAACGCCCCTCCCCTCGCGATAGCCTGGATCTGGTCAGGCCCGAAGAAGATGAACGCCGCCGGTATCACGATGCTTCCGCCTAATATAACCTCAGCCAGTTCGTTTGTGCTCACCGCGGAAAGACCGGATAGGACTACGTCGTCGCCTTTCGATAAGTAACTCGCGTAGGTCAGGATGACGCCGATGCCCACGCTCAAGGTAAAGAATATCTGGCCGGCCGCAGCGAGCCAGACCTTCGCGTCTTTCAGGGCGCGGAAATCCGGATTCCATAAGAAGCCCAGGCCGTTTGTAAGATTCCATGCCGGCCTTGCCGGATCAGGGGCCCCCAGCGTAAGGACCCTTATCGTTATTATGAGGCCGAATATGAAAAGAAGCGGCATCGCAATATTGCATAATTTCTCTATGCCGCCTTTGATCCCGTAGTATATAACCCAGATATTGGCGATGAAAGTAATTAGAAAGAAGATGTACGATGCGCCTGGGGTCGGGAAGAACTGATTCTGCTCCAGGCCCTGAAAGCCCTTTAAAAAACCCTGCATCGATGCCTGGTCCGAGGCCTGGGCGTATTTGCCTGTAAAGGCGAAGAAACTGTAGGCTAACGTCCACGATTCTATATAAGTATAGTATATGAATATTACGAGCGGGCCGAATATGCCTATTACGCCGAAGTACTTTATAAAGGTGTTCTTCTCCCACATCGTGTGGAATACGCCCGGCGCTGTCCCGTGTTCGAAGCCTCCGCCGTATCTGCCGAGCGTCCACTCTATCCACATGAGCGGTATGCCCAGGAGGAAGAGTGACAGAAAATAGGGTATCATGAACGCGCCGCCGCCATTCGAGGCTGCCTGGACCGGAAAACGCAGGAAATTCCCTAAGCCCACGGCGCTCCCGGCAACCGCCATTATAACCCCTATCCTCGACCCCCACGAATCCCTCTTCTTCATGCCAACCCACCATATCTAGAGACGCTTTCCAATCCAATCGGGACAGTGTCTTAGGCTCCCGATGGAAAGTGTCTTTTTCTGCTAACTGACCTCCAAGATTAAACCTTTGAGATACAAGGTTTGTGGAATAAACGGATCGATCGGGTGGTCAAGCGATTGGGCCAATCTCTTTAATATCTTGACATTTTTTCTTGTATCGAATGCCGCATCTAAGATCACCTGCAGGAATAGCTCTTCCTCGATATACCCAGAACAAGAGAATGTGGCGAGTATGCCGCCTTTATCTAAGATCTTCATCGCCCGCAAATTTATCTCTTTGTATCCTGCCAGGGCCCCCTCAACCGTCTTCTTGTTTTTAACAAACGACGGCGGGTCTAGTACGACAAGATCGAATCTCGCTTTGGATCTGTCGAATTCCTTAAGCGCTTCAAAAACATTGGCGGCTTTGAACGTTATCTTTTTCTCCGAGAGACCATTTAACTTTGCGTTCTTTCTGGCTAATTCTATTTGGGCATCGTGTATATCTATGCCTAAAACCTCACTCGCCCCGCACAAAGATGAATGTATGGCAAAAGAGCCTGTATGCGTGAAACAATCTAGGACCCTTCTACCGCTCGCAAAATCTCTTATCGCAACCCTGGAATCTCTCTGGTCAAGATAGAAACCCGTCTTATGCCCCTCTACTATATCAACAATAAATTTTGCGCCTCCTTCAGAGATTTCGACCTCCTGGACGCCTTCTGAGCCGCACCATCTCTTTACTATTTCGAGCCCCTCTAAGCGCCGCGATGCGCTATCGCTCTTCTCATATATAAATTTAGGACGCAGCGACTCTTTCATTATATCGACGAGAAGATCCTTTTTCTTCTCCATCCCCAGCGTCAAAATTTGGAATACTACGCAGTCAGAATATTTATCTACGATCAGGCCGGGCAGGCGATCAGATTCACTGAAGACTACCCGATAGGCGTTAGTATCTTTTATGAATCGCTCCCTAAATTTCAGCGCTTCGTCTATTCGCCTTTTAAAAAACCCTTTGTCTATGACCTCATCTTTATATGTTAAGAGTCGAATAGATATCTCAGATTTTGGATTGTAGTAGCCTTTGCCTATAAACCTTCCGTTTGAAGAATAGACAGAATATATCTCGCCTGGGCTATCAGGTGATGCATCTTTTATCTGGCCCTTGTAGATCCACGGGTGCCCGTAAGCAGTTCTGCCTTTTTTTCCACCATGCAATATTATCTTGTTTTCCATCGAAGCAGATTGTACCACAAATAGAGACGCTTTCCAAGTTATTCGAGAAAGTGTACCTACCCTCTTCTGGATGGTGTCTTTGTGCTCCCAAAAAAAATTAAAAATATTTGCAATAATTTCACCTTTTTTTTCGTCTTTATATATAGAGGGAGGTGAACATTATGCCAAGTGGACCAAGGCTGGTTTTAGAGAATGTCTTGTACCATATCACTACTAGAGGCAATCAAAAACAGCAAACCTTCATCGAGGATGAAGATTTCGAGGAGTATTTATGCAGGGTTAGAAGATATAAAAGAAAGTATCATTTCTGCCTCTATGGATACTGTCTGATGTGCAACCACCCCCATCTGATGGGGGAGATAGAAAGAAAGGAGGATCTGTCAAAATTTATGCAGTGTCTGACCCGTTCATATACCGCATATTTTAACTATAAATATGATAAGGTTGGACATCTTTGGCAGGGGAGGTTTACCAGTAGGATTATAGCGAGAGATAGATATGCAATAGACTGTATCAGCTATATCGAAAATAACCCTGTTAGGGCAGGATTGGTTAAGGCCCCTCATGAATATGAATGGTCGAGCTATAGAGAACGGGTTTTGAAGCTAAATCCGAATAGCAAGATCTTGGATTCTTTTACCTTATAGAAGACACTGTCCAAGCAGAGCCTAAGACACTGTCCCGATTGGATTGGAAAACGTCTCTAAAATATGCTATTATATTTGAGGGGTGTGGCGGAGAATTTCCTGAACCTGGTATATCCGAAGCTATGCGTAATATGCGGGGATGCGCTGGATCCGAAAGATGGCTTGCGCCTTTGCAGGCGGTGCGTAGATGAAATAAGGCCCAACCCCAAACCCTGGTGCGCAAGATGCGGCAGGCCGGTAGAGCGCGTGGGTAAGATATGCGTCGAATGCCGCAGGAGGCATCACAACTTCAAAAGGAACTATTCGGCATATCTCTACGACGGCGTGATGAAAAAGTCGATCCACCAATTCAAATATAGAGGAAAGATATATCTGTCAAAACTATTCGCGAAACTGCTCATAGCCTTTTTAAGGGAGAATACCTATATTATAGAAGAGATAGACGGCATCGTCCCTGTGCCTTTGAGTAAACGCAGGCTCAAGGAAAGAGAGTACAACCAGTCCGATCTATTGGCGCGGCCGATAGCGGAAGAATTCTCGCTGCCTGTTTTGGGCGCTCTCGACAAAATCCGTTCAACGCGGCCTCAAAGCGAACTGGGGAAAGAGGCGAGGGCAAATAACATACGAGGGGCTTTCAGGGCGCGGGACCGGAACGCTGCCAGAGGGAAGACAATACTGCTCTTAGACGATGTCTTCACCACAGGCTCGACCATCGACGAATGCTCCCGGACATTATTGGATGCGGGGGCAAAGGGAGTTTTTTCACTGACTTTAGCGAGGGGGTTTGCTTAAGTGAAGATTATAGACAAATATATATTTAAAGGCTTTATCTTCCCCTTCCTGTGGTGCGTCTTCATATTCATGGTAATGGCCATCATCATAGACATATTCTCTTTTATAGACGAGATAGTGAAATTCAAGATCCCGATCGGCGCCATAGTCTCATTCTACGTCTTCTACTCACCCACCATCTTCATCCAGGTGTCCCCCATGGCCGCCCTGCTCTCTACGATATACATGCTCTCAGGCCTTAACAAGAATAATGAGATAATAGCCATGAAGGCGTCCGGCCTGAGCCTATGGAGAATAATCCTTCCGCTCCTTGTGATAGGCATAGTGATAAGCGGGTGCGTCTTTATCGTAAACGACAAGATCGTTCCGGTGAGTTCCAAGGTCTCCAACGTCATACGCCGCGAGGAACTGGAGAAAGGAAAGGAGGCCAAACATCCGAAGATCCTGGATAATGTCGCTCTCTATGGAAGCGGAAACAGGATAATCTTTGCCAGGGCCTATGACACGGAGAAGAAGGTCCTCGAAGACGTAATCATGCACGAACATGATAAAAATCAGAATCTGATATCGAAGACCACGGCCCAGAGGGCAGTCTGGACCGGGGATGGATGGAGATTCTATAAGGCGATCGTCTACAAGACAGACAACGCGGGAAGACTTTTGGGAGAACCGGCCTTCTTCGAAGAGGATATCCTGCCGTTAAAAGAGAGGCCGTCGGACTTTGTGAACAATGAACTGCGCTCTGAGTTCATGAGCTACAGAGACCTAAAGGCGTATATATCGAAATTCCAGGGGGCCGGCGCGAGGGTCGTCCGATCGTTTCTCGTGGACCTGTATTATAAAGTCTCGCTTGCCTTCATAAGCCTGGTAATTATATTACTGGGCGTGCCATTTGCCATCACCTCTGCCCGCGGAGGCGTGATAATAGGAGTTGGGACAAGTATCATCTTGGGGTTGTTATACTTCGCGGGTATATCGATAGGCGTGGCGCTTGGTAAATCCGGGATCCTGCCGCCGTTTATCGCGGCGTGGTTTGGGAATATCATCTTCGGCGGGATCGGAATCTATCTTATAAAAAAGAGGGCCTAAAAGAGAGGCCAGAGTACAGAAACCAGAATCTGCCTTACTGGTTTCTGGTTTCCGGTTTCTTTATATAAAAAGCCTTCATATCCTCTAAAGTAGCGAGCTTCACATCCTTTATATGCCCCGCTGTGCCAAAGGCAATCATCCTCTCCTCTATAACAGCGGCAAGCGCCTCCCGCGCCGGTTTTAAGTAGTCTCTCGGGTCAAACTTATCCGGATTCTCCGCAAAGAACTTCCTTATCGCGGCGGTCACAGCGAGCCTGCCGTCGGTGTCGACGTTGATCTTATTTATGCCGAGCGCGATTGCTTTCTTGAGGCTCTCGAGCGGAACCCCCATCGTCTTCTGCATGTTGCCGCCATACTTATTGATGATATCGATGAGTTCATGCGGCACGCTTGAAGAGCCGTGAGAGACCAGAAAGACATCCGGTATCTTCTTTCTTATCTTCTCGACTATATCGAAGGCGATCTTGGGCTCTGTCTTGAATTTGTAGGCGCCATGGGATGTGCCTATCGCCACAGCCAGGGCATCGACGCCTGTCTTCTTTACGAAATCTACAGCCTGGTCAGGGTCGGTCAAGTGTATTTTGCCAGAGCCGACACCGTCTTCAATGCCGCCCAATGTGCCAAGCTCGCCTTCCGTTGTAACGCCAAACTTGCGGGCGTAGTCGACGACTTCCTTTGTCACCCTTATGTTATATTCATAGTCTGACGCTGTTTTACCGTCCTCCAGGAGAGAGCCGTCTATCATTACAGAGGTAAACCCGAGCCCGATCGCCTTCTTCGCCGTATCGAGGCTGTTCCCATGGTCGAGGTGCATGGCGATGGGTATCGCTGGATTCAACTCAACCGCCGCGAGCATCAAATGTTTCAGATAGTCCATGTCAGCGTACTTTAGCGCGCCGCGGCTGGCCTGGACTATGATCGGACTTTGTGTCTTGTTCGCGGCGAGCATTATCCCCTGCATTTGCTCCATGTTGTTTATATTATACGCGCCGACCGCGAAAGGCGGCCCCTTCCTGTATGCGTCAAGACTCGCCTGCAATATCGCCCTCATTGGAACTAACGGCATATGCCTTCTCCTCCCCCTCACCCTACCCTCTCCCCAAAGGGGAGAGGGATCGCAAGACTAAGTTCCGAGTTCCCAGCTCTCGAGATACGAGGCCTGCTCTTTGGTTAGTTTATCTATTTTTATCCCTAACGATTCCAGCTTAAGCCTCGCTATATTCTTATCGATCTCTTCAGGAACACTATATACCCTCTTCCCCAATTTATCGTGATTCTTCGCTATATATTCGCACGCAAGAGCCTGATTCGCGAAACTCATATCCATGACGCTGGCAGGATGCCCCTCGGCTGAGGCGAGGTTTATGAGCCTGCCCTCCCCCAAAAGATTTATCCGCCTTCCGTCTTTTAAGCTATGCTCATCAACAAACTCCCTGACGCGCCGCACCTTCCCAGACATGGCCTTCAGGGCAGGTATATCAATCTCGACATCGAAATGGCCTGAATTACAAATGATGGCGCCGTCTTTCATCATACCAAAGTGCTCACCCCTCAAGACATGTATATCGCCGGTAAGCGTTACGAATATATCCCCTATCCTCGAGGCGTTCTTCAGGGGCATAACGCTATAGCCGTCCATGACAGCCTCAAGCGCCTTGAGCGGGTCAACCTCCACTATTGTCACGTTGGCGCCCATGCCGGCCGCCCTCATGGCAACCCCCCTGCCGCACCAGCCATAGCCGCATACGATGAAGTTTGAGCCGGCTAAAAGCCTGTTGGTCGCCCTTATGATCCCGTCAACCGTAGATTGGCCAGTGCCGTACCTATTGTCGAACATGTGTTTCGTGTTCGCGTCATTCACCGCTATTATCGGATACCGCAGCAACCCCTTTTTCTGGAGGCTCTTCAGGCGGATGACGCCTGTCGTCGTCTCTTCGGTCCCGCCCAATATACCGGCCGCAAGATCGGTCCGCGTTTTGTGTATCGTTGATACCAGATCCGCGCCGTCGTCCATCGTTATGCGCGGACGCTGGTCCAAGACGCTGTTTATGTGCCTATAGTAAACTTTAGACCCTTCGCCCTTTATGGCAAATACACTTATGCCCATGTCCTTCACGATGGACGCGGCAACGTCATCCTGCGTGCTTAACGGATTGGACGCGCAGACAAACACTTCTGCCCCTCCCTCTTTGAGGGCGAGGGCAAGATTCGCCGTTTCTGTCGTAACATGAAGGCAGCATGATATGCGCAAGTCTTTTAAAGGCTTCGTCCGCCTGAAGCGCTCCCGGATGAGCCTCAATACGATCATATACTCCGAGGCCCATTCTATCCGCAGCTTCCCTTTCTTAGCCAGCCTTAGGTCCTTTATATCATATTTCATCTTGTCTTCCTCTATATGTGTTTTGAGAGCTCTTTGGCCTTGTCTGCGGCCTCCCAGGTGAAGCCTTCCTCGCTCCTTCCGAAATGGCCGTAGGCGGCGGTCCGGCGGTAGCGATTGTTCACTGACTCGCGGAGTTTCAGCTCAGCTATTATGCCGTGCGGCGTCAACTCAAAGTGCTCGCTTATAAGCTTCACGATCTTTTCGTCGCTCGCCCGGCCTGTCCCATAAGTGTTGACCATTATAGATAGAGGCTCCGGTTTTCCTATTACGTACGCTAACTGGATCATCAGCCTATCGGCTACGCCGGCGGCAACTAAATTCTTCGCTATGTATCTGCTCATGTACGCCGCGGAACGATCTACCTTGGTCGGGTCTTTTCCCGAGAAAGCGCCTCCGCCGTGGGATACTGAACCGCCGTATGTATCAACTATAATCTTGCGTCCGGTCATTCCGGTATCTGACTGCGGCCCGCCGATTAAAAACTTCCCGGTCTGATTGACGAAATACTTCGTGTCCTTATCTAAATACCCCTTCAGGACAGGCCTGGCCACCTTTTCTATAAGAGCGCGTCTCGCGTCCTCTGACATGGCGTCAGTCTTCTTATCCAACACCTCTTCAGTATGCTGGCACGCCAGGACAACCGATGTCACCCTTGCCGGTTTTCCGTCATGATATTCCACGGTTACCTGGGATTTGCCGTCCGGGCCAAGGTATTTCAGGATATTCTTCTTCCTCACCTCCGCGAGCCTCCTGCACAATTTGTGCGAGAGCATTATAGGAAGCGGCATGAGCTCGGGCGTCTCGTCGCAGGCGTATCCTATCATCATGCCCTGGTCCCCTGCCCCGCCCTTGTCAACGCCTCTGGCTATATCCGGCGATTGCGTGTGGATGGCGTTCAATATCGCGCACGTATGATAGTCGAAGCCGTATTTAGGATGCGTATAACCTATCTCTTTTAAGAGCCCCCTGCATGTCTTATGTATGTCCACATACGCGTTCGTCGTTATCTCGCCGCCTATAATCAATAACCCCATCGTCACGTACGTCTCGCACGCCACCCTGCCCGCGGGATCCTGAGCCAATACTTCATCCAGTATCGCGTCCGAAACCTGATCGCAGACTTTATCGGGATGGCCCTCTGTAACACTCTCAGATGTAAATAGATACTTATGCTTTGCCACTTTTCCCTCCCCCTTTGTATTTCCTATCCGCCTCTTCGTAAGAGGCGATATCTCCTATATCATACCAGTCTTCGTCAAAGACAAAACCATAGACCTCGCCTTTTGAGCTCAACCACTTTATGTAGTGCCCCGGGGCGTCCTGGCCTTTTCTTCCGGATTTTATATAATCGCTGATGAGCCTGACCGTTTCCTTTGGAAAATAATATATGCCTGTCGATATAAGGGTCGATTTTGGCTTCGCGGGCTTCTCCTCGAAGTCCACTATCCTGAATTTATCGTTTATCTTCGCGACGCCGAATCTCGCCGCGGCCGCGAGATCGCCTATATCATGCAGGGCCACTATGACCTTATCCGGCATGGCCCAGACAAAGGACAGAAAATCCTTTAGATCAAAATCGAAGAGGTTGTCTCCGGCGATGACTAACAGATCCCCTTCTATATTGCCGGCGGCGACGGCCATCTCGAGATCCTTTATGGCTCCGAGCCTCGTCTCGTTGGAACAGGAACCGTCGTTTATAAGCATTATCTCAATCGGGACGCCGCATCCCTTGAACCACTCTTCAAACTTCTCAAAGAACTTTTCGTTTGTGATTATATATATCGACTTGATCTCGTTCTTTAACGGGATCAGCTTGTCCAATATCCTGTCTAGTAGTTTTCTCCCCCCTATATCAAGAAGCGGCTTCGGAGTATTCAACGTCAAAGGCCGCAGCCTCACGGCATATCCCGCCGCCAGGATAAGGACATCCATCATCCCTTGGCCAATTCTTTTTTAAGATATGTGACCCTATCCACCGGCGTAGGATCGACATTGTTCAGCGCGGCGAGATAGAAACTTACAAAATCACCTATATATATGAGTGAGAAGATCCTCTCCAAAAGCGACCTGCCTATAGATTCCACCTCGATATACTCCACCCCATCTTTTTCTATGATACGCCTCGTTATATCCATCCTTTTCTTCGTTCTGGGGTGGTCGAGCGAGTCCCTTAAGCATAAGACTATGAGATCGCCAAACACCTTTTTCGGATTCTCCCATCCCACAATCTCATTGTGGTTCATTTCCGGAAAGACGTGCGATGAGGCCAGGGTCTTGGAATTCTCGGCAAGCTGGCCCCGCCATCTTATAACAACGGAATCGATATGATCCTGGCCGCCGTATATTATAGGAAACTTGCCGTATAATCTCCTGGCAAGGGTCTTGGCCAGGTTATCTTTTGCGGCGGCCTTCGGTCCTATCTTATCCTCACCCAGCTCATCCATAAGTCTTATCGCGCTGTCTATCTCGCCGCTCTTATCGGAGGCGATCCCAATCTTGGACAAGAGCGCAAGGCTCGGAAAGAAAGAATAGCCCAGCGCCGCCCTGGGGGGAAGCCCGCCCGGTATGGCGAGGAGAGGTATATTGTCGGCCCTGGCCATATCCGCGAGCTGGCCGCCTGATGTTATAGCGATGAGTCTGGCGCCCCGTCTCTTCGCGTCGGCGTACGCGCTTATAGTCTCCTCGGTATTACCGGAGTAGCTGGAGGCAACGACAAGCGTATCGCCTGACACAAAATTCGGGAGGGTATAGTTTCGGTTGACGAATATAGGCAGTTTCGCCTCATCCGCCAGATATGTCCTTATGAGATCAGCGCCGATAGCGGAACCCCCGAGGCCGGTGAATAGAATTTTATTGCACCCCGCGATGTAATCCCTCTTTATAGAGAAGGCCTCGCCTATCTCCTTGGCCTTGGCGCACTGCTTAGGAAATTCAGTCAAAAGACCGAGCATATCTGATTTATCTATACTTTTTAGCTGCCGCAGATCGTCCAATTCCATAAGGGCCTCTATAACAATCCTTCCGCCAGGTCCGGCACAGCCTTTTTAAGCGCATCGATACAGAACTTCTGCACTTCTTCTCCGGTACTAAAGGTAAGGGCCTTGGCTGCTATCTCTTTCGCCTGTTCGAATGTCACTGATCTCACGATCTTCTTCACCTCCGATATCGCTATCGGAGAGACGCTGAACTCATCCAGGCCCATTCCTAAAAGGACCAGCGTCATCGTCACGTCTCCGGCCATCTCACCGCACATGCCGACCCATATACCGGCCGCGTGGCCGCTGTCAATTATCTGTTTTATGAGCCTTAAGACGCCGGGATGCGCCGGGTCATAAAGATAGGCGATCTTCTCGTTGACCCTGTCCACCGCGACGACATACTGTATAAGGTCATTCGTCCCTATCGAGAAGAAGTCGGCCTCCCCGGCCAGGACGTCGCTTGTGAGCGCGGCTGACGGGATTTCTATCATCGCGCCAACCTCAATATTCTCATCAAAGGAAATCGAATCTTTCTTTAGCGATGCCTTCACATCCTCCAATATATCGTTGGCCGCCTTCAGCTCCTGAATGCCCGATATCATCGGATACATGAGTTTCAATTTTCCGTAAGCCGAGGCCCTTAAGATGGCGCGAAGTTGAACCTTGAATACATCCGGCCTGGCCAGACAGAACCTTATCGCCCGCCATCCCATAAACGGGTTCATCTCTTCAGGCAGCGCGAATTGAGACAAGAATTTATCTCCGCCGAGATCGAGGGTCCTGACGATAACGGGCTGGGTCTTCATCTTCTTCGCCACCGTGCTGTAGGCCTCGAACTGCTCTTCTTCGCTCGGCAGGTCCTTCCTGTTCATATAGATAAATTCTGTCCTGTACAGGCCGATACCATGCGCCCCGTGGGCAAGCACTGAAGGCACTTCCATAGGAAACTCTATGTTGGCCGAGAGCATTATCTTTCTCTTATCAAGCGTCTCGCACGGCAGGCCTTTGAGCTCTTTCAAATATTTCTCCCTGACGGCGTACCTCTTCTTCTCAAGCGTATACTTTTTTATGGTCTTCGCGGTAGGATTTATGACTACAGTCCCGTGCGTCCCGTCCACGATAACCTCATCGCCCTCTTTGACTTTAGAGGTGACGTCTTCCAAACCAACAACCGCCGGGATCTCCAGCGATTTCGCCATTATAGCGGTGTGCGATGTCCTGCCCCCTATGTCCGTCGCGAAACCTATGACGTTCTTCTTGTGCATTATCGCCGTGTCGGACGGGGAAAGGTCATATGAGATAACTATCACCTTTTCGCTGATAGTGCTGAGGCTCTTTTCCTTCGCTCCTATAAGATTCTTCAGGATCCTCTTTCCGACGTCATTTATATCGCTTATGCGCTCCCTCAGGTATTCATCGTCTATATCGGAGAATATCTTGATATATTTCTTCAGGACGTCCTGGAAGACATATTCCACGGAAAGCCTGTCCTTCTTCAGTTTAGACAAGACCTCATCCATAAGCATGCTGTCCTCTATGACCAGAAGATGCGCGCTGAATATCTGCGCCTCCTCCGCGCCGATCTCGTTTTCCATTTTCTTCTTTATGTCTAATATCTCGGCCTTGGTCCTGGTGAGGGAGTCTTTAAAGCGTTTCACCTCATGAGGGATCTCCTCGTCGGCGAGATGCCGCTTCATAATGACATACTGCTCGCTGCCCACCATAAAGGCCTTGCCCATGATGACGCCTGGCGACGCCGGTATGCCTTTTAACGCAATCTCTTTATCCTGCATACTTTCCCTACCTGTGGCCCTCAAAGCATGTCAGCGTCCTGATCGCTTAAGAGGAGTTTCTCCAATTCCATGACAGCCGCCTCCGCGTCAGGCCCCTGCGCCTGAATACAGATGCGCGCGCCCTTCCCTGCCGCCAGCATCAGGATACCCATGATGGATTTGCCGTTGACCTTCTCTTTTCCCTTCGTCACAGATATATCAGAGTCGAATTTATTGGCTATCTGGACAAACAATGCCGCCGGCCTGGCGTGAAGCCCAAGTTTATTTTTTATTACCAGATGTTTTTCCACCTTCATCACTTTACTTTCTTCAGGCTCGAGACCAGATCTATGATAATTTTCGCCAGTTTGGAGGAATCGTGCCGGACGTAGTCGCTTGCGTTCACCAGATGCGCCTCGATAACCTTGCATCTTGCGCGTTTTATGTTTTCCATATCGGGCACGACTGGATAAGAGTTTTCTCCCTTATACCTTTCAAACGCGGAATCCGGGATCTTGGCCGTGTTGATGATGCAGTAATCCACTATGCCGGAGGAGGTATGTTCCAGGATGGCCTTCAGGTGATCGCTTGCCTTGTAATCTTCGGTCTCGCCTCTTTGCGTCATGACGTTGCACACATATATCTTGATCGCCCTTGACGCGGCTATCTCCTGATATACCCCGCCGACCAGAAGATTCGGCATTATGCTGGTATACAGACTCCCCGGCCCAAGTATTACGCAGTCAGCCTTTCTGATGGCTTCGATCGCCTCGTTGGTGGGCCTGCAGTTCGACGGATTGAGGTGGACCCTTTTTATAGGACTGCTGGAGTCGGCGATATTGCTCTCGCCTACCGTCGTTGAGCCGTCGCTCCTTTCAGCGGTCAGGGTTACCTTATCCAGCGTGGACGGCACCACGCTTCCCCTTATCGCCAATACCTTGCTCGATTCTTTTATCGCGGCGTCGAAATCGCCCGTGACCTTAGTCATCGCTGTTATAAACAGATTTCCGAAACTGTGGCCGCTTAGCTCGCTCCCTTCCTGAAAACGGAACTGGAATAGCTTCGCGACCAGCGGCTCCGCGTCTGCCAGGGCGACGAGACAGTTCCTTATATCGCCCGGCGGCAGCACACCCAGGTCCTGCCTCAGCCTCCCGGACGAACCGCCATCGTCAGCGACGGTCACTATGGCGGTTATGTTTGATGTATACTCCTTCAGGCCGTGTAAAAGCATGGAGAGGCCGGTTCCGCCTCCAACAGCGACTATCTTAAAACCCCTTTCTAATATCCTCTTCTTATATATCTTGTCTACGAGTTCGTCCTCTCTTTGCGGCAGCAGGATCGTGACGAAAGATTTTATTATCCGCTTTACTCCTGTTATAACCCCCAGGACGCCTAATATAATGATGATTCCGGCATATGCCTTATTGGCGGGGTTGGGTTCTGATATGGCCATCACAAAACCCATCGATATCAAGCTGATTCCAAAGACTGTCAAGAGGACCCACCTCTTAACACCCATCCCCGGATAAAGCCATTTAAGGGATTTCAATATCTTCATCAATACTTTTTCGAGTCCTCTTCATGGATGATGGAAATGATCTCTTTTTCGTCCGCGGATTTTCTGAGGCGGTCTCTGAAGTATTTATCCTTCAGCAGTCTTGATATCCTGGCTAACGCCTTCAGGTGCGGCCCGGCGGACTCTTCGGGCGCGATCAGAAGAAAGAATATGTAGACAGGTTCGCCGTCGAGAGAGTCAAAGCTTACGCCCTTTTGCGATATCCCGAAAGACGCCACCAATTCCTTTACATTCTTTGATTTGCCGTGCGGGATGCCTATGCCCTGGCCTATCCCGGTTGAGCCGAGGGCCTCCCGCGCGAGAAGCGTCTTCACCATCTCATCCTTGCTCTTGATCGTCCCTGCCCTGACCAGAAGGTCAACAAGCTCTTTGATTGCGCCTTCTTTGTCAGCAGCCTTCAGATTGACTGTGATGGCATTTTTGTTAAGGAAGTCCATGATCTTCATCTTGTCCTGCTCCTTTCAAATTTTCGAAGCAAAATGGAGCGAGGGACGGGAATTGAACCCGCGACGACTTGCTTGGCAAGCAAGCATTCTACCACTGAATTACCCTCGCCTACTTAAACTTTTCCCTTAATACAAAAACCGGCGAATTGATCTATCCAAATTGATATAATCATGCGCAGATCTTTTCTAGCTATATATAAGCTGCACACGTCCCCGTGGGCAAGCTTGTGTTTCGTGACAGAACTACGGCTATTCCCAATGTAAGATTTATTAAATTGAGCTAGGGGTACATCTAATAAATTAGACCAAAACACCTTGTTATCGCTCTCGTCTAGATCCGGATATAAAAATAACCTGGCTCTTAACTTAGCATTATCAACCTTTAGATACTGGGTGAGAAATCTACGATATAGCTTTAGCAATTCAGGATTGGCGTTACTCAGTTCTAAACTCCAGGGATCGCGTTGTGTTGCCTTCCCCTCTGCCCAATAGAGCATTATGCCAGCAATAAAAAGCGGATCATTTTTATACTGCTCGAACAATGACATCGCCTGTCTTTTAATCTCTTCTTCGTGCTCGAGCCTATATTTGGCGCGAGCCTTATTCATAATGGCAATTTTATCCATCGTTTTGTTTCCTGACTAACAGGAATCGGCTACTTCGGCGTCCAGAGGCCGCCTCCGTAGCCAGCTCGCTCGCTGCCGGCCGGAGGCCTTTTCCTCCTATTCGTCGGCGCTCGCTCGCTTCGATTCCCTGCACCTTCCTATAAGGGAAGGGGAATATTAAGGGGAAACCGTAGGTTTTCCCTTAAGAACGTTCGGGCGCTAGCCCTGCCCTCGATTAAGCATGTGGCAGGTCGGAGGGCGACGCCTCCTATGGCGTCGGCCCGTAGACCGAACGTTCTAGTGGTACCCGCACCAGGAATCGGTTACTTCGTCCCGCCAGAGGCGGGACTGCGTAACCTCACCTCGGCCGCTGACGGCCGTTTCATCGGCCTTTTCCTCCTATTCGTCGGCGCGGCCTCGTTTCGATTCCCTGCGATTACCTTAAAATACCAGCGGCTTATAACATCCTTTATGGTACCCGCACCAGGAATCGAACCTGGAACCTTGACATTAAGAGTGTCCTGCTCTGCCGATTGAGCTATGCGGGCACTTCACTGAATAGCTTCTTTAGCACAAGATTGTTGAGGGCTAAGCCCAAAACTTATGCTGACCATGTCCCGAAATCCGTCACAGCACATTATCATTTACATGTCGAATCCGCAGGCGGAAGCTATGCGGGCGACTTAAAGTGTTAATTATAGCAAAATATAAATATAAAATCAAGGATGGTGCGGACGGAGAGAGTTGAACTCTCACGCCTTTCGGCATACGGTCCTAAGCCGTACGTGTATCCCAGTTCCACCACGTCCGCATCCACTTTTTTGGCGCTGCATCGCAGCTGAAATCCGAATTTACTTCAAGGGTACTCTTGAAGTAAGTAATAACGCTCATAAAGAATCTAATAATCTAATGTATTCCTTCGCTGATTCATATACCATAGACGAGATGAAGTTGATAAATGGTCTGTCTTCCTTTGGCTCAATCTGTGATTTCTTGATTGCGTTAATATAGTCATTTCTCAAAATAGGGGGAATGATAGTTATGACGTATCCCGTCTGTAAAAGGGCGAGATTCATTAGAAGACGCGCGGTTCTGCCGTTACCGTCAACGAACGGGTGTATAGTAACAAGCTCTTTATGGATGTGGGCCGAGAATTCGACGGGGTGATATTTCTTTTGCATAGCTGGAATTTTATCGGTAAACTTTTTCATAAGGGCGCTTACTTCGGAATAGGAGGGCGGTTTGAATGTAGAGCCAGTAATAAGGACGTTTACCTTGCGGTATTTCCCTGCATCTTTCTCGTCGATACGGTAATAAAATAGGTGATGAAGTTTTAATATGTCGGCTTCCGTTATCGTCTTGTTTTTCGCTAAGTCATACAGAAAAGAAAACGCCTCACTATGGCCCATCGCCTCGTAATGGTCTTTTAACGGCTTCCCGCCAATGGTTATACCGTCCTCAATAACAATCTTCGTTTCTGTCTCAGTAAGGGAATTTCCCTCGATGGCGTTAGAGGCATAGGTCAGGCCGATTCGGTAGTATTCCTTTAACTGCTCAAGGGCGTGTTTCGTCAAGGGCCTGTGCTTATCAATCTTAGTTTTAAGCTCGTCTATTTCTTTGATACGATTTTCATATTGCATAGCTTCTCCTTCCACTAATCTTTTATAGTAATGTAAATTTCAATCTTCCTGCCTCTACCTCGTTTCCCTTCCATCTGGAAAAAACCTTAACTATTATGTTGCATTTGGAAGAAGAATTAGGAGGCCTATTTAAAAATTGCCCTACAAAAACAATGATTTTTTCTGGGTCATTAGGATTTAGGGCGATTGGAAGACGATATTTACTGTCAACAATCGATATTCTAAAACTGTTAGGATACTCTTCCCACTCTCCATCAATTTTTACGATGTTATGAGGGATGGCGCTAAGATTTTTTACCCAGATTGTTTGCTGCTCTAGCAAGATTATCTTGCGAAAACCCTTTTTTCTTGCGGAGCTTTTTTATATTATCGCCGATATTTTCATATAGTAAGCCCTACGACATCATC
>JAHFGN010000065.1 GCA_023247415.1 Candidatus Omnitrophota bacterium
CTTATATATGCTCTTAAATGCCTTCGATATGCCGGCGTGGTCCAGCCTTATGGCGGATCACGTGCCGGAACTCGAGAGGGGCAGCTTCTTCGGGTGGAGAAACCGCCTATTAGGGTTTATAAGCGTTGGCGCTGCATTCGCCGCGGGCCTTCTGTTGAACTCGTTCAAAGGCGGAGGGGCGTTTGGAGGCTTCACCATAATTTTTACGCTTGCCTTTTTCTCGCGCCTCGTATCCTGGAATTTCTTGAGGAAGATGTATGACCCGCCGCTTGTTGTGCACGAAGCGGACAGGTTCACGTTTCGGCAGTTTTTCAGGAGGATAGGCGTATCCAACTTCGGCAGGTTCGTTATATTTATCTCGATGATGCATTTCTCTGTTATGCTGGTCTCGCCGTTCTTAGCCGTGTATATGCTGAAGGATCTTAAGTTCAGCTACGCCGCTTATGCGATAATAAACCTCGCGGCCACCATAACAATCCTGTCTGTCATGAGGGTGTGGGGCCTTCACGCGGACCGCGTAGGCAATAGAAGGGTATTAAGGCTTACCTCCAGCTTCCTGCCGCTGGTGCCGATCCTGTGGATTTTATCTCCCAATAAAATATACCTTATATTCGTTCAAATCTTTGCCGGATTTTTCTGGGCCGGCTTTAACCTAAGCTTCTCAAATTTCATATTCGACGCTGTCACGCCGCAGAAGAGGACGCGCTGCATCGCGTATTTCAATGTAATAAATGGGAGCGCCATGTTTTCAGGCGCGCTCCTTGGCGGGGCATTGGTTAAATATCTGCCGCCCATCTTCGGCTACAGGATATTGACACTCGCCCTCATATCAGGCGTATTGCGGGCAATCTCCGCAATATTTTGTTCAATGGTAAAAGAGGTGAGGCCGGTAACAAAGGTCTCCAACATAGACCTTTTTTACAGCGTCATCGGCCTAAGGAAAGAGTAGAGACAAAGGGGACGTCCCACTCCAAGGCACCCTGCAGCACACAATTCATTAAAATTTCCCTAGGTTTTTTGTTGATTTTTGTACTGTTTTTTTGATAAAAAAGTACCTAAAATTTTATCATTTTTTATGCTGCAGGGTGCCAACTTGTGGGACGTCCCCTTTTATTCCCTTTTATTTCCCTTTATCAAGAAGGCTGTAGAGGCAGGGGACGACGAAGAGGGTCAGTCCTGTTGAGACTGTAAGGCCGCCGATGACTGTCAGCGCCATGGGGATGCGGGTTTCAGCGCCTGGTCCGATTGCCAAGGCAGGCGGTATCGCCGCGGCGATGGTTGAGATGGACGTCATCAGTATGGGGCGGAGCCGCGTAGGGCAGGCGTTCAACAATGCCCCGCGCGTATCGAGTCCTTCCTCGCGGTATTTGTTCGTGAAGTCTACTA
The DNA here is from genome assembly GCA_023247415.1 of Candidatus Omnitrophota bacterium. GTDB lineage: Bacteria > Omnitrophota > Gorgyraeia > 2-01-FULL-45-10 > JAHFGN01 > JAHFGN01. The sequence continues at coordinate 1,387 of JAHFGN010000065.1, forward strand.
GGAGAATAGAATTTTTCTTAACAATACCCATCAGCAGTATGAGGCCGATAAAGCTGTATATGTTCAGGGACTGATTGAACATCCATAAGGTAATAAGCGCCCCGGAGATGCTGAAAGGCAGGGCGGCGAGGACTGAGATCGGGTGCAGGTAGCTGTTGAATTGCGACGCGAGCACCATGTAGGCGATCAGGATCCCGAGCCAGAGGGCGAGCATGAGGTTGGAAAACGATTCGCGGAATGTCTGGGCGCTGCCGCTGAATACCGCGCGATAGCCCTCGGGCAGGACCTCCCTGGTGACGCGGCTTACCTCCTGGATGGCGTCGCCTTGCGACTTGCCCGGGGCGACATTGGCAAAGATCGAGATGGCCCTTTCCCTATTGCGCCTGGTGATGGTCAGGGGCATCGGTTTTTTGACAATCGTCACCACATCCTTTAACCGCACCAGCTCTTTCCTATTGTTCCACACCAACAACCGCGTTATGTTCTCCAGCTCACTCCGCTGGGAGCCTATCAACCTGACCCTTACGTCATATCGCCTGCCGCCTTTTGTATATTTGGCGATGCGCTCGCCGCCTATCATGGCATTTATAGCGCTGCCTATCGCGTCGATACTCACCCCGCGCTCGGCCGCCTTCTGTCTATCGGGCAGGACGTGTATTTCCGGAACAGTGGTGAGATAGTCTGTATCAACGTCTATCATCAACTTGCTCTGGCCCATGCGTTTGCGGATCTCTTCGGAATATCCGGCCAGCTTATCCCAATGAGGGCCGCGGATGGAGAATTCTATCGGAAATCCGCGTTGGGCTGACAGGCCGGACAAAGACATGTCCTGGATCGTGGCCCTCACATCAGGGATTTTGTTGAGATTTTCTCTAAAGAGGGCCATGAGCTCCTTCTGTGACAGGGGATGCCTGTTAGGCGCTGCCACCGGCCTCTTCTGCCGCGGCTTGAAGGTCGCGAATATCATGCCGGTATTCACCTCACCGCCTCCGAAACCTCCGATAGCGGCAAAATAGCCGTCTAATTCAGGACGGCTCATGACAAACTTCTCAGCCTCTCTGAAGCGTTTATCGGTAAACTCTATCGAGGAGCCCTCAGGCGTCTTGAGGCGGCAGAGGAACATCGCCTGATCCTGGGGCGGGAGGAATTCTTTGCGCAGCAACCTGACGAAGAAGATTGATCCGATAAAGAATACCAGGGCAATGATTATCACGAGAAGCCGCCTGTTGAGCGCCCACACCAGCGTCTCTTTATAGCGTTCTGAGAGCCATTTAAAATTAGCCTCGACCATCTTCCCGAAGCGTGTCCGGCGGGCCCCGACCTCAAGGAATTGCGAACAGCGCATTGGAGCCAATGTGAGGGCCTCAACTAAAGACAGCGCCACCGCTATAGAAATGGTCATGCCATACTGATAGAAGAATTTGCCTATGATGCCGGACATGAAGGCTACAGGCAGGAATATCGCGATGAGCGCGACTGTGGAGGCTAAAGCGGCAAAGGTTATCTGAGCCGCTCCCCGTCCGGCCGCCTCAACCCGCCCGACGCCGTTCTCCCTGTGACGGACGATATTTTCCAGAACCATTATGGCGTCATCGACCACGATGCCTATTGCCAGAGACAATCCCAGGACAGTGAATGTGTTGAGTGTAAAACCCATAAAATATATAACGATGAACGTCCCCAATATGGAGGTAGGGATGGCCAGGAGGATATTCAATGTGGCGCTGAATGAGCCCAGGAAGACCCAGCAGACGAGCGAGGTCACGAGGGCGGACAGAATTAGGGTGAAGATGAGCTCATGTATGGAATCCTCGCTGAATTTTGTCCGGTTGAATCTTAAGCCCATCCCTATATCCGGGGGCAGAGACCTCTTCACCTCTTCGAGGCGCTTCAGGACATTGTGCGCGACCTCAACTTCATTAGAACCGCGCTGTTTGCGTATTCCCATCCCGATTGTCTGTTTTCCCATAGTGCGCGAGATGCGCCGCACATCAGCCAATCCATCTTCTATCGCGGCGACGTCTTTTAAATAGATAGGCGTATAGATGGGCTGTCCGGACCGCCTGGGTATGAGGATATTGGAGAACTCCTCAGAATCAATCGTCTCGCCCATGACCCTGATGTTAAATTCATTTCTGGATGTTTCCAATCGGCCTGCCGGGGTCTCTTCATGCTGGGCCTGCACCGCGTCTATAACATCCTGAACAGTAAGCTGGTATGAGTCTAATTTTTCCGCGTCCACCCAGATCCTAAGGTTTCGCTGGACGAACCCCCCAAGGAATATTTCACCCACGCCGCTGATGGTAGAGAAGCGGTCCTTGAGGCGGTCCTGGACATATTCCATGAGGTCACGCATCGGCATTGTGTCGGAACTCACAGTCAGCCACATTATGGGCTGGTCCTCGGGGTTGACCTTGGTGACTATCGGCGGGTCCATCTCTTTTGGCAGCAGCCTCTGGGCCTGAGCGATCTTGTTTTGGACCTCCTGGACAGCCGCGTCAATCTCCCTGCCCAACTCAAATTCGACTGTTACTGTGGCGCTGCCCTGCCTGATAGAGGACGATATATCGCGGATGCCCTGTATGCTCATCAGGGCGTCTTCTGCGACATCGACCACATCTGATTCCATAACTTCAGGGGCAGCGCCTTCCCATGTCAGGGTGATGGAGACGACCGGAAAGTCGACATCCGGCAATTGGCTTACGCCCAGCCTGCCGTAGCTGAGCAGGCCGAATATTATGAGCGCGGCCATGAGCATCCACGCGAATACAGGATTTTTTATCGACAGATCAGAAAGCGTCATAATAATCCTCCAAACACGGAATCTCCCACTGCGGCGCGCAGCTGCCAAAACAGGCGTTTTGTCTCATACAGGGCATGTATGAAATTTCTCTTAGCGTCCTGCAGGGCCTGAATGGCCTGCAGGACATCGAGGTTATTGACCAGGCTTAACCGGTAGTCTTCCTTCTGCAGATGATAATTCATCCCGGCGGCATACAGCGCCTTTTTGAGGGTATTTGTCCTTGCGCAAGAAGCCCGGAAGTTTACGATGCTGTCCCGGATATCCTGGGCGGCGCTTCGCTTCGCGCGCAGGAATTCCAACCTGGTTTGATGGGCCTTCGCGTTAGCCTCGCCGACAGCGCCAAAAGTTTCCGTTCCCTTAAATATAGGTAAGTCTACCTTTAGTTGGGCATCCCATTTCGCGTTCTTGAGGGAGGTGGTGCGTTGCGCGTAATAGTTTCCTTCCGCTGTCACAGTAGGCAGAAAATCGCTGCTGGCCGCGGCAAGCCGCTTTTCAGCAACCCTCCACGCCTCCCAGGCCGCCAGCACATCAGGCCGCAGGTTTGCCTTAGATATATAGTATTGCTCATCCTCAAGAGATGGAAATGCCGATCCCTCGTCCGCAACCTTATAAACAGGCTCTCCTGTCAAAAACTCCAGGAGCTGACGGGCTAACGCCTCCCGGCTCTTCACCAGTTCTATTTCGGCCTCTACGCCGTAAACTTGAGCCTGCGTATTCACCACTTCAGAGCGTCTGGACCTGCCAAGCTGCGCCCTGTCTTTAAGATCTCGGACGCGGCCTTTCAAGGCCGTCTCGATCTTCTTGAGCGCCTTCAAGTCCTCCTGCTGTTCAATGAGAAGATAGAAGGCATCCGCGACATCCGCCAAAAGGAGTTGTTCGGCACGCAGTTTCTCCTTTACGCGCTGTTTGCGTTCGGAGCCGCTTCCGGAGATGCCCGCGAATTCCTTGAAGCCGGAGAAAAGAGTCTGTTTAAAGACAAATTTTTTCTCGGAGTCCTTTTTGGAGAGGGCCAGGCTTGATGAGGAAGATGTGAGTCCTTCCGCGTCGTTCTGGGTATCGGTCGATGAGAATGATATATGAGGCAGGGCAGCGCCCAGCGCCTGAAGGAAACGGCCTTCAGCCTCCTTGATGAGCTCGGCCTTGATGGCGATCGTCTCACTCTGTTTAAGCGCCAGAGCGTAACAATCCGAAAGCCTCAGGGCAGGGGAGCGCTGAGGCGCGGATTTTGCGATCGACGCGGCCATGCACGCGGGCTGCGCTATCATGAGAAACATGATAATACCGGCGCCGATCCTATTCATATGGTAACAGTCCAGTGTTATAAGAAGATCGACGAGACCCGTCATTGCGAGCCACGAAGTGGCGAAGCAATCTAAAAACAAGATTGCTTCGTCGCCCGGCGGTAAATGCAAAGGCTCCTCGCAATGACGACAGGAGTTTCTTCAAACACTGATCTGTTACTTCATATGAGTTAATCATTCGCGGTTCTTGAGACGGTCTCGTATAGTCGTAAGTATCGCAAGATAAGTTTCGCGCTCTCGCTGTGACAGCATGCCGAATATTTTTATTATCGTATCCCTTCTATGCCTTGTAATCTTGCCTACTACGTAGGCCCCCTTTTTTGTAAGCGCTATCTTTGTCACGCGCCTATCCTTTGTGTCGTCTATGCGCACGAGGTATCCGTCCCGAGCCAGCCTATCCACTATGCCTGTCATGGCCGCTGTAGTTACGCCTATGGAGTTAGCTATGTCAGTCATTCTGGTTTTACCAAGCCTGTTCAACAGGTCCATGACCACGAATTGCGGCAGGGTAACCTTCAGCTTGTAGAATTCATTAGCCTGGGTCTTTACAAACTCCCTCATGATGAAGGGCATTATCTCGCTCATCTTGAGCGCGAATTCGGATAGTGTAAGTCTTGCCATATTTAACCCCTCACCCTACCCTCTCCCCTTTGGGGGAGAGGGTAGGAATTAGTTAACAATATTAAATATCAACACCATTAAATATACAATACCAAAGCAAGGATGTCAAGAATGATCTGTTATTGTAAAGAAGTAAAGAACCAAAAATTCTATCTGCGTCTTGAGCTGGAGGAGGGGATTTTGAGGCACTTTCGGTATTTGGCTATGGTTCGGCGGGCAATAGATATTTGATATTTAGCTTTTAGGAGTTCTTTTATCTCCCGGTCGCTTAAACAGGCCTTCTTATTTTCCTCTTTGATTAAATTTAATATCTTCGATTTTATCGTCTTGGACGATTGCATCAGGCCGTTTTCCTTCCTGA
>JAHFGN010000066.1 GCA_023247415.1 Candidatus Omnitrophota bacterium
CCCCTGCTTGGCCAGGACAAAGGTTATGGCGCTGGTCAGGGTGGTCTTGCCGTGGTCTATGTGCCCTATGGTGCCTATATTGACGTGTGGTTTTGTGCGAACAAAGGTTTCCTTTGCCATATAAGGCCTCCTTTAGTTAAATGAAAAATGACAAAAATTTTTCCCTCTCGCGTTTTTTCCAGCTTTAAACGCTATCTTTGCCTCTCTCTAGAAATCCGCGTGGAGCCCACGACCAGAATCGAACTGGTGGCCTTATCCTTACCAAGGATACGCTCTGCCGACTGAGCTACATGGGCAGAAAGAGATCTTTCTGCTGTTGCGTATTAATATATGTTAATAGTGCTCTAAAAAGCAAGTTCCACTATTATAGTAAAAAACTAGGTTTTGTCAAGTTTTATTTGTAATTTTTACGCCTCTTGACTTATTACAAATGATAATATATACTTATTGCTGTACTTGGTTTATGCGATGAATCGAGAGGGGGTGAAAAGTAGATGAAAAAGGCAGCGGCATTATTAGTTTTAGGGGTATTTGTTTTTTCAACAGCAATGATATTCGCCGAAACTACCAAGGATAGGCTATCCAGCGGCATGAACAATCTCCTCTACGGGCAGGTAGAAGTCCCGAAGAACCTCAACGAGACAAAATCTAAAGGCGCCAAGGCATTCGACTCCTGCACCGATAAAACCAAAGATGGGGTAGCGCGAGGAATAGCCAGAACCGTTGGCGGCGTGTGGAAGATACTGACGTTCTGGAACGCGGACGTAGAATAAGATTATTTTATCGTTAAATATTAAAGGGGCGCGAATAGTCGCGCCCCTTTTTCATTTCAATCCCTAACGACATGTGGAGCGGGCGAACGGGATCGAACCGTCGTAGCTAGCTTGGAAGGCTAGCGCTCTACCATTGAGCTACGCCCGCATTAGTTATGAAGCGCTTCCATCCCTCGTTCCGCATGAAACGGCCTTAAAGGGCGACGCTCCCTATTGCGTCTCACCCGAAGACCGAACGTTCTAGTGGTGGGCACTAGTGGGCTCGAACCACTGACCTCGTGCATGTGAGGCACGCGCTCTAACCGGCTGAGCTAAGTACCCATTGCTATTTTTGAACAATTGAACGATAGAGAAAAAACCACCCTTCGGTCGGCGAAAATTGGCTTCGAATCCTCCTACGCTTTCCACATAAGGGAAAAGGAATATTAAGGAAAAACCGATTTAGGTTTTTCCTTAAGAACGTTCGGGCGCTAGCCCCGCCCTCGATCCGCATGTGGCGGGCTTAAAGGGCGACGCTTCCTATTGCGTCTCACCCGAAGGCCGAACGTTCTAGTGGTGGGCAGGGAAGGATTCGAACCTTCGTAGGCATAAGCCGCCAGATTTACAGTCTGGTCCATTTGGCCGCTCTGGCACCTGCCCAAATTTCAAGGAGCTATTTTTGGAGCTAGGGAAAGGAATCGAACCTTCAACGTCCTGCTTACAAAGCAGGTGCTCTGCCGATTGAGCTACCCTAGCGCCTTTAACGCTTCCGGTATTTTATTTAAAAGATCGGTTGCGATCAGGCTTAACTGGCCCTTCTCGCCCGCCGCTAGGTCGCCCGCGAGGCCATGAACGTAGACTCCCAGCGCAGACGCCTCGAATGGGCTCAAGCCCTGCCCTATAAAACTCGCGATCACGCCTGTCAAGACATCGCCCACGCCGCCTGATGCCATGCCTGGATTACCGGTCTTGTTGAGGTAACTCTTCCCGTCAGGGCTTGCGACTACGGTCCTGTGCCCTTTCAAAACCAGCACAACATTATACTCTTTCGCGAATACATGCGCAACTTTTTTTCTATTCTTCTGGATGAAAGCCGCGCTCTTACCTATAATATTAGACATCTCGCCGGGGTGCGGCGTCAACACAACCGGGTGCCTCAGGCGTTTCAGTATATCACAATGGCCGGCGAGGGCGCTTATGCCGTCCGCATCCACTACAAATGGTTTAGGGATATCCCTGATCAAATTCAGAACCAATTTTTTGGTCAGGGGATTTAATGACAGCCCCGGGCCTACAGCGACTACATCGGCCTTCTTGGAAAAATTTATTATTTCGCGCGCTGCCCCCAGGCTGAGTGTCTGCGCCTCCGTCTCGGGAAGCGGTTTAATCATCACTTCGATGAGCTTTTTGGCCAAAATCGGATGAAGGCTCTTTGGAAGCCCCAGCGTAACAAGGCCGCTGCCCGAAATAAGCGCTGCCTGGCTTGCCAGATAAGGCGCGCCGGTATAGGATGCAGAACCGGCTATGACAAAGACATGGCCGTAAGAGCCCTTATGGGAGCTGGCCTTTCTTGACGCCATCTTCTTATATATCTTTTCGATCACTTTTTGGATTCTGGCTCCTCGCAGCCTTCGGGCATTTAAGCAGAATCGCGTTCGCCACAGCGTAATTCTTTGAATGGGAGAGGCTTATCAGGACTTTGCCAACGCCTCTTTTCTTCTTCAGCTTCAGGGCGTCTTTATGAAATTCCATGTGCGGTCTGCCCTCTCTATCGTTAAATACCTCTATCTGCGTCCACCAAACTTCAGTCCGCCTTGGCACGCCAAGGGCCTTCAAGGCCGCCTCTTTCGCGGCAAACCTTCCCGCCAGGTGCTGATAGGCGGATCGCTTGGAGTTGGAATACTTAATCTCGCGCGGCGTAAATATTTTTGAGAGGAAGTTCTCCCCCCACTTTTTGACAGCCCTGCGTATCCTGTCGATCTCTACTATGTCGATGCCTGTTCCGACTATCATATTGTCACCACTTAATCAGCGCCAGCATCTCTTTGACAGCCCCGCCCAGCCCGACAAAGACCGCCCTTGATATGATCGAATGGCCTATATTGAGCTCATTTATCTCGGAAATCCGCGCGACGGCGGAGGCATTTTCGTAATTTAATCCATGGCCGGCGTTGGCAACAAGCCCCAATGAACGCGCGTATCTAACCGCGGCCTTCAGCGCGTTCAGGCGGGAGCGCGCCGCGGAAACGCCTTTCGCGTTTGAATACCCTCCGGTGTGCAGTTCGATTATCCTGGCGCCGGTTCTAAAAGAGGCGTCTATCTGGCTTTTTTCGGGATCTATGAAGAGGCTCGTTTCGATGCCGGCCGACTCTAAAACTTCTACAACGCCTCGTATCTTCTTTTTAAGCGCGACAACGTCCAGCCCGCCTTCTGTCGTAAGTTCCCGTCTCTTCTCCGGCACAAGCGTGGCCTGATCGGGCCTGAGCCTGCGCGCGATGGCGACGATCTCTCTGGCAGCGGACATCTCCAGATTAAGCCGTATCTTTACGCTCTTTTTAATCCTGAACAGATCCGCATCCTGTATGTGGCGCCTGTCTTCGCGCAGATGACACACTATGGAATCGCACCCCGCCATTTCGCATAGCAGGGCCGCTGACACAGGATCAGGCTCTATGCCGCCCCTGGCCTCCCGTATAGTCGCGACATGATCGATGTTTACGCCAAGTTTCATTTAGATCTTCTCTATAGGAATGGAAACAGTGACAAGCGTCTCCTCTACATATACGCCGGATGCAAGCGGCTTCAGCGGCGCCGCGCGCGTCATCGTCTTCTCTAAATTGGAGACGTCGATAGGAAGCGTGTAAATAAATTTAAGATTGGTCAATAGTTTCCTGGGACCTACGACCAGACAATACTCCGGCACAATGGTTATCTTATCGTCAAGAACCCTGTTTCCCTTTTTGGGTTTGCCGACGATGATTGTCTTTATAATGAGTTTTTTCGTCACCATTCCGTAGGATGGCAGGATTCTCTGGAGCGCCAGCGTTTCTTCCTCAGTGCCTTTGCCGAGCTCGTTTACCGCGTAATACCAAAGGCCTATTGCCAGGATAAGCGATATCAGCTTCAGGAACAGATTTTTGCCGAAGGACTTTGTGAGGAGATTCTCCATTTTGCGCCGCTTTTGGCCGATCCCTTCTTAAGAACTCTTTTGAATAAACTTGAACCGCTCTTCTCTGGCAGGGCGCGAAAATACGCCTTTTAAGATCTTGGGGAGGTTTAGATCGTCCAAATTTCTCGTGAGCCTGCCGCCAATCGACACTGATATGCCTCCGGTCTCTTCACTGACAACGACTACTACCGCGTCTGTCTCCTCGGTCAGGCCCATCGCGGCCCTATGCCTGGTTCCAACACTGCGCGATACTTCAAGTTCGCTCAAAGGGAAGAGGCATCCCGCGGCGGCTACCCTGCCGGATTGTATTACAATCCCTCCGTCGTGTATGGGGGAGGCGCGCCCGAATATAGACAGTATCAATTCCTTTGTCGCAATAGCGTCCAGCGCGATAGCGCCTTCCGTGTATGGCTTAAGGCTGCCTTCCCTTTCTATCGCTATGAGAGCGCCTATCTTCTGTTTCGATAAGAGGATCGCCGCGTCGGAGAGTTCGTTCAGGATCTCCATGTTCTCCTGGAATATCCCGAATTGTCCGAGTCTCGCCAATGCCCGCCTCAGCTCCGGCTGGAATATGACTAACAGCGCGACTATGGATATCCCGAAGAAACGGGTCAGCATCCAATTTATAACCCTGAACTCGAACTGCTGGCTTATGAGAAAGATTATTATGAGTATGATCAGCCCTTTTAAGAGCTGGGCGGCGCGGGTCCCTTTTATAAAGAGGAGCGTTATATAGATGACATACCAGAGGATAATTATTTCAATGAGTATCTTGCCGAACAGGATCAGGTGGCTCAACTTAGTCGGTCCCCCTCCCCTTTTATGGCATCGGCAATTTTAGCCGCGTCCACAAGCTCTCGTGTGTCGTGGACCCTGACAAGAGAGGCGCCGTTGGCTATGGCAATGGCGCAGGCCGACACCGTTCCCATGAGGCGCGCGCTCGCGGGCTTGTTCAGCACAGAGCCTATGAAGGATTTTCGCGACACGCCGACCATTATCGGCTTATCTAAGACCTTTAGCTCGGACAGCCTATTCAAGATTGCAAGGTTGTGTTCAACTGTCTTGCCGAATCCTATGCCGGGATCCACAACAATCCTATCATGCGCGACCCCTGCGTCCGCGGCAATATCTATCGATTCCCGCAAGCTCGACAATATCTCCCGCATCAGGTCGCAATAGGTTGGGTTCTCCTGCATCGTGCGGGGTTCACCCTTCATATGCATAATGATAACCCCGGCGCCGCTTTCCGCGGCTACCCGCGCCATCCGCGGATCCGACCTCAACCCTGTTACATCGTTTATCAGCGAGGCGCCGCTGATTATCGCCGCCTCCGCCACTTCGGATTTACTCGTATCTATGGATATGGGTATATCAATCCTTTTTGAGGCCTCTTTGATAACAGGGATCACCCTGTCCAGTTCCTCGTCCGCGCTTATACCCCGCGAGCCCGGCCTGGTGGATTCTCCGCCAATGTCGACAATATGCGCGCCGTCTTGCGCCATCTCCTCAATGCGGGCCAGGGCCTTTCCTATATCCTTAAAATATACGCCGCCGTCGCTGAAAGAGTCCGGCGTAAGATTCAGGATCCCGACTACGTGCGTCTTTTTGCCCAGTTGAAGGGAGTATTTTCCGCAGAGGAGTTCATGCCGCGCTTGGCTTATCTGAGGGGACATCTGCCTGTAATCCTAATAGTTTCTTGACCTCTGAAACATCCATCACCTCTTTATCAAGAAGGGTCTCGGCGAGGAGCTTCAGTTTATCAACATTCTTTTGGAGTTCTACCTTGGCCTTTGCGTAACACTCATCTATGATCCGCCTTACTTCCTGGTCTATCAGGAACGCGGTCTGGTCGCTGTAGTTCTTCTCCTCTATTATGTCTCTTCCCAGGAAGATGTGCTCTTGAGGGTGCCCGAATGTAAGGTTGCCCAGTCTTTCGCTCATCCCAACGCGCGTCACCATCCACCTCGCGGTTTCAGTGGCCTTCTCAAGATCATCCCTGGCGCCTGTCGAGAGCTCATTGAATATTATCTCCTCGCTGACGCGTCCGCCAAGCATACCTGCTACGCGGCCCAATAACTCCTCCTTGGTGACGATGTATCTGTCTTCAGTGGGAAGACGCAGGGTATAACCAAGCGCCATCCCTCTCGGCAAGATTGACACTTTATGCAGCGGTTCTACGCCGGGTATGACAAGCGCGAGCATGGTATGGCCCGCTTCATGAAACGCGATTACGCGTTTCTCCTGTTTTGATATGACCCGCGACTTCTTCTCCGGTCCGGCCATCACTCTTTCGATAGAATCGCCTAACTCCTCCATGGTGACAGATTCTTTATTACGCCTCGCGGCAAGGAGAGCGGCCTCATTTACCAGGTTGGCCAGGTCCGCTCCG
>JAHFGN010000067.1 GCA_023247415.1 Candidatus Omnitrophota bacterium
AGCCATGATAATGTCCTTTCCAGCCATAATGCCCTCCTTTGCTAAGAGACATTATAGCAACTTTGGCATAGGACATTTCTAAATTGGTTAAATAGGACATTATCATTTTGGGATTACATCTCGTAAGGGGACGTCCCACAAGTTGACACCCTGCAGCACAGAACTTGCCAAAATTTTTGCCAGTTTTTTTATAAAATTTGATACATTTTCTAATAAAAAATCAGGCAAAATTTTATTGAATTTTGTGCTGCAGGGTGCCTAAAAGTGGGACGTCCCCCTTTACTTTTATGATATTTGTTAAGGCGGCGAAGGATTGGAGGCTTAAGGTTTCGGGGCGGCTTGAGGGGTCTATGCGGGCCCTTGCCAAGGCAGCCGCCAAATCCTCTTTCGACGCTACGCGGCCGAATGCCTTGGATGCGAGGCTGTTTGAGATCGTCTTTCGCCGTTGGTTGAACGCCTTTCTTATGATCCTGAAGAACAGTTTTTCGTCTTTCACTTCGACTGCCGGAGAATCCAGCATATCCAGCAGGATCAGGCTGGAGTCCACCTCGGGCTTGGGATAAAAACATCCCCGGCTTATCGTGTAGAGGTATTGGGGCCTGGTGTAGTATTGAATAAAACAGCTCAAGGCGCCGTAATCTTTGCCGCCCGGGGCAGCCAATATCCTGTCGGCAACCTCCCGTTGTATTGTGATCACAGCGCGTTCTATCAGTCTTCGATTATCGATTAAATATTCAAAGATCGGAGTCGTAATATAATACGGCAGGTTTCCCGCCAGTTTTATCTTACCCGAAGGCGCGAATTCAGATAGATCAACCTTCAATATGTCGTCATTTATTAACTCTAAGTTCGAGGCCTTCGCGCCGATTGTCTCAAGCAGGATATTGTAAAGGCCCCTGTCCCTCTCAACGGCTATCACCCTTCCGGCCCGCAAGGCCAGCTCAAGAGTAAGCGCGGCCAGGCCAGGGCCTATCTCGACGATGACGTCGCCGCGTTTTGGATCGACCGAGCCTATGATCTTGTCCCTGATATTATCGTCGATGAGGAAGTTCTGGCCCAGCCTTTTGAGGGGCCGTAAATGATATCTTTTTAGCAGGGAGATGGTCTCGTTTCTTGAAGGCATCTTATGTTTTAGGCGAGCCTCGCGGCAAGTTTAAGCGCCTCCTCCATCGAACGGGCGCTCGCGATGCCGCGGCCGGCTATCTCGAACGCGGTCCCATGGTCAGGGGATGTCCTGATAAATGGAAGTCCCAGCGTCATGTTCACGCCGCAATCGAAGTAGAGCGCCTTAAATGGCGCGAGGGCCTGGTCGTGATACATGGCCACGACCGCGTCGAAGGCATTGTTGCGCGCCTCGTAAAATATGACGTCAGCGGGCCTTGGGCCTATTATATTCTTTATCTTTCGCCCTGCCTTTTTTATCGCAGGCGTTATAATCTTGGCTTCCTCGCGCCCCATGACCCCGGATTCGCCTGCGTGCGGATTGAGGCCGGCCACGCCAATTTTTGGATTTCGTATCCTGAAATCGCGCTTGAGCGCCTCATGGGTCAATTCAATTGTATCGCATATCCCATCGATTGAAATGGCCCCCGGCACATCCGCGAGGCTGATGTGCCTTGTCACAAGCGTTACTTTAAGCGCCCCTCCAACGAACATCATGGCGAACTTAGCCGCCCCGGCGGCCTTCGCCAGATATTCTGTGTGGCCGGTGAATCTCCTCCCTGAACTTGTGATAGCGGATTTACTTACAGGGGCCGTAACGAGGGCCCTGGCGCGGCCCCGCGAAAGCATCTTAACGGCCTCCTCCACATATTCAAATGAGGCCCTGCCGTATGCCGGGTCTTCGACGCCAAAGGCAAAGCCTTTATGGGGGGCGTTTGAAAAATCCAGGAGATTAAGTTTCAGGTTTATCCCGAGGGCCTTTGACATCTTCGCGATGACGAAGCGATCGCCTAATATTAAACACTCCTCCAGCAGTCCTGGATTTTTAGCGAGGGCCTTCAGCAGGACTTCCGGCCCTATGCCGGAAGGGTCCCCCATGGTCACTATGACGCGGGGGTCTTCATTTGAACGCGATGTACGCATGCTTCCTTAAGTCTTTTACGAACTCTTTCGCGCCCTTGTCTATCTTTTCTCTGAAGATCGTGTCTTCTACCTTGCGTTTTACCTCAGCCAGCTCCGGGGTCCTGGCCTTCACTCTTTCCTCGACTTTGAACATGTGGTACCCGAGGCTGGTCTGGATTATTTCGGAGACTCCGCCTGGTTCCAAATTGAAGACGGCATCCTCGATCTGCTTCATCAGATCGCCCCGCCTGACAAACCCCATGGAGCCGCCTTCCTCCGCGCCGGGCCCTTCGGAATACTCTTTCGCGAGCGCCGCGAAATCCTCGCCGGATTTTAATCTTTTCAAAATATCCTGCGCCAGCTCCGCGCGTTTTTGTGTATCGGACGGGTCGTCCTTCATCCTTATGAGGATGTTTCTTAAACTTATCTCCTCCGGCGCCGCGAACCTGTCGCTGTGTTCTTTATAATAATTATCCACCTCTACCGGAGAGACGGATATCCTGGAGATGACCTTCTTCTCGATAAGGCGCCTGACCATGATCTGGTCCTTATATCTGGCCCTCAATTTCGTCATCGTCATGCCCTGTCCCTGAATCGCTTTTTCGAAATCCGATCTTGAACTGAAATTTTTAGCGACATCCTCCACGCGCGCGTCTATCTCTTTCTCGGAAACCTCTACATTCTCCCTCTTCGCCGCGCCGAGAAGGACTTTCTGATCTATCAGCTGCTCGACGGCGTCGTGCCTGGCGAAAGACAGCTTTTTGTCGAGCTCCTCGCCGCTGTATATGGTTTTGTATTTTTCTGACAGCGGCGCCGCCGCGGCGTCTATCTCGGACAGTGTCACGACCTCGTCATTGACGACCACCGCTATCTTATCAACAACATCCGCCCGCAGCGCGGCGCATGAAAAAAATACCATTAAAAAGACTGCGCTATTCTTCAGCATGTTTTGGCTCTTCCCCTAAGAGTTTGTATACATCGGCTTCTATCCTGACCCTGTATTTTTCTTTCAGGCTGGCTACCAGCTTATTGAACAGTTCTTTACGCGTCTGGCGCTTGAGCCTGTCTTCTATAGCGCCTCTGACCTTTCCGAACTCCTCCGCCGCCGCGGGTTTTTTGTCTGTCAGCTTGATCACGTGATATCCGAACTGGGTCTTCACAATACCGCATGGATCGTTGACATTCAGCTTAAGGCACGCGGCCTCGAACTCCGGGACAAGCTGCCCCCTGGTGAAGAAACCGATGTCTCCGCCTCTTTTCGCGGTGGCGTCGAGCGACTTCGCCCTGGCAGTCTCCTCGAAATTCCAGCCCATGGCGTTGATCTCTTTCAATATCTCTTCAGCCTCCTGGGCCGAGGCGACGAGTATGTGCGAGGCGCGGTACATCTCCTGGGTCTTGAATTCATCTTTATGACCGTTGTAATAACCGAGCGCGGCGTCAGCGCCTACAGCTATCCTGTCTTCGACCTCTTTTTTTATGAGCCGCGCGATGAGTATCTTCTTCTTCGCCTCTTTTATGACGTCCTGCGTCTCCCTCTCGCGGTGCAGGCCGTCTCTTATCGCCTCTTCGTAGAACAGCTCTTCGACGATCAGATCGTCTAAAAACCTCTTCTTATTATTGGCGACAAGCGTCTGGTAATAAGACGGGAGTTTGGATATCCTGCTGGTGACCTCCTGTAAGGAGATCACCCTGTTGCCAACCTTGGCAAGGACGCTATTACCGTCTGACCTGGCGCACCCAAAGGCGAGCAGGAATAGCCCTATTGTCAAAGTTAAGATTATTCTCATCATATATTTAAATTATAGCGTAATCATATCATAGAAAAAAACCTAATTCAAGCTTTTTGACAAGACAGGTTTTTGCGAGGAGACAGCCTCCTTCAGGAGCCGGCAATACAGGTCGAAGCCGATTGCCTGTATGAATCCGTGCTGCTCCACGCCTAACAGGTTGCCGGCGCCCCTTATCTGCAGGTCCTCCATCGCTATCTTGAAACCGGAGCCAAGGTCCTGATGAGTCTTGATCGCGGCCAGCCTTCGCTGGGCATCGCCCGGCAGGACGAACTTTTTCGGGACGAAGAAGTAGGCGTACGCGTTCCTGTTGAAGCGGCCCACCCGCCCCCGAAGCTGATATAGGTCAGCCAGGCCGAATTTGTCAGAACTGTTCACTATTAACGTATTCGCGTTTGGTATGTCTATGCCGGATTCTATGATGGTGGTGGAGACGAGCACGTCGATCTTGCCTTCTATAAATGCCAGCATTGTTTTTTCGAGGTATCGCTCGGGCATTTGGCCGTGGGCCGCAACGACTCTCGCGCCCGGGGCAAGTTTCGCTATGTGGTCCCTGACTTTTTCTATGCCGGCTATCCTGTTATTCACGAAATATACCTGGCCTCCCCTCGAGAGCTCGCGCGATATCGCCTCTTTTATCACGGAATCGTCGTACTCAAGGACATGGGTGGCGACAGGCAGCCTCTCCGAAGGCGGCGTATCTATGCTGGAGATATCCCTGCCGCCCATCAGGGCAAGATACAGGGTTCTGGGTATCGGGGTGGCTGTCAGCGTCAGGACATCCACCACAAGCCTGAGGCGCTTAAGCGCCTCTTTGGCTCGCACGCCGAATCTCTGCTCCTCGTCTATTATCACCAGGCCCAGGTCCCTGAATTTAACGTCGCTGGATAAGAGTCTGTGCGTACCTATTATAATATCTATCGCGCCGCCGGCTAACGCCTCCACGATCGCGTCCTGCTCATGAAGCGTCCTGAATCTGGACAACATCTCTATTGTAACCGGATACGGCTTCATCCGAGCCCTGAAGGTGTTCAGGTGCTGTTCAGCCAGGATCGTTGTCGGCACGAGGATCGCGGCCTGTTTATTGTCCATCACAGCCTTGAACGCCGCCCTCAACGCCACTTCGGTCTTGCCGTATCCCACATCGCCGCACAGAAGCCGGTCCATGGGCCTGGAGAGCTCCATATCCCTCTTGACTTCTTTCGCCGCCCTTGCCTGGTCCGGCGTTTCTTTAAAAGGGAACGATCGCTCCAGCTCCATCTGCCAGTCAGAGTCAGGCGAGAATTTAAACCCCTGCGCGCTGAGCCGCGTTGCCTGAAGTTCCAATAATTCTATCGCGACCTTCGCGATCCCCTTCTTCGCGCGCTCCTTCGCGGCCTTCCAAAGCCTTGAGCCGAGTTTGTATATCTTTGGCCGGCGCCTGTCGAGGCCGATATATTTCTGTATCTTGTTTAAGTCCGTGTATGGGACATAGAGTCTTGAGCTTTCAGCGTACTCTATTACGAAATGATCGATATGTTTTGGGCCGACCTTCACCTTTTCAATGCCCTTATATACGCCGATCCCGTGATCGACGTGGACGACATAATCCCCCGCTTCTACATCAACAAAATTGTCGATCGGCGACTCGCCCGCAAAAGAAGCGAAGTCCTTCTTCGTGATATGGCGCTTGAACATGCCCTTTATCGGGAGTATTATAGCGACCTGATGGGCATCAATGGGATCATATGTGGCGGGATCCAGCGATGTAATCCGCTCAACAGCCTTGCCGCTGAGCTCTATCCGGAGGGGATATTGGAACGTGGGGGGATATATGGTTATTGCGCCGCCTAATCGGGAAAAATCTCCCTCTTCAGCCGCCCGCCTGGCCGCCTTATACCCATATTCCACCAACCGCCCGGCCAGCCTCTCGAGATCCAACTCTTCGTTAATATAAATCTTTATCGCTTCGAACATAAGGTTGTGCGAAAAATTTTGTGTACTCCAAACCCCTCTTGCGCCGCGGCAGGTTCGCTAAGGACGTGAGATTTTCCCCAGCGAGGAAAATCTCACTCCGAAAAATCGCTCGCTCTCCCCGCCCTTTTGGATTGTCACTGACATATGTACTGTCCAAAAGGGCGGGGAACCATGCCCGCTCGCGATTTTTAGGCCCCGCTCACCTGCCACGGCGCAAGAGAGACCTTTAGTAGAACGCTGGAAATTTTTACGGGCATTGAGGGCGTTTACTTTCTTAGCGTTGCTGGAGCGACTCCTTGAATTCAAGTTGCTAGTGCAACACTCAGCTCTGGTATAATATACCAGAAGAAGGGGGTGTTGCGTATGCCAAAGTACCATCGCT
>JAHFGN010000028.1 GCA_023247415.1 Candidatus Omnitrophota bacterium
GAATGTGGCTGTGAAAGAGATAAAGGCAGGCGAGGTCGCTGTCGCCAGGTTCACACCCAATAAGAGAGGCGCATTCCCCTTTATGTGCACTGTCTGGTGCTCAGACGAGCACCTCCACATGACCGGCGAAATCATCGTTGAGTAGGGACGGTTCTGGCGGCAATCTCAGACCTGTCCCCTGCCCAATCTCAGACCTGTCCCCTGCTTCTATAGGACTGGAAAATCGAGCAATCCATCCCTCTCACCCAATATCCTTGCCCTATAACTGCTCCACGGGTAATCCTCAGGCCTTGCCACTATTTTCGCCCTTACAGGATTATATTCGATATAGGTGATGCAGTTAATTAGGTAGTCGTCTTTTTGGATGACGAAGCTCTTAAATCTATCCTGCCAGAAGTGGCCTGTATGCTCATATCTACCTTTGAAATATTGAGCATAAGATAGGTTTATCCCGTGCATAACCTTACTTAACCAGATAGATTCTATCACCATATGGACATGGGTGTCCATGAGACACCAGCCATATAGTCTGAATTTATACCTTTCCTTATATCTAGCTAGAAGTTTTAGATATGCCCTATAATCCCCCTCATCCCTAAAGATAACCTGTTCCTGATTGCCCCTTGTTACGATGTGATAACACACATCGTTTAATATCAACCTTGCCTGTCTTGGCATATATATCACCCCCCTATATATAAAGACGAAAAAAGAGGTAAAATTATTGCAAATATTTTAAAAAAATTGATGGCGTAGAATCCCGGCAAAAACACCGAAACACGAAACAGATTTAGAATTGCTAAGGGGACAGGTCTAAGATATAATAAGGGACAGGTCTAATATGGAAACGAGAACCGTCCCTACTAGTAACTGGATGCGCAGGATGTTCGATTCTGTTCCCAAAACCTATGTCCTTTCCAATAAGGTCCTGACATTTGGGATGGATGAAATATGGAGGCGCAGGACCAAGGAGGCGATAGGTCCTCGCGAAGGCGACAAAATCCTGGATATGTGCACCGGCCCGGCAGACCTTGCCATAAAGATAGCCGGCTCTATTTCAAGCTCAAAGGTCTACGCGTGCGACTTCTCCTCTAATATGCTGGAGGAAGCGAAGTCCCGGACCAGAAGAGTAGGCGTAAAGAATATATACTTCATCGAGACCGATTGCGCCAATATGGGACTGCGGAGCGATTCCTTTGATTGTGTGACGATCTCGTTCGGTTTTAGGAATCTGTCATATTCTCATGAGAATCTGACGAAATCATTGAGGGAAGTCCATCGTGTTTTAAAAAACGGCGGGAGATTCATAATCGTCGAGACGAGTCAACCAGCCAATATATTGCTAAAAAAACTCTTTCATTTCTATACCGTCAAGGTCGTACCAAAAATTGGAACCTTCCTATCCGGCGCTAAGGAACCATACGCATATCTCGGAAACTCTATCGTCAAGTTCTACTCTCGGGAGGAGCTTATCAGTCTCCTTGCCTTCGAAAATTTCAAGTGTGAAAAAACCACGCCGTTCTTATCCGGTACCATCTTGCTTTCGGTATTCAAAAAATATGGACAATAGATTTGAAGATTAGACGAGGGACAGGTCTGAGATTGGCGCAGGGGACAGGTCTGAGATTGGCGTGAGAACCGTCCCTAATTTTGCTTGACAAAATGATACCAATATGGTATCATTTACGCAACGAAAATGAGACTGATATCGAAAAAGACAGACTATGCCATAAAGGCGATATGTTTTATCGCTGAGGCGAAAGGCCGGGTGGTCTCTGTCGCAGAGCTTATCAGGGAATTTGACATGCCCAGGCCGTTCCTGCGAAAGATCCTGCAGATATTGAAGAAGAGCGGCATATTAAAGTCATACAAGGGTCAAGACGGCGGTTTTACGCTCGCCATTCCGGCGCGCGAAATATTCGTCGCTAATTTAATAAAGATATTTCATGGGCCGATAAAACTCAGCCGGTGCGTCTTCAAGGAAAGGTTGTGCTCGGATGTAAAGACCTGCGCGCTTAAGGTGAGGATCGATACCATAGAAACCCGCGTAGCCAGAGAGCTGCAGTCTATAAATATCGAGTCGTTATTAAAATAGGAGAAATTCAATATGGATGTAGAAAAGCGCGAAGAGTTGAAGCAGATGTTGAAGAGGCTCCATGAGGCAAAGCCCGAAGAGTTGGAAGGCGTAAAAAGTCAAGCGGAAAAGTATTTCAAAGAGACCGACCCCGCGGAGCTCGCGATGGCGGAGCAGGAGTTGATCCAGGAAGGCGTAGGCCGTCAGGAGATGAAAAGGCTCTGCGACGTCCATCTGGAAGTGATGAAGAAACAGTTAGGCGCGCAGGCAAAGTCTCTGCAGATGCTTCCGGCGTCTCATCCGATATCTATCCTGAAGGATGAACATAAGATCATAAAGAGAAATCTCAAGAAACTAAAAAGGACTTTTGATAAGTTAAAGCGAGCGGGTTCATTCGAAAAGGCCGGGAAGGATATAAATATATTAAAAGAACTCTCCCACTTCTTTCTGGATACCGAGAAGCATCACGATCGAGAAGAAGAGGGCATCTTCCCAAGGCTCATAGCCCACGGCGTGACAGAGCCGCCTGAGATCTTCAAAGAAGACCATGTGGAGTTCAAGGCGAAGAAGAGGGTTTTGAATGAACTTATCATGTCAGCCGAAAAGAAGGGATTTGAGGAGTTTGTGCGTGAAGCGGGTCCGATAGTGGATTTCCTGGCAAAAAATCTCGATGACCATATATATAAGGAGGACAATATCCTCTATCCCATGTCGTATCAGACACTTGATAAGGACGAGTGGAAGGATGTGCGCAAAAAATTTGACGCTATAGGATACTGCTGTTTCGCGCCCGCGGATCTGAAGAAGAAAGACAGGACTAAATAAGAGATGGAAAAATATCTTAACTCCCCCATAAAAGAGCTGATTTCCAGGTTTCCGAAACTCGCCGATATACTCAATGAATACAATATCGGCTGCGTGCCGTGCAGCGTCGGTTCATGCCTCTTAAAGGATGTAGTCGGGATACACAACCTTCCCGAGGATGAAGAGCAGGAGTTGATGGGCAGGATAGCCGGAGTCGTCTATCCTGATAAGGATATCAGGATCCCGAAAATCGCGCGGAAGAACAGGGTTTCAAAAGAGCTCAAATATTCTCCTCCGATAAAGAGGCTTGTCGATGAACACATCCTCATAAAGAAGTTTCTCGCGCTCGTCCCATGGATTATCGAAAATATGGACCTGAAATCGGATAAGTGGAGAAGGCTCATCCTAGACGGCGCGGATTTCATACGCGGATACGCGGATAAATACCATCATGCCAAAGAAGAGGATATACTATTCAAATATTTCGATGAGAACCTGGATATCATAAAGACGATGCTCGCTGACCACAAGACAGGCAGGGATCATGTAAAGGCGCTAATCGAGGCCGTCGAAAAACAGGACCCAAAAAGGCTCGCCGAGCATTTGAACGGGTATAAAGAGCTTCTCGCCGAACATATCAAGAAAGAAGACGAGATATTGTATCCGTGGATAGATAGAGGCCTGTCCGTGACCCAAGTCGGCGGGCTCTTCGCGAAATTCAACGATGCGGATGAAAAACAGGGGAAGGGGGTGCAGGAAAGATACGAGAAGTTTGTCATGAAGGCAGAAAGGATTGCGAAAGGTAAAAATCAAAAGTTTTGAATTTTTAGTTGTAGTTTTTACTTTTTCGTTTTAACTTTTTACTTAACACGAGCTTTACAAGGAGGTTATGATGGACGGATGCCCGGGTTCGAGGATGCAGGATTTCAGGAAGAAGCCAGAAGGTGCGCACGATGAATCAGGCAAGAGGGCCTCGCAGCTGGCGCAGTGGCCGATACAGCTGCACCTGATATCGCCAATGGCCCCGTACTACCAGAAGGCGGACGTATTGCTGTCAGCCGATTGCGTCGCTTATGCCGCGGGGGATTTTCATAAAGATTATTTAAAAGGGAAATCGATCGCCATAGGATGCCCCAAGCTGGATGAGGGCCAGGACGAGTATGTGGAGAAGATAAAGTCTCTTATCGATGACGCGAAGATCAATACGCTTACAGTCATGACGATGCAGGTCCCATGCTGCGCGGGGTTGGTGGCAACGGCCGAAGAGGCCCTGAGGTCGGCCAAGAGGAAGATACCGATCAAGTCCATAGTCTTGACCCTGCAGGGAGATGTCCTGTCCGAGGAGTGGGTTTCTTAATAGGAGGTTGTAGATGTGCATGAATGAAACTAAATGGAAGCAGCATTTTTATGATGATGTTGAGCCCATAAAATTGCGGGACCCGCTCGCGGTATTTTTAGGGGCGATCGATGAGAAAGAAGAGTTTATCTTCACTTACGCCGACGCTGTGAAGCTCGCGGGCCATTCCTGTCCCGCTGTATCAGGCGCATACAAGATAACCGGGAAGGCGCTCGAGGCGTTATATGGCAGCCAGACACCTGTAAGGGGCGAGATAAGCGTAAGGGTCCTGGGCAGTGTCCATCACGGCGCAAACGGCCCGATCTCTCAGGTCATAAGCCTGATAACAGGCGCCGCGCCGGAGACGGGGTTCGCCGGTTTAAGCGGCGAGTTCGCGCGAAAAGACAAACTCGTTTTCGATGAAGCAAATGAAGAGCCGAACGCGTTCATATTTACCCGCGATGATAATAAAAGACGCGTGAAGGTAACATATCATCCGGAGAAGGTCCCTCAAAAAGAGGATATGTCAGGCCTGTTCATGAAATGCGTCTCCGGGACAGCGACTGAAAAAGAGAAGGAAAAATTCAAAGAGCTGTGGCAGGCGAAAGTCAGGGCCGTTTTGTTTGAGGAGGCCAAGGGCTTATTTACTATTGAGCGTCTGGACGCCGTATGATAAAATAGCTCTACTCCCTCTCCCCTTTAGGGGAGAGGACAGGGTGAGGGGAGAAGTATGCCGGATGAGAAGATTGACGCAAGTCTTAATTTAAAAGGGGTGGCCTGTCCCATCAATTTCGTCAAGACGAAACTCAAACTTGAGGAGATCGCGGACGGCCAGATCCTGGAACTGGTGATCGATGACGGCGAGCCCATGCAGAACGTCCCGCGTTCGATCAAGGAGGAGGGGCATAAGATAATAAAGGTGGAGAAGCTTCCGGACGGCTCTTTCCGACTCCTAATAAAAAAAGGAGGGATTTAGCGATGGATAGGTATATCGAGGACAAGGACAGCAAGATAAAGGTCGATACGAAGATTGAGGGTAAGGTAGGAGAGATAGATTTCAATACCTTGAAGTCAGGCGGCCTGATCAAGCAGCGCCAGAAGGACATGTTTACAGTGCGCCTGCGCTGTCCCGGCGGCAGGGTCCCGCTTTCGAAACTGGAGAAAGTGGTGCAGGTCGCGAAAAAATACGCCGGCGACTACATACACCTGTCCTTCAGGCAGTCCCTGGAGCTTCCTTACGTCAATTATAAAAATTTTAAGGCGATCTATGAAGAGCTCTCAGAGCGGGACCAGAAGGTAGCGTCCTGCGGAGCGCGCGTGAGGGTGCCGACAGCGTGTTCAGGCTGTGAATATAACCCGAACGGCCTCATGGATACGCAGAAGATGGCCGCGCTTGTTGACGAGAAGTTCTTCGGCGCGGATATGCCCCACAAGTTCAAGATTTCGTTCTCAGGCTGTCCGATCGACTGCGCCAGGACCAATGAAAACGACCTTGGCTTCCAGGGCGCTGTGAACCCGGAGTGGGAGGAGGAGACGTGCGTCGGCTGCCGCATATGTTCAAAGGCGTGCAGGGAAGGCGCTATCGTGAGCGATGTTGAGACAGGCAAACCTATATATGATCCTGAAAAGTGCCTGTACTGCGGAGACTGCATCCGAGCCTGCCCGACGAACAGCTGGGGCGAAAAGACGAAGGGCTGGGTCGCGCGCGTCGGCGGAAGGCATGGAAGACATCCCATCAGCGGCCACATAATAGCGGAGTTTATCCAGGACGAAGACGTGCCGAAATTTATAGAGACTGTTATCAAATGGTATGGAGAGCACGGGAAACCGTACGGCAGGACGAGGATAGGCGCGCTCCTGCAGATCCCGAAGGAATGGGATAGTTTTATCGCGACCTTACGAGAAAAACTACAAGACAAGATAAAATCAAATCCCAAGCCGCCTACCAAAAACGAGATACATTTCGAATAATATAAGGAGGAACGAAAGATGAAAGACAAAATCGAAAAGGCGCTGAATAGTATCAGGCCTGCCCTGCAGGCTGACGGGGGGGATATTCAGCTAGTCAGCGTGGAAAATGGCATAGTAAAGGTAAAGCTCATCGGAGCGTGCAGCGGCTGTCCTATGTCGCAGATGACAATGACCCAAGGCGTCGAGCAGGCCATAAAAAAGGCCGTGCCCGAAGTCAAAAAAGTGATAGCGGTCTAACTATGCCAGAATCTAAATTACATGTAGAACTGCTCAATATGACGCAGGAGCCTGTGAAGGTTATATTCTCCGCGTGCAGGCAGTGTTACTCCGCCTCTTCGGCGTATGACATATACAAGAGCTGTTTCGATAAGGGTGATGCGGCCAAACAGGAAGACTTTATCAAGGAGATAGTCTCATCCGGCCACGAGACTCCGCTGGAGCATGTCAGCATGAGTTTTGCGGCGGAGGGCATATCCAGGACATGCAGCCATCAATTGGTAAGGCACAGGCTTGCCTCCTATTCCCAGCAGAGCCAGCGCTATGTCAAGGAGTCCGATTTCGATTATATCGTTCCTCCGAATGTAAAAAACGATAAGGAGTTATTGAATATATTCGAGGCGACGATGCGCCAGATCCAGAATAGCTATAATACCGCCGTCGAGATGTTAAAGAAAAAAGGCAAAAAGGGCGAGTCCTGCAACGAGGACGCGAGGTTCCTCCTGCCCGGCGCGGCCGAGACAAAGATCGTTGTGACCATGAACTGCAGGGAGCTTATCCATTTCTTCAAGCAGAGGTGCTGCGCCAGGACGCAGTGGGAATTGAGAGCCTTAGCGAACGCGATGCGGGATATCTGCAGACAAGTCCTGCCGGCTGTTTTCGAAAACGCGGACGCCAAGTGCGTATCTTTAGGATATTGCCCGGAAGGCGCGAAGTTCACCTGCGGCAGATTCCCGCTTAAAGAAGAAGTATTAAAGAAAAAGTGATCTCATGGACAGAGTTGTTGACGTTTGATCCGCTCTATTTTCGTTCCACCAGATACTCTTCCTTCGCCAGCGGGCCTGTAGTGGTATGGAATGCCACATCGCAGTGCAATCTGGACTGCAGCCACTGCTATTTTGACGCCGTTCCTGCCCGCGATCCCGATGAGTTAAGCACAGAAGAGGCAAAAGGCCTTATCGAGGATCTTGCGGGCCTGAGGGTCCCGGCGCTCCTCTTCTCCGGAGGGGAACCGTTGTTGAGGGAGGATATATTTGAGCTGGCCCTCTTCGCCAAAGAGAAGGGCTTAAAGACAGCCCTGTCTACGAACGGCACGCTCATAGGTGAGGAGACCGCCAAAAAGATTAAAGAGGCCGGGTTCTCATACGTCGGCATAAGTTTAGACGGCAGGGCGGAGCCAAATGACGCCTTCAGAAGAACAAAGGGCGCGTTCTCTAAGACCCTCGAGGGCATCAAAAATTGTAAAGACACAGGCTTAAGAACAGGCATCCGTTTTACGCTTACAAGGTTTAATCTCGCCGAACTGCCGCATATCTTCGATATTGCCAGAGAAGAAGACGTTGATCGCCTCTGCATCTATCACCTTGTATACAGCGGAAGGGGCAGCAGCCTGAAGGATGAGGACGTAAGCCGCGAAAAACGGCGCCAGACGCTGGACCTTATCTGGCAGAAGACGCTCGATTTCAAGAAAGATAATCTGAAGACGGAAGTGTTGACCGTCGACAATCACGCTGACGGCGTCTGGATATATCTTAAATTAAAGAAGGACGATCCGCAGCGCTCCGAAATAGTCCTGGACCTTCTTACGATACAGGGCGGCAACGGTTCGGGGGCGAAGATAGCCTGCGTAGACAACCATGGCCGGGTCTATCCGGATCAGTTCTGGCGCGCGCATCCTCTCGGGAACGCGCGGCAGGATAGATTCAGCGCGATCTGGCAGAACCGGGAGAACGGGTTCCTGAATGATTTAAGGAACAGGCGCGCCTTCTTAAAAGGGCGCTGCGGAAGATGCGCCCATCTTGACATCTGCAACGGCAACTTTCGCGCAAGGGCAGAGTCCGCGTCCGGCGATATGTGGGCAGAAGATCCCGCCTGCTATTTAACGGAGGAAGAGATAAACTAAAACATGATTGGGCCAAAATTAGTCTTCTGGGAGGTTACCGAGAAATGCAACCTGAAATGCCCTTATTGCAGGAGGCAGGGGTGCGCGAATACGGGCGCCGGAATAGAGGAATATAGGTACATAGTAGACTCTATAGCGGAGAATTTCAGGCCCATACTGGTCCTAAGCGGCGGCGAACCTCTTCTGTATCCGCATATTTTTGAGATTGCCGCATATGCTAAAGAGAAGAGTTTGACGATCGCGCTTGCGACAAACGCCGCGCTGATCGATGGGGCGCTGGCCCGGCGGATCGGCGAAGTCGGATTCCATCGCGTTGCCGTCAGCTTAGACGGCGCTGCGCCCGAGACCAATGATTCTATACGGGGTGAAGGCGCGTTCGCAAAGACCATGGGAGGGATTCGACATCTCGAGGGCCAGGGCGTGGAGCTGCAGATCAACGTGACCGTCATGAGGAGAAATTTCAAAGAGATACCGCTCCTCTATAATCTATGCCTGCGGTCAGGGATAAAGGCGCTGCACATCTTTGCCTTTGTTCCGGCGGGATGCGGTTTGACCACGCCGAAGAGTGAAGCCCTTTCGAAGACCGAATACGAAGATTTCCTGGATGAAATGGCAGAGTTGTCTCTGAGGCGCCAGATAGAGATAAAGCTGACCTGCGCCCCGCATTACAATCGCATCCTGTCCCGGAAACGCCCCGGAGCCTGTTCGCCGCTCTTCAAAGGCTGTCTGGCCGGAAGCGGCGTCTGTTTCATATCGGCAAGAGGCGATGTATATCCCTGCGGATATCTTCCCGTAAAGGCCGGGAACGTCTTTCGGCATAGCTTCGGCGATATCTGGGAGAGTTCGCCTTTATTCCTGACATTGCGCGACTCACGCCGCATCAAAGGCAAGTGCGGCGACTGCGAATATTTAGAGCTTTGCAGCGGATGCAGGGCGAGGGCATTCGCGGCCACAGGCGACTATTTAGAGGAGGAACCGGAGTGCGTCTATCAGCCGTTGAACGCAAGGTCTTAAATTCCATTCAGGCGGACATCCCCATCGCGCGCCGGCCGTTCAAAGTGTTGTCCGGTCGCATCGGGATAGGGGAAGAAGAATTCCTGGGATGCGTGAAGGACCTGATGACGAAAGGCATTATCCGCAATTTTCAGGCGCATCTTGATCATAGGAGGCTTGGTTTTAAGAGCACACTCGTCGCATTGAAAGTCCCGGCCGATGAAGTCGAGAAGACGGCATTGGAAATCTCCGGCTATCCGGAAGTCACTCATTGTTATTTGCGGGACGGCGAATATAACCTTTGGGCGGTATTCATCTGTTCAGACGAAAATAGGCTGCGCGGATTTTTGAACAAACTGGCGAAGAATGTCGGCAGACAGAACATGCTGAATTTAGTCACGAAGAGGCAGTTTAAACTTAAGACCGCGCTGTCGATTTAGGGGACCTAAGGTGCCGAAGAGGAAAATTATAAAGATAGATGAATCAAAATGCGACGGCTGCGGGGCCTGCATACCGGGCTGCCACGAAGGGGCCCTGCGGATCATAGACGGGAAGGCCAGGCTGGTGAGCGACGTATACTGCGACGGCCTGGGCGCGTGTCTGGGTTATTGCCCCAAAAACGCTATTACTATTGAGGAGAGAGAGTCTGCAAGAGTATAAGGAGAAGCATTAGATGCCTTTTGAATGCCCGGGGTCCAAGAATCTCAGGCAGCCTAAGCCTGAATATGTAAAATGCGCTTCTTGCGGACAGGAGGTCGAGATCTGGACGGATGAGGTGAAGACGGCCTGTCTAAACTGCAAGGCCGTCGTAATGCGGCAGGACCAGACGAGCTGTTTAGAATGGTGTAAGTATGCCAAGGAATGCGTCGGCGAAGCTGCCTACAATAATTTTCTTAAAAATAAATCCATATTGATGAAGGACAGTCTGCTGAAGGAGTTAGAGGCGTATTTCGGAAGCGATGCAAAACGCGTCAACCACGCCAGGAAGGTGATGGGTTTTGCCGAAGAACTGCTCAAACGCGAAAAGGGAGACTGGCACATCGTCATCCCGGCCGGCATCCTGCACGACGTCGGGATAAAGGTCTCTGAAGCGAAATACGGCTCATCAGCGGGACACTATCAGGAGAAGGAAGGGCCTGCGATCGCGAGGGAGATATTGGCAAAACTGGATTTTAAGAAAGAGGATATAGGCGAGATCTGCGAGATCATCGCCCACCACCACTCGCCGGGCAAAGTAAACACCACAAACTTCAAAATTCTATATGACGCGGACTGGCTGGTCAACCTGAAAGACGAGGTCGACTTGAAAGATAAGGCCAAGGTGAAGGCGGTCATCGACAAGGTCTTCCTCACGGACTCCGGCAGGGCGCTCGCCAAAAATATATATTTACTGAGTCCCCCGTGTATGCGCGGGGGCGAAGCCCTGTAACCGAGTCCATTCATCCCCAGTCATGGCGGGAGCCTTCTGATACGAGGGGTAAAAGCACGCTTGACAAACCCGAAGATCTGGTATATACTTACTATTAATAACAGGAACTATTACTGATAAGTCAATGATGAAGATAGCAAGGAGAAAGACGATGCAGCGGGAGGCGATACTGGCAGCGCTCAGGAGCGTGCGAACGCATCCTACCGCGGGTTCCGTATTCAGGATGGTGAGGCGGAAGGTCCCATCCGTAAGCTTTGGGACGGTCTACCGCAACCTGAATCTGTTAAAGGACGAAGGCAGGGTGCTGGAGCTTGCCTTCGGGAAGGAGTGCTCGCGTTATGACGGCGATGTCAGTTATCACCATCATTTTTTCTGTCTGAAGTGCGAAGGGGTCTTCGACTTGAAGGCGCCCTCATTGAAGGATTTGGACAAGACTGTAAGCGCCGGATCCGGTATGGATGTGCGGTATCACCGGATAAATTTTTATGGCCGTTGTAAAAAGTGTAAATAAAACTTCTATCCCTCTTGTCGCCTTTCGGGGAGAGGGTAGGGTGAGGGGAGGTGTTTGAGATGGAAGAATCAAAAGTATTAAGCGTAGGTCAGAAGGTCCCGGACTTTGAGCTGGATGTCTACCTTCCGGAGAAGAAGGATTTTGGCAAGCTGAAGTTCTCCGATGTCTTCAAAAATGGGAATTGGCTTATCCTATTTTTCTATCCGGCGGATTACACGTTCGTCTGTCCGACGGAACTGGCGGATATGGCAGGCAAATATCAGGATATCAGAGGCCAGGGCGCTGAGCTCGTCTCGGTCAGCACAGACACGCATTTTGTCCATTACGCGTGGCAGAATTCCGAGAAGATGTTAGCCGACTTAAAATATCCGATGGGTGCAGACCCTGCCCACAGCATATCCAAGACCTTTGGCGTATACGATGAGTCTTCGGGTCTTGCCTTGAGGGGGACATTCATCATAGATCCGGACGGAAAACTTGTAGCCTCAGAGGTAAATTACTTCCCTGTGGGAAGGAATTCCGACGAGCTGTTGAGGAAGCTCAAGGCCTTCAAGTATGTCCGCGAGAACCCTGCCCAGGTCTGTCCGGCAAAATGGCAGCCGGGGAAAAAGACGCTTGTACCGGGCAAGGACCTGGTGGGAAAAGTCGGGGAGAAGATGGCAGGATAATAGTGCCAAGTGTCAAGTATTAGGTGTCAAGCGGCAAGAGGAAAAATAAGGGAGGTAATTATGGCGGATGTTAAATATGTGTGCGATCAGGATATCCTGTGCGGCGTGCGCGTCCCGAAAGACTTAAAGACGATGACTGAACTCGAGCAGAAGCACGTGCCGGTTATAACCGCGCCGGATAAGGTAACAAGAGGTGAGACGTTTCTGGTAACTGTTGAGGTTGGCAAGTATAAGACCCATCCGAATGAACCTGCTCATTTTATTGAGTGGGTGGAGCTCTATTCGGGGGATACGTTCCTCTTAAGGATCAGCCTGGCAGGTTCCTTAAGCGATCCAAAGGTCACTGTCCCGGTCAGGCTGACGCATGCCCACGGCCCGCTGAAGGCCTGGGCAAAGTGCAACATGCACGGCTTGTGGGAAGGCTTAAAGGACATAGCGATCGAAGATTGATTTAGAGACGCTTTCCAAGTCAATCGGGACAGTGTCTTAGGCTTGTGCTGGAAAGTGTCTTAAGGTACCTCAAAAGACACTTTCCAAGTGAGGGGTAAGACAGTTTCCCGATTGGGTTGGAAAGCGTCTCTAAGGTACGAAGGCCTAAGGTCCCATATCTATTTGAAACTCGTTTTTTGTGTGTTATAATACGTAATTACCTTAAAATTATGAGCGTGACCACGCATCATCACTATAGACTGGATAAGATCGGCCGCCTCCGGGCCGCTATCATCTTAACTGCGGTTGGGATGGTAATAGAGCTGATAGGCGGGTTCTTGTCAAATAGCCTGGCCCTGATCTCTGACGCGGGCCACATGCTGACCCACCTCTTCGCGCTTGGAATGAGTTATTTCGCGATACTCCTGGCCATGCGGCCTGTTACTAAAAAAAGGACATACGGTTTTTACAGGGCCGAGGTCCTGGCAGCCTTCATAAACGGGATTGCGCTGATACTCATAACCGCGTATCTCGTCTATGAAGCGGTCTTGCGGTTTATCTCGCCTGAGAAGATAAGGGTCGGCGAGATGCTCTTTGTAGCCGTCATCGGACTGGTGATTAACGGCGTAAGCACAACGCTTCTGGCCAGGGTGAGCGGCCATGATCTGAATATCCGCAGCGCCCTTCTCCATGAGATAGGCGACATGATATCCAGCGTAGCGGTGGTCATAGCGGGCCTCCTTATATTTTATACAAATAATTATATCGTCGATCCCATCCTATCCTTCTTCATATGCCTTTTGATCGTCATCTGGGCAATCCGGCTTCTCGTAGAATCGGCAAATATACTCCTTGAATCGACGCCGAAGCACCTGGATATAGATGAGATGGCACGGGTCATTAAGGACGGAATTCCCGGGATACATGAAGTGCACCATGTCCACGCGTGGACGATCGCCTCCGGCATGTATGCCATGACTGCCCATGTGGTGATAGATGACTGCCACGTCAGCAGGGCAAACGATCTCCTGGATAAGATAAACCATCTCTTGAAGGAGAGGTTCCATGTTGAACATACGAATATACAGTTCGAGTGTTTGGTGAAAAAAGGAGCGTGATATGGGTAATATGGAAAAGTACAGATGCACCGTATGTGGTTACGTGTACGATCCCGCGCGGGGAGATCCAGACAACGGGCACCCCCCGGGGACCGCTTTCGAGATTTTGCCGGAGACATGGACATGTCCGGAGTGCGGAGCGCCGAAAAGCGAATTTGAGAAGATGGTCTAAACACGAACGGGAGGACGTTTTAAATGAAGGCGAGAGTGGATCCTGAATTATGCATAGGCTGCGGCCTGTGCGTCGATACATGCCCTGCCATCTTTAAGATGGAAGAAGACAAAGCTGTCGCATATATTGCGCCGGTTCCAAAGGCCCAGGAAGAGCTGTGCAGGAAGGCGACCGATGAATGCCCTGTTACAGCCATAATAATAGAATAACCGTATGACAAGAGCCATTGCATGGCTGAAAGCAGCGAGACCGCAGCTGCACATCTTAGGCGTGCTGCCGGTTTTGATCGGCGCTTTATTGGCGTCGCGTGAAACAGGCTCGCTTTCTTTGATCAGGCTCGCGCTGGCCGAGTCTATCATGCTGTTTGTGCTCATCGCCACCGCGTTCGCCAACGATTACGCCGATGTCGAAACAGATCGGCTCAACAGGAATCCGAGCATATTTTCAGGCGGTTCGAGGGCGATCGTAGACGGTATAATCTCTAAGGTCCAGATGGGCCGCGCAGTATTGGCAGTTTCATCCGTCTCGATACTCTTATCGCTGGCCGCAATCATATTTCTCAAGATGGACCCGATCACGCTGGTCTTGACTACGATCGGCCTCTTCATCGGCATAGGATACAGCCTCCCTCCGCTTAGGATAAACTGGCGCGGTTCCGGCGAACTATTCGTTATAGTGATGTACAGCATATTCTGCGTCTTCTTCGGGTATGCCTCTCAAAGAGGGGCAGGCTCGAGCGTCGATCTGTTGAATCTCTCTATCCCAATCGCGATAACCGCGTTCCTGGCCATCCTGATTACCGAAATTCCGGACTATGACTCTGACAAGTTATCGGGCAAGAGGACCATACCGGCTCTTTTCGGCAGAGAAGCGGCGATTCTGGCGTATCTTTTTGGGATATTGGTTTTATATCTTACTGCCGGCGTATTATATTTGTCCGGCGCGCTGACAAAAACGGCCTGTATAGGCGTTGCGTCTTCGATTCTGATCGGAGGGCCTGCCGCCGTATTATCTCTATCCAGGGATAGGCTCGGGCAGAAGAATCTCATGACCCTCTGCGGCATGACCATGACGCTGTGCGTGTGGGTCGATGCCGCGTTGATATTCAGCCTGATACGAAGATAATCTATGGCCGGAAAAAATTTCTAATCACGGCAAATGAAAGAATTTTCTATTCTGATAGGCGGGAAGGCGGGGGACGGCATAGATAAAGCCGGCATGGTCATCGCGCGTATTTTAAACAGGCTTGGCCTTCGCCTCTATGTATACCGCGACTATCCCTCTGTCATAAGGGGCGGGCATACATTCTCTATTATCAGGGCGTCATCCGGGAGGATAGCCAGCCACTTGAGCAAGGTTGATTTCATCCTTGCCCTGAATCAGGAGACCCTGAGTCTGCATAGAAACAGGTTAAAAAAAGACTGCCTCTTCATATACGACTCTGACCAGGTGAAGATCGATCCGCCGTTGGCCTGCGGGATTGGCCTTCCTATTAAGGATATGCTGAAAGAGGAGAACGCTCCGGTAGTCATGCGCAATTCCTGCGTCATAGGCGGATTTTGCAGGGCCTCAGGCATAGGATGGGAGATATTAGAGGATGTATTCAGAAAGAATGTTGCCAGGGAGACAGACTTAAACTTAAAGGTCGCGCGGCGCGGATTTGACGCGGCCAATGAATTGGTAAAGATAGAACCGCTCAATCAGGCGGCCCTCCCGCTTATTACCGGCAATGAAGCTGTTGGGCTTGGTCTTATTAAGGGCGGGCTTGATGCCTACATTGCCTATCCGATGACGCCCTCTTCTCCGATCCTGCACTTTCTGGCGGATGCCGCCGAAGGGCTTCCCTTAAATGTAATCCATCCTGAAAACGAGATAGGCGTGATATTGATGGCGCTCGGATTCGCGTATATGGGTAAGAAGGCGGCTGTCGGCACATCAGGCGGAGGATTCTGCCTTATGACAGAGGGGGTGAGCCTTGCCGGCATGGCAGAAATGCCTGTTGTGATCGTGATGGGCCAGAGACCCGGCCCGAGCACAGGCCTGCCGACATACAGCTCTCAGACGGATCTGCATTTTGTCCTGAATGCGGGCCAGGGAGAATTTCCGCGCTTCATCGCCGCGCCGGGAGACGCCGAAGAGGCCTACTACTGGTCGCATGTCGCCCTCAATATGGCCTGGAAATATCAGATCCCGTCTTTTATACTGACCGATAAAAATCTGGGAGAGGGAACATTCAATTTTGATATCTCTTCGATAAAAGAGGTTGTCGAAACAAAGCCGCTTGCGTGGAACAGACAGGGCCAGTATAAGAGATATCTGGATACTGATACAGGCGTGTCGCCCCTTACATTCGCGCCTGAGAAAGACGCCATTATAAAGGTAAACAGCTATGAGCACGATGAGTTTGGGATAACCACAGAGGACCCCGCGAAGACAGTCCAGATGCAGGATAAGCGCCTTCGAAAAGGAATATACTTAGCCGAAGAATTGGAAGGCATGCGGCCTGTAAATATATATGGAAATAGAGACTCTGAAACTGCCCTGCTCTGCTGGGGGTCGAACAAGGGCGTGTGTGTTGAGGCTGCCGCTAAGTTAGGGTTAAAGGTAATCCATCCGATCGTACTATGGCCGTTTCCTGTCAAACAGCTGCAGGCATCTCTTAGGGGGGTCAAAAAGGTAATAGCTATTGAGAATAACGCGACCGGCCAGCTTGTAACTCTGATGAACCGTTTCGGATTCAAGGTGGATGAGATGGTGCTGAAATATGACGGAAGGCCGCTTTCTCTGGACGAACTCGAAAGACGGCTAGAGACGCTTTCCAATCCAATCGGGAAAGTGTCTTAGGCCCCGCTTGGAAAGTGTCTTTAAGCATCTCAAAAGACACTTTCCAGCTTGAGGGTGAGACACTGTCCCGATGCAATTGGAAAGCGTCTCCAAGCTGCTAAGCTATTATGAAGAATTTGGCGACATATGCGCAGAATACGTGGTGCCCGGGGTGCGGGAACTTCTCCATCCTCAATTCCATAAAGGCTGTCCTGAATATGCTGGAGGCTGAAGGCTTCCCGTTGGAAAAAGTCGTTATAGTCTCCGGCATAGGCTGCCACGCGAAGATTGTTGACTATATAAATGTCAACAGTTTCTACTCTATCCACGGCAGGGTCGTCCCTGTGGCGGAGGCGATCAAACTGGCGAACCCTGAATTGAAGGTCATAGGTTTTGCAGGCGACGGCGACGCCTACGGAGAGGGCCTCGAGCACCTGATATTCGCGGCCAAGAGGAATATAGACATAACCATGATTATTCATAATAACCGCGTATACGGCCTCACGACAGGCCAGTACACGCCGACCTCACCCCTCGGTTTTAAAGGCAGATCCACGCCTCAAGGCACGAAAGAGCTGCCGATAAATCCGTTAGAGCTGATGCTGTCAAGCGGCGCTACATATCTGGCCCGCGGCACATCGCATGGAATGGACCTTTTGAAGAATATCTTCAAAGAGGCGGTACTCCACAAAGGCTTCAGTCTCGTCGATGTCCTGCAGACTTGCGTCACCTTTTATAACATGTATGAGTATTATGATAAGAGGGTTTATGAATTAAAAGGGCATGATGCCGGCGACTTCAACCAGGCCCTGAACAAGATACGTGAGTGGGATTATAATATAGACGCACCGATAGCCCTCGGGGCCTTCTATAAGAAAGACGCCCCGACCTTTGAGGAGAGGTCCCTCCAGCCGAAGGGCGGGCCTGCGGACAGGCTTCTTAAGATAAAAGATATATTGGCTGAATCTGTTTAAAAGGAGGTGACGAAAATGGCAAAACATGAAAAAGGCGAAAGGCTGGTCTGCGTTCCATGCGGCAGGGAGGTGATTATTGACTGCTGCGGCGCGTCA
>JAHFGN010000068.1 GCA_023247415.1 Candidatus Omnitrophota bacterium
GGAGCGCGATAATCTTAAACTTCATCTTTTGCTTTCTTATGATGGTGAAGACCACTGCCGCAGTCATGATTATGAATAACTCCTCTCTTAAGAATAGCAGGAGCGTCAGGGCCGGGAAAAGCGCCAGAATTGTTTTGGGCGCAATATTTTTGGCATGCCCGACCAGTGTATGGATTATTGCCAGAATGCACAAGATAACAAGAGGATCCCGTAAGGCTGATATGGAGAAGATAAAGAGTGTGGGGAAAAAAGTAAACACAACAAACGCTGTCTTCGCTATTTCTTTATTATATATTTTGGAGGCAAGGGAGTAAAGGACGATGGAGGAAGCCGCGTTTATCAATATATTTACAGCCTTTATCAAAAAAGGCCTATACCCGAATAGATAATATACGAACCCGATAAAATACGTGAACAGCCCGTTGGCGCGGCTGTTGAATGGCGGCAATTCACCCTTATAAAAATCCACCACTCTATTAAACTGCTCGAAAACAAATTCGCGCGACGGCGTCCGGTAATCGGCTTCGCCCCGCAGGACCTTCGCTATGTACCATCCCCTCTGGGAAAACCCTTCTCCATCCGGCCCTATTAAATCCTTGCTTCCGGGCGCGAGCCACAGGTGGAAATACGCGGCCATGATGACAAGCTTGATGATGGCCGACACCCCTATAATAGTCAAAATGAATCTTTTATTTCGCATATTTGAATACTGTCAGGCCCTTAAAAGCGGCCGCCTTGACTTTTTTGTAGCCGTAGTTTTCTATTAAACCGAGCACATATCTCACCATGCCCCTCATCTGCTCGCCGCTATTATATATCCAGATGGCCCCGAATGGCTCTAGCCGCGGCTTCAGGGCCTCGTCATTGACCAAATATTTTAAAGAGCGCTCAACGCCCTTATACCGCCGTATATAGTCTTGCGACCTTATATAATGCCTTGGCAGGCCCGCGTAGTGCTCAAACGCGCTGTCTCCCACTATGAATAAGAGGCACTCGTTGTCTTGAATATTATTTTTTACGAACAGACTTGAGTTTTTATAATCTATTATCGTCTTCGTAAAATCGGATAATCGCCATAAACTTATCGCTATGAATACCGCCAAGATAGAGATCATGACCGGCCTTGTCTTGATCGTATAGAGTTTAAAGGCGTATACAAATATTAAGAAGGCGGATGATGTTGCGAGATAGCGGGGTGTAAGCGGCGTCTTAAACGAGAGGTTCAATAAGACAGAGAGCGCGAAAGGAGCGACCGCGAAAGTAGAGAAGATCAAAACCGTCTCTCGGACCGAAAATTTACTTCCCGGCGCCCGCCTGGCGCCCTCCAGACCGCCAGGCGGTTTAATTAAAAGCCAGACAAGATATGACAGCGCTATTAACAGGACAGAAATTATCGCGGCCGCCGCCATTCTATTGCCGATGTATTTGGCCAGCGGCGTATTTACGAAGAGGGCCTGGTCTAACCCCAAAAAACCCAAGAAGGCTCTCATATATGTCCCAATCTGCCATCCGCCAATGCTTAAGCCCGAATTTAAAATGGTGGTAAAATTATTTATGATATTCGCCTCTTTAAGCTGCGCCTGAAATCCGCCTGCCCAGGGCAGAAACGCGATTAAGGCCGCTGTCTGCAGGAGGGACCATTTTAATAATCTTCCCGGCCTATCGCGATTGAAGCCAAGGTAGATGACATTTTGGGCCATAATAATAAAAAACGAGAAATAGAAAGAGTATATCGCGATGATAGCGCTTACGGCATAGCCGATTATATTCAAAATATCCCGCCTTCCCATATCGCTTTTAACAAGCCTCAAGAAAAATAGCGTTGAGACAAGCGTGAAGAATATTGAGGGCGATATGCCTCTTGCATACTGTGAGATCCATACCTGCATAGGCATGATCGCCATAAGGAACATGGCGGCGAGGCCGCACTTAGAATCCATCAACTCTTTGCCTATAAGATAGGCCGTGACAACCGAAAGCATGCCAAATATGATAAAGGGCAGGCGGATCCAGATATCGCCTCCTGCGATATTCATCCAGCCGGACAGAATAAGATAAGAGAAGGGTGGATATGAGTCCAGCCTTATCGCCTTGAGCAGCTCTCTTACAGGCAGGCTGGAAAAGTTGATAGTCCTGAATTCATCCAAGATGAATGACCTGTCTAATCCTATACATCTGGCTGCAAACGCCGCCAGCATGATTCCCCAGAACAGCTTCTTATGTGAAATTACAAATCTATGCATACCAGACAACATCCTTTC
The DNA here is from genome assembly GCA_023247415.1 of Candidatus Omnitrophota bacterium. Lineage (GTDB taxonomy): Bacteria > Omnitrophota > Gorgyraeia > 2-01-FULL-45-10 > JAHFGN01 > JAHFGN01. The sequence continues at coordinate 2,262 of JAHFGN010000068.1, forward strand.
CGGGTCCAGCCGGAACCCTCAATCCTGCCGCCGTACGACTTCCAAAACAATAGAGCCTCTTTATTATCTTTGCGTATCTCACCCTGCACCATCGTGAACCCTTCATCTTTCAAACAAGCAAGCGCTTTTTCAAATAGGAGATTGGATATGCGCAGGCCCGCTGTCTCGTCTTTCATGCCGCGGTAAGGCTCCTCTACGCCGAAGGATAATATCTCAGCTGTTTTGCCGTCTTCTCTTGAGAGCCTTCTTCCGCCCAACCGCGCGATTTTGACGATGACCGCTATCCGCGAAGGCCTTGACACCAAGCTCTTCATAATCGAAAGACCAAGCGAAATTAAATGCCGACGCCTGCCTTCTCGCATGAAACCAAATGGATGTTTTGTGAAAACCAGAAATGCGACGCATCTCCCTTCATGCTGATATAGATAACACTCTATCAGACGGTCCTCCGGCAGTTTCGCGTAATAAAATTCTGTCATGAACGAGCGCCCGAGCTGCGGTATGGGGCTGTCGCTTAATAACTTTCCGTGCAATTCCGCGATAGCCCGCACCTGCTCTCTATCCGTACAGTCCAGCTGGATAACGCCTGTCTCGTTCATGCATTAGCCCCACATCTCATAAAAACGGCGGCAGTCCGCCTGTGACCATTATCTTTTGGCCTGTGGTAAAAGGCGCCATGGAAGAAGATAAAAATACCACCGCTTTAGCGACATCTATCGGCGCCGCGTTCCGTTTCATCGGAATGTCGTTCTTCATCGCCTCCAGAAATATTTTCGAAACGTGGCTTGTCAGGTCGGTCTTGACCATGCTGGGGGAGACCATATTAACCTGAATATTGTAAGGCGCGAATTCAACGGCCAGGCTTCTGGAGAGGCCTACGAGGCCGTTTTTTGAAACGACATATTTGCTTTGATGGGGCGGCGGGTTATCCGCGAAGACGGTGGATATATTCACTATCTTTCCCGCGTTCTTCTTCATCATCAACGGCAAAACCTCCTGACAGCAATTGAACGCGCCTTTTACAACAACGTCTATGTCCCTTTGAAAATCATTCCATGTCGTCTCAATGAATGGAATCGGATATGTATCCCTGACCGCGTTATTTACAAGGATATCAATGGTCCCGAACCTGCGGCAAATCGCGGATACCATCGAGCTCACTTCCTGCCTATTCGAGACGTCAGCCTTCACTGCCATCGCGTCGCCGCCGGAAGAGGACATCTCGCCAACGATATCACGGGCGTCTTTGGCGCCGCGGAAATAATTGACAGCCACTTTGGCCCCGTATACCGAAAAGAGCTTCGAGATGGTTTCACCGATACCCCTGCTCGCGCCCGTCACCAAGACGACCTTATCCTTTAGCCCGAGATCCGCGCTTTTTTCTTTAAGCGATCCTATTGACGGCATCTTCGCGGGCGGCTCATTGACCCTGGCTGTTATCTTGCCTGCGGCGTGAACATCCTTTTCGTCATCCGCCGCATGAATAGAGATCTCTTCGGCGACCGCGGATGCCGACTGCGATTTGAATCCGACACGCCCGGTCAGCAGGTATATTCTATTGGGCCGGAGCGGTTTCCGGAACTCCGCTGAAAAGTCGATAAACGCCGCGTATTTACCTGGGATGCACATGCCGACGAATGTGGAAAATAAAGACGCCGCCATCAGATTTATTGGGTCGCACGCGCGTGACCATGCGGATAAATTCATCCTATGGTAGGCCGAAATACCGTCTGATATAATCTCGAACAGCCAGGAGATGTGTTTCTTTGAAATTAAAAATTCGAAACTTTTTTTATCGTCCTTGAATATCTGCTCAATCCGAAGGACCTGCTCTCGAATAACGCCGTCCACCATGGAGCGCGCGGATGACGCCCTTCTGCCGCGCGAGTCGATCCCGTCCGCCGGATGCCGGCTGTATGAAACCGTGGAATTTCCTGTTATGACTACCGTGCCCCTGTCTAACCTTTTCACGGCATATTCCAATTCTGCAATATTTTCTTTATCTATCTTCGATACTCTAGCGCTCAGCACCAGGGCATCGCCCGCGAAGATAGGTTTATGAAATTTCGCTGATATGCCCTTAAATGAGAAAGAAGACCCCCTGACATAGAGATTTCTCGAAGCGGAAAGGAAGATGACTGGCAGCATGCCATGCACAACCACATCCCTGTACATCGACCTTCTGGCAAACATCTTATCCGTATGCAGCGAACTGCTGTCTCCTGTAAGATCGATAAAACGCCTGACCATATCATCTGTTATGCGGAATCTGGTATCGCAGGTTCTTTTTTTCATCGTCTGGCGATATGCATGTGTTCAGGGATGGGGTACTTATCCTTTGCCATCCAGCGGAATTGTTCTGCCGCGCTGTCGGATAGAAAGCCTGATCTTTTCCAAAAATCCAAACACGGCTTATTCTTTGAAGTCGGAACATATCCCGCGGATACCTCTTTCAGACCTATAGACCTGGCATGCTCTACAGCAACATGCAGCATTGCCTCTTCTATACCGCGGCCAATAACACGGCAGCTCAGCACGAAATCTATTATCCTCGCCAGCTGCGCGCCATCGTCTTCGATGCTCACAATACCCGTGAGGCCGGAATCTCCGAATTTGTCAGAGACGCGGAATGTCCATAGCTTGCGGTTATCTCCTCTTGCCCACTTCGTTAGTTCGTCTTCCGTCATTCTTCGAGTGGCAAGATTCATCTGGCTGGTTTTAATTAATAGCTGCGCCGCCCTTTGCAGGTTGGTTTCGTTCAGTTCCTGGACTTCCACCTTTGTCGCCAAAGCCCGCAGCCATTCGTCCAGAGAATTTACCCGGCCCTTTAGACCCTGCCGCTCGCGCTCTGTGACATACATCCGGTTCCTCTCCAGATCTTCTCTGGTGACTGATGCAGTGTCGAAACAGGAAAGGCTTAGCAGCGCCTTTTTATAATACATCTTGTCGTCCGGCCATTCCGGCACCAATACCCCGGGAAGGGACATCCGGATGAACTCGCGTTCAGCGGGGTTATTGTCGATGAAGACCGCGGATTGCAGGGTCAGCTTAAGGCCTGAAACCAAATCGACGATATTCCTGGCCTTATCCTCCCAGTTTATCCTCCAGCCGGCAAAATCTTCCAATCTAAGCGCCATCTCCGGATGATTTTTGATCGCCTCGAGGGCTATACGTTCTTCGTTTTTACTCACTATCCCCAGCAGGATCCCCCTGCCGGTCATGGCCTTGAGCGTCCTTTGAAAGTCCACGTACGCCTCGCCCACAGGGTCATGGCCGCCCAGGTTTATATTCTGCCATCCTATTTCTCCTGCGACGCCCCCCCATAAGGTCTCGTCGAGATCAAGTATTATTATCTTTTTTGAACCGCCGCTAAGGGCGGACAATGATGCCTTTATCTCCTTCATCGCTTGCGCGAAGACTTCGTTTCCAAATGGGATCTTCGCCATATACCACAATTTCGGGTTAAACGCGTCTTTGCCTAAAAGCCGGATCCACCTCTCGGCATTAAGGAGGTATATGTTTGACGCCTTATCCAAATTTTGAGAAACCCTGAGATTCATCTGCATCAATATATTCTCGATGCCGAAGTTGTGCTTCATATCGAGCATCCCGTATCCTCTATTGTATGCCGGCGCAGCCCACGTGGGGACAAATATACATCGCGTCCGTTCGCGCAGCCCAAGCAGGGCGCTGCAGAACTCATCCACCTCGTGCACTATGTCTTTTGCGCCTATATCCAGCTAGGCCTTCTTCTTCCCGAACGATTCTATGACAGACTCGGGCTGCGTCCACACAACTACGAAGTCATAATCCTGCCTCCAGCATTCCGACTTTTTATCAACCAAAACCCGCATGGTTTGGCCGAACG
>JAHFGN010000002.1:0-10102 GCA_023247415.1 Candidatus Omnitrophota bacterium
GTTAAGTCGTATAAACAGAGCTCAAAATATGCTAAATGACAGACCGAGAAAAGTCTTAAATTTTTTAACACCACATGAAGTATTCGTCAATCTGTTGCGCTAGTAACTGGAATCTGCCCTTTGTGGATTTATATTTTATGTGTCTTAAAGGGCGAATAACGTTAAAAGAGACACTGTCTTTTTATGACCGTAAATATGGAAAATTGGCGTCGAATATTGTTCATATTCAGAAGAGTTTAGTTTATTTTATTGACGCAGATGTTAGTCAAACGCCAGAAATGCTTAAACCTTGCAAGTGGGATGAGGTGAAGAAATATTTTGAGGGTGAAGTAAGAAAGATGGCAGGAAGACAGGGCATTTTAAAAACCAGCTTTAGCCGAGAAACTCGAAGCTGCTAAAAAGAAACTTGAAGAGGCAAGAAAGAAGGGCGGGAGAGAAGCCGGAAGAGAGAAAAGCGTAGATTTATTGGTGACAAAAAGGGGTCAGGCACCTTTTTATATAGATTATTATGAATGGGAGGTAGAAATGGTTCTACGAAGATGCAAAGACCGTTTGAATTTATTTCCAACCTTATGCATATGGGCAAGAAACTCTTTGTCTGACATTTTTTTCCATTCTTTGCTTAACCGTGCTCTAATGCGATGGAGTTCTTTCATAAATTCAGGTTCTTTATTTTTCATATTATCATACCTCACTTGGCGAAGAGATTTCAATTAGAGTCGGCGCCAACGCCTGCATCACCAAGCCGTTTGAGCCGCAGACCCTCCTTGATAAAATCAGAGATTTGCTTAAGCAATAAGCAATAAACTACTTTAAATTTCCCGCGGTTTGCGCTACAATAACTCTGTTTGGCTCACCCAAAAAGATCTCTCTAAAAATGACAGTGACATGAATACCTTAAATAATCTTGAGCTATTAGAGGAGGTGATCGGATACCATTTTAAAGATAAGTGCCTTATCCGGGAGGCGCTTACCCATCCGTCTTTCGCCTACGAGTCGAAAGAGAAAGATATATATGGCAACGGAAGGCTTGAGTTCCTCGGTGACAGCGTCCTGGGTTTGGTGGTGTCGGAGCATCTTTGCAAGGCCATCCCGCGCCTTTCCGAAGGCGAGCTTACAAGGCAGAGGTCGCTGTTGGTCAATAGAGATAACCTGAGCAGGAAGGCGAAAGAATTTAGCCTGGCGCAGTATCTGCTTTTGGGCAAGGGCGAGGAGAAGACAGGCGGCCGGCAGAACGCGACGAATCTGGCGGGCGTGCTGGAGGCCTTGATCGCGGGCGTCTACATCGATGGAGGTCTTGAGGAGGCCAAAGGGCTGATAATGCGCCTTATCCTGGAAGACGCAAAATGAAAAGACGTCTTCATGTCTTTTATTCCGGGATGGTCCAGGGGGTTGGGTTTAGATATACCGCCGAAGATATAGCGCTTGGCATGGGGATCGCGGGGTGGGTGAGGAATTTAAGAGACGGAAAGGTTGAGATATTGGCTGAGGCCGAAGAAAAAATTCTAAAGAATTTTCTCTCAAAGTTGAATGGCGAGATGGGCCGCTGCATACGCGAAACAGATGTTGATTGGTCCGAGCCGACGGGCGAATTCAGCGGTTTCGAGATAAGGTTTGATTAAAGGCTCATGCGTTACGGTATATTCTCTGATGTCCATAGCAACCTCGAGGCCTTGGAGGCGGTATTAGACGCCTATTCCAAGGAGCGGATAGATCAGTATCTCATGGCCGGCGATGTTGTGGGTTACTGCGCTGACCCGTCCGCGTGCATAGCCAGGATCGAGAATATGCCCTGCGTCACAATAGCCGGAAACCACGACTGGGCTGTGAGCGATCTTTTTGATCCCATAAAGTTAGTTGAGACGGCCAGGGAGGCTGTCCTGTGGACAGAGGCAGTCATCTCATGGGAAGAGATAGGGTATCTAAAATCTTTGGAGTTGGTATATGAGAAGGATGAGTTCTCCATGGTCCACGGGTCCCTGGAATCGCCGGCAGATTTCAATTATATACTCTCAGAAAAAGATGCCCCGCCCACATTCCGGCTTATGCGCTCGAGAATATGCTTCGTAGGCCATTCGCACGTCCCGGGCGCGTTTCATCTGCGGAACGACGGGATAAGCTACAGACGGGACCATAAAATAAAATTATCCTCCGAAGGCAAATATATCATAAATGTGGGCAGTGTCGGCCAGCCGAGGGACAAAGACCCCAGGGCCGCGTACGCGGTCTATGATGACCTAAAAAGTACGGTGGAGATAAAACGGGTCGAATACGACATAAAGACCGCGCAGGACAAGATCCTAAAGGCCGGCCTGCCTTCAGAGCTCGCGTATAGATTGAGCGCGGGCGAATAAAATATGAAAAAGGATATAGAGAGCAGGATAGAAAAGTTGAGGGCCCGGATACGCGGGCATGACCGCCTCTACTACGTCGAGAACGCCCCTCAAGTTTCCGATCAGGAGTATGACAGACTCCTTAAGCGCCTCAAAGCGCTTGAAGACGTCCATCCGGAATTCATTACACCGGATTCTCCCACGCAGCGCGTCGGCGGCGAGCCGGCAGCCGAATTTAAACAGGCCAGACACATCGTCCCCATGCTCAGCATGGACAATACCTACTCGGCTGAGGAGATGAAAGAGTTTGACGAAAGGGTCAGGAAGAATTTAAAAGGCGCGTCCTTTGAGTACATAACAGAGTTGAAGATAGACGGCGTGAGCGTCTCATTGTTATATGAGAACGGAAAATTTATCCGAGGCGCCACGCGCGGCGACGGCATAAACGGCGACGACATATCCAATAATCTGAAAACGATACGCTCGATACCTCTTGAGTTTCAAGGCGATGCCGCTGGCATCCCAAGACTGATCGAGGTAAGGGGCGAGGCGTATATGACGAAAGAAGGTTTTGAGGCGATCAACAAAAAGAAGGAATCGCTCGGAGAAGAGCCCTTCGCCAACCCGCGAAACGCGTGCGCGGGTTCGCTAAAACTTCTGGATCCGAGGCTTGTCGCCAAAAGGCATCTGGATATTTTTATATGGGGGACAGGGCATATCGAAGGTTTAAAGCTCAAAGCCCACCTTGAGGTCCTGCAATACCTGAAATCCGCAGGCTTCAGGACGAATCCGGACTCCAAACTGTGCCGCGACATAGATGAGGTTATAGAGTATTGCGGCTCCTGGCGCGAGCGGCGCGGGAAATTAGAGTACGCGATAGACGGCATCGTAATAAAGGTCAATGACCTCGCCCAGAGGGATGCCCTGGGCGTTACGACCAAGAGCCCGCGCTGGATGATGGCCTATAAGTATCCGGCTGAAAAGGCCCTGACAGAGCTGGAGGATATAATCGTGCAGGTCGGCAGGACAGGGACGATAACGCCTGTCGCGATATTAAAACCCGTCCACCTCTCCGGGACAACGGTTTCACGCGCGAGTCTGCATAACTTCGATGAGATAAAACGGCTCGGAGTAAAAATAGGCGACAAGGTTTATGTGGAGAAATCAGGTGAGATTATACCGAAGGTATTGAGCGCGGCCAAGGAGAAGAGGACCGGCGGGGAGCGGGCCTTTCATATCCCGGCAAAGTGCCCCGCGTGCGGCTCTAAACTCGCCGCCGGCCCTGATGAGGTAGCGATAAGATGCGAGAACGCGGGATGCCCCGCCCAGATCAAGGAGAAGACGCTGCACTTCGCCTCCAGAGACGCCATGGATATCGAGGGCCTGGGCGACGCCATAGTAGATCAATTAGTGGATAAAGCCTTTATAAAAGATTATGGCGACGTCTACTATTTAGAATTCGAACGCGTCAAAGGATTGGAGCGTATGGCCGAGAAAAGCGCCCAAAATCTGATCGGCGCGATAGCGAAATCCAAAGAGAATGACCTGAACAGGCTCGTCTACGCGCTCGGGATAAGACATGTGGGCGAACGCGCGGCATGGCTGCTCGCGGAGAATTTCAATTCGATAGCAAGACTCTCCGACGCGAGCCTGGAAGAGATCACGGCGATTGAGGGAATAGGCCCTGTGATTGCCCGGAGCGTATGCAGTTTCTTCCGTAATCATGAGAATCTAAAGATAATCAAAAAACTGAAATCTGCCGGCGTGAAGATGGCCGCGTCAGGCGCATCGCCAAGCGCGTCTGGAAGGCTCTTGGGCAAGACGTTCGTCCTCACGGGGGTATTAAAGTCTTTTACCCGAGGCGACGCCGAGGAGCTGATCAGACGGCTTGGGGGGAGGCCCTCATCGAGCGTCAGTAAAAATACGGATTTTGTGGTCGCCGGAGAAGGGCCAGGCTCAAAACTGGATAAGGCGCGGGAGTTAGGCGTTAGAATTATAGACGAGGAAGACTTTAAAAAGATGGTGGGAGGGTTATGAAGAAAGGCCTCATCATGTTGACCGTGATCGTCTTGGCCTTCAGCGTGTCGGGCTGCGCAGGACTTCAGAAGAAGTTTACAAGAAAGAAGAAGGCCCCGGTGTCGACGATACCCCGCTACAAGGCAGTTAAAAAATACCAGAAGAAGCCGACACAGGAACTCTACCAGCGGCACTACGTATTCTGGAAGACCTGGCATTCTGAACTGCTTCAGGTCATGGGCCAGAACCATAAGAAGGACATGAGCTGTATCGAAGAGGCAATCGAGAATTTAAAGGATATGCGGAATATGCTCACTCCGGAGGCGGCCTCTAAGATCGCCCCTCACATATCTGAATTGGAAAAGGTGAGGGCGGTCATCGCCGGAGACGAGGCGTCTACGTATAACACTGCGTACATAAGGCGGATATTAGAAAAAGAGGAGAAGGAAATAGCGGGCGGCTTCAGGTATAAGAAGGTAAAGGACTGCCTCAAGAAGGGTTTCGACGATGGTGCTTAAGCTCGCTGTCGGGCCCATGGGCTCCAATTGTTATATAGTCGGATGCGGCTCGTCCCTTGAGGCGGTTATCATAGACCCCGGCGCGGAAGGCAATAGGATAAAATCTCTGCTTGAGAAACATTCTCTTAAAGGCAAATACATAATAAACACGCACGGCCACGGAGATCACATAGGCGCGAACAACGCGCTGGGTCTGCCTGTATTGATACATAAGCTGGATGCCGGATTTTTAACAGACCCCGTAAAAAATCTGTCCGCGAGTTTCTTTCTGAATATATCATCGCCAAGGGCGGCGCGCCTGTTGGAGGACGCGGATGTGATAGAGTTCGGCCGTCTTTCGCTTTCGGTGATTCACACGCCGGGGCATACGCCGGGCAGTATCTCCCTGAAGATGGAGAATGCCGTATTTACAGGAGACACCCTGTTTTGCGGCGGAGTCGGCAGGACAGACCTCCCCGGAGGCGATGAGGATAAATTGCTCAAATCCATAGATGAAAGACTCCTTGTATTGGATGATGATACAATCGTCTATCCCGGCCATGGCCCGGACACCACAATAGGCGAAGAGAAACGGAATAATCCTTTCCTATGAGAGAGCTGGTCGAGGCGTTTCTAAATTATCTATCTTTTGAGCGCGGATTGAGTCAAAATACCATTTTGGCATATTCGAGGGACCTCGCGAAATTTATCCAGTATCTTGAGGCAAGCGGCGCCGGAGACATCGCGAAGGTAAAGAGGCAGGATATAACCAATTTTTTGATGTCGCTCAAAGATGCGGGGCTCTCGGGCAATTCCATCGCGCGGACGCTCGCGGCCATAAAGGCGTTCTTTCGGTTTCTGATACAGGACAATCTTCTAAAAGAAGACACGGCCTCTCTCCTGGAATCCCCGAAGCTCATAAGAAGCCTTCCGAATGCCCTGACGACTGTTGAGGTCGACAGGCTTTTATCGGCCCCGGCCGCAAGGGATTGGATGGGCCTGAGGGACAAGGCCTCTCTTGAACTGATCTACGCTACCGGGATGAGGGTATCGGAATTGATCAACGTAACCATGGACAATCTGAATCTTGATGTCGGCTTTGTGAAATGCAGAGGCAAAGGCGGAAAAGAGCGCATCATCCCGTTCGGGAGGAAGGCCAGGCGCGCGCTCGAGAGGTATATCCAGGACGCGAGGCCCAGGCTCATGAAGAATAAGGCCGAAGGCCATCTATTTTTGACAAGACTCGGAAAGAAGATGTCGCGGCAGTCTTTCTGGAAGATGGTCAGGCATTATGTGAAAACCGCGAGGATAAAAAAAGAGGTGACGCCGCATACCCTGCGTCATTCGTTCGCCACGCACCTTTTGGAGAGAGGCGCGGACTTGAGGGTCGTACAGGAACTTCTCGGCCACGCCGATATCTCTACAACGCAGATCTATACACATATAAGCAAAGACAGGCTGAAGCTGATCCACAAGCAATTCCATCCCCGCCCCTAGAGTTGGAGCCCGCATGGCGCCGATCGAAAAGCGCGTTGTGAAGAATCTCTCAAAGAAAATGGCGAGGCTTTTGCCGAGAGGCACAATGGCCCTCTTAAAGAAGATAGGGGCCCTTGCCGATCAAAACAACTGCTCCGCCTTCGTTGTCGGCGGGCTTGTGCGGGATCTTGTCATGGGCAGACGAAACATGGACCTGGACATTGTCGTTGAAGGAGACGGCATGCGCTTTGCCGGTGTATTGGCCAAAAAGTTAGGCGGCAGCCTTGTGGTCCACAGGCGGTTTGGCACCGCGAGCGTATATACCCCAGAGGCCTTGAAGATAGACATAGCCACAGCCAGAAAAGAACTTTATGAAGCTCCGGCCGCGCTGCCGACAGTGGAGTTCAGCAGTTTAAAGAACGATCTCATAAGGCGGGACTTCACCATAAACGCGATGGCCGTAAGCCTGAACAGCGCGAACTTCGGCCAGCTCATCGACTTCTTCGGAGGAGAGCGAGACCTCGGGCTTGGACGCATAAAGGTCCTGCATGACTCAAGCTTCATCGATGACCCGACCAGGATATTCAGGGCGGTCAGGTTCGAACAGAGGTTCGGATTCAGGATAGACGCTCATACAGAGGATCTGCTCAAGCGCGCTGTAAGCCGGGAGATGTTCGATAGGACAGAAAAACAGAGGATACGTGATGAGCTCGTTCTGATTTTGAAAGAGCCGGATCCGCTCAAAGGCCTGCGGCGCATGGACTCGCTCCACGAGCTGGCCTTTATCCACCCGGCAATAAGATTTTCCAGGCGGATGGAGGCGTTATTCAAATCTATCGGCGATTGTACGGCATGGTATCGGAATTCTACTCTTGGCGGCCGCGCGATAGACGGGTGGCTCTTATATTTAATGGCGTTGGTGGATGATTTGGGTTATAATGAGCTCCACAGTCTGTGCGGGAAGTTCGTATTTTCAAACCGCGATAGGCTTAGGCTTCTGGCCTTCAAAAAGATATATAAAAGGGCAGTCGCTGTAATCGGGAAAAAGAGTGTAAGGCCTCACCGCATATTCGCCCTATTAGAACCGCTTCCCTACGAAGTGATACTCGCCATAATGGCGAAGGCGCCGTCTCAGGAAGTAAGGTCTAAGATAGAGGAGTTCTTCACCCGATATCACAGGACCCGCCTTGAGATAAACGGCCGGGACCTGAAGGCAATCGGGCTCGAGCCTGGGCCAGGCTTTAAGAAGATACTCGACAAGGTCTTATATAGGAAGGTAGACGGCTATCTTAAAAGCAAGGCCGACGAGCTTGTCTATGCAAAAAAATTGATACGTTAATGTGAGGTTTACATGGCAGGAGGCGTAAGGCCTGAGCGCGTTCAGGAGGCCATAAGGCAGGAGGTCTCCAAGATAATCCAGTATGAGCTGAAGGACCCGAGGCTTGGCTTCACCACCATAACGGAGGTGAACCTGACAAAGGACTTGAGATTCGCGAAGATATATTTTACCGTGCTGGAAGATAATAAAAAAAAATCCACCTTAGCAGCCTTAAACAGCGCCAAGGGATACATAAAGAGTTTGATAGGCGAGAGGCTGATGCTTCGTTTTACGCCTGAGATAGCGTTTGAATTGGATAAGTCTTTTGCGCATACGCAGGATATATATCATATCCTGGATAAGATAAATAAGGAGAAAGAGGAGAAGCGCGATGTCGATAAAAAAGGTGATAGAGGCGATAAGGGAGAATAACAGCTTCCTTATAACATCTCATGTGAATATGGAAGGGGATTCTGTAGGCAGCCAGTTGGCCATGGCAAAGCTCCTTGAAGGGATGAAGAAGAAGGTCTACATAGTGGATAATGACCCCATCCCGGTCAATTACCTCTTCCTTCCAAAGACAAAAGACGCCTCCAATGATCTGACCTTGAAAAGGGACTTCGACGCGGCGCTTGTCCTGGACTGCCCGAGCCTGAAGAGGATAGGCAAGGTGCGGGACCTGATCACTGAAGACAAGCTTATCGTCAATATCGACCACCACGTCTCGAATGAAAGGTTCGGCGACATAGACTGGGTGAAGCCGTTCGCGTCCTCCGCCGGCGAGATGATCTGGTATATCTATAAGGAGATGAGGCGCAAGCTCACAAAAGAGGCCGCGATGTATATCTACACCGCCATCCTGACAGATACGGGTTCGTTTACATACGACAATACGCGCCCCAATACGCACGAGATAGCAAGCGACCTCTTGAGCTACGGGCTTGATCCCGCGTGGATAGCTATGAACATATATGAGCGAAGGTCAGTGCCGGAGATAAAACTCCTGGGGTCTGCCCTGACAGCGTTGAAGATGAATGAGGCGGGCGACGTGGCGTATATAGAGGTAACGCAGGAGATGCTGCGCTCCTCCGGAGCGGATATATCCAAGACAGAAAACGTAGTCAACTACGCCCGGTCCATCGACAAGGTCGAGGTGGCGGTCGTGTTTAAAGAGCATCTGGCTGACAAAAATCTTATAATGGTGAGCTTCCGCTCCAAAGGCGAGGTGGACGTCAATGAGATCGCGAGCCTCTTCGGCGGAGGAGGCCACAAGCGCGCGGCAGGCTGCACGGTAACAGGCGAACTCTCGGATGTGAGGGGTAAGATACTCGATAAAGTCGAGGAGTTTGTCAAGCCGCATCGGGCATAAATGGACGGAATACTAATCGTTGACAAACCCGCCGGGATGACGAGCCACGATGTCGTGGATTTTATTCGGCGGCGATTCGGGATAAAAAAAGTCGGCCACGCCGGGACGCTCGACCCGATGGCTACAGGCCTGCTCGTCATGCTGCTGGGGCGGTTCACAAAGGAGTCCTCCAGGTTGTCAAGCCGCGACAAAGAATATTCCGGGCGCATGACGCTTGGGGCCAGGTCAGATACGGGGGATAGGGACGGAAAGATCACCCAGGACGCTCAAGCGCTTAGTTTTTCGCGCGCCGATATAGAAAAGGTATTCGATGAATTTACAGGCGAGGTCCCGCAGATTCCGCCGATGTATTCAGCCGTAAAGATAAAAGGAAAAAAGATGTATGAGCTCGCCAGGAGGGGCATAGAAGTCGAACGGACGCCAAAGAAGGTTGTCATAACATCATTAAAATTGAAAGCCTTCAACCTCCCATTTGTGGATTTTGAGGTCGCCTGTTCTAAGGGGACATATGTGCGGCAGCTCGCCTCTGACATAGGCGAAAGGCTTGGCTGCGGCGCGTATCTCGAATCTCTGCGCCGCACCGCGAGCGGCGGGTCCACTATCCAAGACGCTATTCCCTTCGAAAGGCTCAAGTGTATCTCCCGCGAAGAACTGGCGAAGACGCTTATTGAGCTATGAGGAGAGGTTTGGTAGCAACAATAGGAATATTCGACGGCGTTCACATCGGGCACAGGAAGATTATATCCTATGTCGTTAAGAGGGCGGAAGATTTAAATACGAAAAGCGCTGCCATAACATTCGACCCTCATCCGTTCAAGGTCCTCCACCCGCAAAAAGCCCCAAAGACCATTATCTCCTTAAGTCACAGGATCCGTCTCATCGAAGCCCTCGGCGTAGACATGCTGGTAGTGCTTAAATTTACGAAGCGTATGGCCGCGCTGGCTCCCCGGGACTTCATAAAGAAATATCTGGTGGAGAAGGTCAACGCGAAAGAGGTAGTTGTCGGCAGCGACTTTCGTTTTGGCGCGCATAAGGAAGGCGATATAGAATTGTTGAAAACTCTCGGCGCGGAATTCGGTTTTTCTGTGACTCC
>JAHFGN010000002.1:10112-63667 GCA_023247415.1 Candidatus Omnitrophota bacterium
GATAAATGTCCTTGAGATTGGCGGCAGGTGCGTCTCTTCAAGCCTCATAAGGGCCTTAATAACAAGAGGTGATTTGGAAGGCGCCTCAACCCTCCTGGGCAGGCGGGTATCCGTGCTCGGGACGGTTGTTCACGGCTCCAAGGTCGGCAGGGTTTTGGGATATCCAACCGCGAACGTCAATCCTCACCACGAGGCCATACCCCCAAGCGGCGTATACGCAGTCGAGGTCAAATACAGAGACAAGTTATACGGCGGCGTATTGAATATCGGCTTTAAGCCTACGTTCGGAAAAAGCGCCGAACCTGTTGTCGAGGCGCATATATTCGGTTTAAAAAAGAGGCATATCTACGGCGAAGACCTGGAGATCTTCTTCGTCAAAAAATTGAGAGATGAGAGGCATTTCCACAATAAGGAGTCTCTGTCAAACGCCATAAGACAGGACGTCCTCAATGCCCGCCGCATCCTTAAATAGGGACAGCGCCTATTTTCGCTTGTTTTTTTGGACCTGCCATGTTAATATAATTTCCTGATATATGAAATATAGATATAGGAGGTATGTATTATATTACCTCACGAGGGTCTGCGCGTTTCTTATCTATCTCTTCCCGCTAAAATGCTCAAGGCCCATCGGCGGCCTCCTCGGCCGGATCTCATATTATATCCTGCCGCATTACAGAAACTTGACTTTAGCGAACCTTAGAGCGGCGTTGGGCAGAAAGAAGACGCGTCGAGAGATAAAAGGCATCGGCGTAAAGGTCTTTGAAAATATTGGCAAGAACGGCGTCGAGCTCCTCAATTTTCCAAAGATAAACCGCGGCAACATCGACAGGGCGGTGTCTGTAATCGGGCTTGAAAAACTCGACAGGGCGCTCGAATCAGGAAGAGGGGCGATTCTCGTAACAGGACACATCGGCAACTGGGAGCTTCTGGCGCTGGCGATAAAATTGAAAGGGTATAAGGGCGCCGTGATCGCGCGCCGGATATATTTCGACAGATACGATAAATTCTTAAACGCCTTAAGAGGTTTTCATGCCCTCGATGTCATCTATCGCGACGATTCGCCCAAGAAGATATTGAGGGTTTTAAAGGACAACGGAATAATCGGCATCCTGGCCGATCAGGACGTGGACAGCGTAGACGGCGTTTTCGTGGATTTCTTCGGGATGCCGGCCTACACGCCTTCAAGTCCTGTTGCCATGGCCTCCGCAAGCGGCGCCAGGATTTTGCCGTGCTGTATCATAAGAGAAGGCGATGCGCACAAACTTTTTATAGACGATCCCCTGGAGCTGGATGACACAGGCGATAGACAGAGCGATCTTGTGTCAAATACCAAAAAATGGTCGAACAGGATAGAGTCCTATATACAACGCAATCCGGACCAGTGGGTGTGGATGCACAAGCGATGGAAGACTAAGGTCGTATGAAAAACGCCATCTTCGCGTTAACCTCGCTCATTTTTATCGCGGGCTGCGCCGTCTCACCCGGCGCAGCCGCCGCAGCCGAGGTAGAGCAGAATAAAAACACCCCCCAGCAAAAGGTCCTCGCGTTCAATCTTGAAGGATTTTCCGAAAAAGGCGATAAGCAATGGGATATCCAGGGCGACTCAGCCGAGACCATGCAGGGGGATAAAATAAAGCTGAATAATATTGTGGCAAAGACCTTTGGCGATGAGGCGCAGGCGACATTGAGCGCGGATAAGGGCGTCTATGATAAATCCAGGAATAATGTGACTCTGGAAGAGAACGTCAAGGTAACCATAGACAACACGCCGCGGATGGCTGAAGAGTATGTCGACTTTTCGTTAGGCGATATAACGGGCAAGGACAAGGTAAAGGGCGCCAGCCCGAAGAAAAAAGGGATGACCATCATAACGTGCGACGGCGACGTTGAGTTCAATTACCAGAAAAACAAGGCCCACTTTTCGAAGAATGTAAAGGTCTTAAACGAGGGCAGCGAGATAGACGCGGATAAGATAGTCGTGCTGCTCAACACCAGGACGAAGAAGATAAACAAGGTAATCGCCATCGGCCATGTCAAGATAACGCGCGGAGAGAATATTTCATACAGCGACAGGGCGACATACATCGCCGCCCAGAAGAAGGTTATCTTGAATGGCAGGCCCAAGCTCGTCTTTTATCAGGAGGGCGGGCTGGAGGGAAATTTTTAGGTACAAGCATCGGGACACCCTGCCATGATTAGCATTTGGTCTGGATGCAGGGTGTCCCGTTGGCAAGGATAGAGTCATGCACCTATTAGAGACAAGGGGTTTGCGCAAGACGTACGGCGGCAGGAATGTAGTGGACGGCGTCGACATAAACGTAAAGCGCGCCGAGATCGTAGGTCTTTTGGGCCCGAACGGCGCGGGAAAGACAACGACCTTCTACATGATAACCGGAGTCACCACGCCCGATGACGGCAGGATAATATTCGACCAGAAGGATATAACAAAGGTACCCATGTATATGCGCTCGAGATGCGGCATAGGCTACCTGGCGCAGGATCCGTCGATATACAGAAAGTTGACCGTTGAAGAGAATATCATGGCTGTCCTGGAGACGCTGGGTTTTTCTCCCCGGGAGCGTTCGAGACGCCTGGGCGAGCTGTTGGAGGAGTTGAAGATATCGCATCTGCGGAAGGCCAAGGCGTATACCCTCTCAGGCGGAGAGAAGAGGAGGCTGGAGATAACCAGGGCCCTCGTCACGAATCCCCTCTTTCTTCTTTTGGACGAGCCATTCAGCGGCATAGACCCTATAGCAGTGGCAGAATGCCAGGAGATAATAAAGGAGTTGAAGGGAAAGGGGCTGGGCATATTGTTGACAGACCATAATGTGCGCGAGACCCTGACTATAACGGATAGATCCTACCTGATGGCCGGAGGCAGGATACTGATATCCGGGACGAAAGATGAGCTTGTTTCGGACCCGCGCGCCAGAGAGATATACTTAGGCGAGAAGTTTACAATGTGAGAGACTTGTGGTAGAATTAAGCATCGGGATGCGATGAAAACAAAAATTAAGAAAACAGATGAGTGCGAGGCGCACTTTGAGATAGAGGTTGGCCAGGAGACAATCGCGAGGGCCATCGAGGATGTGTACGATGAGCTTTCGAGGGTGGTTGAGATCCCGGGCTTTCGCGCGGGGCGAGCGCCGCGGGATCTTGTGAAGAAGCACCACAGGAAGAAGGCCGAAGAGGAGGCGTTAAAGAGCCTGATCTCCGAGGCGTATTCCATGGCGCTTGAGGAACACGGAGTCCATCCAATAAGCACGCCGGAGATCATGGATCTCACCTTTAAGGCCGGGCAGCCGCTCACATTTAAGGCGAAGGTGGATACAAGGCCGGAGATAAAGCTTAAGGACTATAAAGGCATAAAAATTGAAAAAAAGGCGCTGGAATTGAAGGAAGAAGATGTTTCCAAAACACTTGAGAATCTGCGGATCATAAACGCGAAATATATATCGCAGGAGGACAGGCCTCTTGTGATCGGGGATTACGCCATATGCGATCTGGGCTGTTTCGTTGACGAAAAACCTATACATAAGACCAGAGAGAACATCTGGCTCCTGGTGGAGGAGGAATCGCTTACGCTGATGCCGGGGCTCGCGGCCAAGATGGCCGGCATGAAGAAGCTGGAGGAGAGGGACTGCGAAGTCGTTCTGCCTGAAAAATATCCAAATAAGGATATGGCGGGAAAGAAGGCCGTATATCACGTCAAGCTGAAAGAGATTAAGTTAAGACAGCTCCCGAATCTGGACGATGACTTCGCGAAGGATCTCGGGAAAGACAGCCTGGAGGCGCTTAACAACGATATCAGAGAAGAGATGAAGGCGCATCTTCAAAATCAGATTGAGCAGGATATGGAGAAACAGCTCCTCGCAAAACTTGTGGACGCGAATACCTTCAGCGTTCCGAAATCATTTGTCGCAAGAGAGCTTCATTATATCATAGAGGACGCAAAGGCCAAATTAGCCGAAAAGGGTTTCAAAAAAGAGGAGATAGACTCCAAGGAAAAAGAGTTTGAGGAGCGGTTCAGGCCGGATGCCGCCAAGCGGATAAGGCTTGCCTTTCTGTTGGATGAGATCGCCAGAAAAGAGGGGATAGGGCTTGATGAAGCGGAATTAGAGGACGCGTTCAAGGCTATCTCCGTCAAGGTCAACCAGCCGATAGACAAGGTCAAGGAGTATTACCAAAAAGAGGGCCTTATAGAGAGTCTAAAAGAACAAGTCCGCGAGAATAAAACAATATGGTTTCTGTTGAAAGAGGCGAATGTAATTAAAGTAACCAGTAACCAGTAACCAGAATCTGGTTTCTGTACTCTGGTTTCTGGTTACTTATGTTGTTACACAGGAGGTTGACATGAGCATACTCGTTCCAATGGTTATAGAGACAACGGGCAGGGCAGAGAGGGCATATGACATATATTCGCGCCTCTTAAAAGACAGGATCATATTTATAGGCACCGCCATAGACGACAACGTCTCAAACATCATCATCGCACAGTTGTTATTTCTTCAGATGGAAGATCAGGATAAGGACATAGAGGTGTATATCAATACCCCGGGCGGCCATGTTACAAGCGGGCTCGCGATATATGACACCATGCAGTTCGTGAAGCCCGATGTCAATACATACTGCGTCGGCCAGGCCACCAGCATGGGCGCGCTCCTCCTGGCCGCGGGGACAAAAGGAAAGCGTTACGCCCTTCCGCACGCCAGGATCATGATCCACCAGCCGTGGGGAGGGGTGCAGGGCGCGGCGGCGGATATAAGCATACAAGCCCAGGAGATACTGCGCCTGAGGGCCAGGCTTGAGGAGATACTGGCAAAACATACAGGCCAGAACCTGGATAAGATAAAGAAAGACACCGATCGCGACCACTTCATGTCTGCCGAGGAAGCCAAGGAATATGGCTTAGTCGATGAGGTTATAGCGAATATAAGCAAGAAGAAGGTGAGCGCAAAGTGAAAAAAAATTACCTTATGACCCCGGGCCCCACGCCGGTCCCTCCGGATGTCCTGCTGGAGATGGCGAAACCTATAATCCACCACAGGACGCCGCAGTATCAGGCGATATTCAAAAAGGTGAATGAAGGCCTGAAGACGGTCTTCAAGACCACAAACGATATATGCGTATTCACTTCGAGCGGCACAGGGGCGATGGAGGCGTCTGTGGCCAATCTCCTTTCACCCGGAGACAAAGCGATCGTGGTGCAGGGCGGAAAATTCGGCGAGAGGTTCGGCGAACTGTGCAAGGCCTACGGTATAGAGTTCATTCCGATAGACGTAGAGTGGGGCAAGGCGGTGGACCCATCCGAGGTCAAGAAGGCGCTCGATAAGAATAAAGGCGTCTCGGCTGTATATACGACGCTCAGCGAGACATCCACCGGAACGGTTAACGATATAAAATCTATAGGTGCGATTGTGAAAGATTACGACGCCGCGCTTGTGGTAGACGCGATAAGCGGCCTCGGGGCGGACGACCTGCAGACAGACGCGTGGGGCGTTGACATGGCCCTCAGCGGGTCGCAGAAGGGATTGATGATACCGCCGGGCCTGGCGTTTACAGCGGTCTCCAAGAAGGCGTGGAAGAAGGCCGAAGTATCGAAGCTGTCAAAATATTATTTCAGCCTGAAAAAATACAAGAAGGCCCTGGAGGAAAACGATACGCCGTTTACATCAGCGGTAAGCCTGTTCGTAGGGCTGCAAAAATCCCTCGAGATAATTTTAAACGAGGGTCTGGATAATGTGCTGGCGCGCCACTCAAAGATGGCAAAGGCCGCCAGAGAGGGCGTCAGGGCGCTGGGGCTCGCGATCTATTCATCCAGCCCGTCCAACGCCGTTACGCCTGTAAATGTCCCAGCCGGCATCGATGGCGAACTCCTGGTCAAGACCATGCGCGATAAATACGGAGTCACTGTCGCCGGCGGCCAGTCGGAGTTAAAGGGGAGGATATTCCGGATAGCGCATTTAGGCTTCATGGAGAATTTCGACTGCATAGTAGCCATGTCGGCCCTGGAGATTGTGCTGACCGAGATGGGGTATAAGCTGGAACCTGGCAGAGGCGTTGGCGCCGCAGAAAAGATAATTCTTGAAATTCCGCATAGATGACTTATTTACTGGTTACTGGTTACTGGTTTCTGGTTACTTATGCTATTACAAGGAGAAGACATGTCATTTAAAATCCTGATAAGCGATTCGCTGTCAAAAGAGGCTGTCGATATACTTGAAGGCCAAAAGAGCTTCAAGGTTGATGTCAAGACAGGCCTCGATCCGGAAGAGCTGAAAAAGATAGTCAAGAATTATGACGCCCTTGTGGTGCGGAGCTCTACAAAGGTAACAAAGGCAATCATAGAATCCTGCGATAAGATGAAGATCATAGGCCGGGCAGGGGTAGGCCTTGACAACGTTGATCTGGCGGCCGCCTCAAAGAAGGGGATTATAGTTGTAAATACGCCGGGAGGCAATACCATCTCGACAGCGGAACATACATTGTCCATGATCCTCGCGCTCTCGCGAAACATAGCGCCAGCAGACCTCTCCATGAAAAAGGGGGAATGGGAGCGGAAGAAATTTATGGGGGTGGAGTTATACGGAAAGACGCTCGGCATCATAGGTTTGGGCAGGATAGGGACAGAGGTTGCCAAGCGGGCTATAAGTTTCGAGATGACGGTGCTCGCATACGATCCGTATCTATCTCTTGAGAAGGCGAAACAGCTTGGGGTCGAGCCCGTGAGCCTTGAGGACATATTTAAAAGGTCGGATTATATCACCGCGCACACACCTCTCACAGATGAAACGAGGCACCTGGTCGGAGAGAAGGCTATCGGGATGATGAAAAAGGGGGTGCGCATTGTAAATTGCGCGCGCGGCGGAATTGTCGATGAAGACGCGCTCATCAAGGGAATAACCTCAGGCAAGGTGGCTGGCGCCGCTCTCGATGTCTTTGAAAAAGAGCCGCCGAAGGACCCGAGGCTTATGAAATTAGACAAGGTGCTTCTGACCCCGCACCTCGGCGCGTCAACAGAAGAGGCTCAGGCGGCTGTGGCTATAGATGTCGCGAATACGATCCGGGACGCGCTTCTGGATAGAGGCGTGAGGAATGCCGTCAACTTTCCGTCAGTGGAGCCAGAGACATTTAAGGTGATAGAGCCATATCTAAAACTGGCTGAGAAGATAGGCGCGATGCAGGCGCAGTTAGTTGAAGGCCATGTCAGGCGCGTGAAGATAAGATATGTCGGAGATCTCCTCCGGTACGATCTGTCGCCGTTTACCATCTCGATCATGAAAGGCATGCTTACGCCGATCCTGCAGGAGACAGTGAACTTTGTGAATGCCATGGTCATAGCTAAAGAACGCGGAATAAACATAATCGAGATGAAGACAGCGGAGATGGAGGACTTCTCAAGCCTCATATGGGTGGAGGTCGAGACTGACAGGTCGAAGCTCTCCATCATGGGGACGCTGTTCACTAAGGTGGACCCGCGCATCGTGAAGATCAATGATTCTTACGTCGACTCTGTCCCGGAGGGGCATATGCTTGTCATAAAGAATAAGGACGTGCCCGGCATCATAGGGCAGATCGGCACTATCCTGGGAAGGAATAATATCAATATCGCGGCCATGTCATTTGGCAGGGAGGCCAAAGGCGGTTTGGCGTTTTCAGTTGTAAACATTGACCAGGCTGCGCCAAAGGATGTCCTCGACGAGCTAAGAAGAGCGAAGAATATCTACGAAGTGAAGGCGATAAAGGTGTAGGGAGGGCGCAACTTGAAGAAAGCGAACAGGATATATATCTTAGATGTGACGAATCGAGACGGCGTCCAGACATCGAGGCTGGGGCTCGCTAAACTCCAGAAGACGATGATAAACATCTATCTCAACGAGATAGGCGTCTATCAGAGCGAATTCGGGTTTCCCGTGACAAGGCACGAGACAAATTACCTGAACGCGAACCTGGAACTTGCGCGCATCGGCGTCCTGAAGCCGATCATATTGAGCGGCTGGATCAGGGCGATAAAAGAGGATGTGGAGAAGGCGGCTGCCGTGACCAAGGTTGAGAACCTCAACCTGTCCATATCCACGTCGGACCAGATGATAAATGGAAAGTTTCAGGGAAAATATACGAAAGAGGACGTGATAAGGGAGATGACAGATGCGGTTGTCCTGGCGCGCAAAAAAGGCATCAAGATAATAGGCGTCAATGCCGAAGACGCCTCGCGGACGCATCTTGACTTCCTGATAAAATTCGCCCGGGCCGGAAAGCGCCACGGGGCAAACAGATTTCGATACTGCGATACGCTCGGCTATGACGATCCTTTTACGATCTATGAGAGGGTAAAGGTGATCGCCGAAGAGGTGAAGATCCCGATAGAGCTCCACTGCCACAATGACCTGGGTCTGGTTGTAGCTAACTCGATCGCCGGGGCAAAGGCCGCCATAGACGCCGGCGTAGACGCTTATATAAATACGACAGTCAACGGCATGGGCGAGAGGGCAGGCAACGCTGACCTGGTGAGCGTGATCTTGGCTATAAAATACGCCAGCGGCATAACAGGCAAGTATCAGCTGGATGAGAGGGTGAAGCTCTCGTGCGCATGGAAGACAGCCAAGTACGCATCCTACGCCTTCGGTGTCCCTATCCCCATAAATCAGCCCGGCGTCGGAGCGAACGCGTTCGCCCATGAATCGGGCATACACGCCGACGGCGCTCTTAAGGACAGGCGAAACTATGAGCTCTATGACTTTGAGGAGTTAGGCAGAGGTGAGCCGGAGATCATAGAGACCGGCAGGCAGATCACAGCCGGAGAGTACAGCGGCATAAAGGGCTTCAGAAACGTCTATGAGAAACTGGAGATAAAGTTCAAAAACGACAGAGAGGCGGCCAAGGTGCTGGAACTTGTCAGATACGCCAACGTCCATACCCAGAAGCCGCTTGTGGAGGATGAGTTGAGATTTATCGCAAAGCATCCGGATATAGCCCGCAAGATATTCACGATGGCGCCGTAGCGGCATATGAGATACAGTCAGATTGCTTCGGGCTTTGCCCTCGCAATGACGGCAGTGATATGCGTAAACCTCTGGCACGGAATCGCGCAGTCCGCGGAGCCTAAGAAAAACAAAATGACAAGGCCTGAGATTGTGGCGGAGATTGTAGATGAATTGGGCGACGAAGATATCCTCCCTTTTGTCCCCGGCATAGCCAAGTTCAAAGACGACTCGGGAAGGCAGTATTATATGTTCAAATCAGGGGATGGGACGATGAAGGCCCTGGAGGATCTGGATATGGATTTCCTCGACAGCCTATCGGCAAGGGTCCACCAGGCGAGGACGCTTTTACACACACAGAGGATACAGCGCCAATTGGAGCAGGTCAGGAGTATACAGAATATCCAGAATATCCAAAAGATGATCCATGTCCAGACCCCGCCAAAGGTCATTATGCCTCCTCGCCCTGCGCCTGTTATCCCTTCGCAGCCGGCCCGGGCATATACCCCTCCTCCGCAGCCCCCGCGCAAGACCTACGAAAGGTAGATGAGATGCCGAATATAGTTCTTGTTGGAGCGCAATGGGGCGATGAAGGCAAGGGCAAGATCATAGATATACTTGCCTCGCGCGCGGATTATGTCATACGATACCAGGGCGGCAACAACGCGGGACATACCGTCGTAATAGGCGAAGATGAATTTGTCCTGCATCTGGTCCCTTCCGGGATCCTGCATAAGAAAAAGATCTGCGTTATCGGCAATGGCGTGGTGATAGACCCCAAAGCGCTCCTGGAAGAGATAGCCATATTAAAGACCAAAGGCGTAGATACAGGCTCCAGGCTCCTCATAAGCGATAAGGCCCACATAATATTTCCATACCACAAGAGGCTCGATGAGTTGAGAGAGCTTAAGAATAAGAATAGGCTCGGGACAACCAAGCGGGGCATAGGCCCCTGTTATGCCGATAAGGTTGCGCGTACCGGCATAAGGGCTGTGGATCTGATAAACGCGGATGTCTTGAAGGAAAAGTTAAAGAGCGTACTCGATGAGAAGAACGCCATATTGACCAAGATATACGGTGATCCCGGATACGCCTTCGATGCCCTCTTCGGGGAGTATCTCGATTATGGGGCCAAGATGAAACCGTATATCGCTGATGTCGCCCGGATATTGCATGAGGCGATAAGGAAAAAGAAGAGGCTGCTCTTTGAAGGGGCGCAAGGCACGCTCCTGGACGTTGACCACGGCACATACCCATTTGTCACATCATCCAGCGCGACAGCAGGCGGCGCATGCATAGGCGCGGGCGTAGGCCCGACCAAGATAGATAAGGTAGTTGGCGTTGTGAAGGCGTATACGACAAGGGTCGGCGAAGGGCCCTTTCCTACGGAATTCCCGGAGGACCTCATGGCCAGGATCAGGAAGAAAGGGCGCGAATTCGGCGCCACCACAGGCAGGCCGCGCCGCTGCGGCTGGTTCGACGCCTGTCTGGTAAACCACTCCGTGATGGTGAACGGCATAGACGAGATAGTCGTTACTAAACTCGATGTGCTCGATGAGTTAAAGAGCATAAAGGTCTGCGCCTCATATAAATATGAAGGAAGGACGTATAAAAATTTTCCGTCCGATATCGAGGTGCTGGAGAATTGCGAACCTGTATACAAAGAGCTTCCCGGCTGGGGTGAGGATACTACGAGGATAACTTCTTATGGAAAGCTGCCGAAGAAGGCCAAGGACTATCTGAAAAGACTTGAGAAGTTATTGAATACAAAAATAGTTTTGATTTCAGTCGGCTCAGAGCGAAAACAGACATTTAAGGTGGAGTAATAGAAGTAACCAGAAACCAGATTCTGGTTACTGTACTCTGGTTTCTGGTTTCTCTGATCGATATGAGGGTAATTATGTTCGATTTATTGATACTCGCGCCGGCCGGCTCGATATTGGCGCTTTTATTCGCGGGCTATCTCTCGTGGAAGGTCCTTAAAACAGATGAAGGCACAGTCGAGATGCGCGCCATAGCCCAGTCGGTGAGGGAAGGGGCGATCGCGTATCTGAAGAGGCAGTATATCGGGGTATCGCTATTCTTTCTGGTCATGTTTGGAATACTGATAGCCCTGGCCCTGAATAAATATCTTCCCATATTTGTGCCTTTCGCGTTCCTGACAGGCGGTTTCTTCTCAGGCCTTTCCGGCTTCATAGGCATGACAATAGCCACAAAATCTAGTTCCAGGACAGCGAACGCGGCAAGGTCGAGTTTAGACGGCGCCCTTAGGATAGCGTTCTCCTCAGGCGCGGTCATGGGGCTCGTCGTTGTGGGCTTGGGCCTCCTGGATCTATCCATATGGTACTATTTCCTAAATTGGTATTATTCAACCCATCCGCTTCCAATCGGCGTTGACAAGATCACGCTGATCACTCAAGCGATGCTCTGTTTTGGGATGGGGGCGAGTTCCCAGGCGCTATTCGCCAGAGTCGGCGGCGGCATATTCACAAAGGCGGCTGACGTCGGAGCGGACCTCGTCGGCAAGGTTGAGGCCGGGATACCGGAAGACGACCCAAGGAATCCGGCTGTGATAGCTGACAATGTCGGCGACAATGTAGGCGATGTAGCAGGGATGGGCGCGGACCTTTACGAATCTTACGTTGGGTCTATCGTCGCCACAATGGCGCTCGGCGCGGCGGCGTTCGCGAAGTTCGGCCTGGGCCTGGAGTCCATAACCATACCCATGGTTATGGCCGCGGTTGGAGTCGTTTCGTCTATCATAGGCACGTTCTTCGTGAGATCCAAAGAGAAGGCGGAGCAGTCAGCGCTCCTGGCCGCGCTTAGGAAGGGCGTATTCTCAAGTTCTATATTGGTCGCAATCGCGTCTTTTCTGGTTGTCAGGCTCTCGCTGGGGGCGAACTATATAGGTATCTATTACGCTGTCCTTTCCGGGCTTGCAGCGGGTGTATTGATCGGGCTCTCAACCGAATTTTTTACCTCATCCGGATACGGCCCAACCAAAGAGATAGCCAAACAGGCGCTCACCGGCCCGGCGACCGTTATAATCAGCGGCGTATCAGTCGGCATGCTGTCCACATCTGTGCCTGTGATCGTTGTCGCTATCGCGATACTCGCGAGCTATTATCTCTCAGGCGGCCTAAAAGACCCGAACATGGGCCTATACGGCGTAGGCATATCGGCTGTCGGCATGTTGAGTACGCTGGGTATCACGCTGGCGACAGACGCGTACGGGCCAGTTGCCGATAATGCCGGCGGAAACGCCCAGATGACGCGCCAGCCAAAAGAGGTGCGCGAGCGAACAGACGCGCTCGACTCTCTTGGCAATACCACAGCCGCCACGGGAAAGGGTTTTGCGATAGGCTCAGCCGCCCTTACGGCGCTTGCCTTGATAGCGGCGTATAGAGATCAGGTCGAGATCCTCGGAAGTTCGCTCAACCTCTCACTTATGAATCCCAGAGTCCTGGTAGGTCTATTCATCGGAGGCATGCTGCCATTCGTCTTCTGTTCCATGACCATGAAGGCTGTGGGAAGAACGGCTGGCGCGATAGTAATAGAGGTAAGGAGACAGTTCAAGGAGATAGCGGGGTTGATGGAGGGGAAGGCCAGGGCCGATTATGCCCGGTGCGTCAATATTGTTACAGCAGCGGCCCAAAAGGAGATGATCGCGCCGTCGCTTATGGCTATAATTTCACCTATCGCGCTGGGCCTGGCAATAGGGGTGGATGGTGTGGCAGGTCTCCTGACCGGAGCGACCGTGACGGGCTTTGTCCTCGCCATAATGATGGCCAATTCAGGAGGGGCGTGGGACAACGCGAAGAAGTACATAGAGGGCGGAGAGTACGGCGGCAAAGGATCGCAGGCGCACAAGGCCTCAGTCGTCGGAGATACTGTGGGCGATCCTTTCAAGGATACGTCAGGTCCCAGTCTTAATATTTTGATAAAGCTTATGGCAATGGTTTCAGTCGTCTTCGCGTCATTCGTCATCCACAACTCACTGATGCGGTAGATGAAAAATTGGGACAGGCTACTTTTTCCAGATATCCCAACAGTTGGAAAAAGTAGCCTGTCCCAATTTTTCGTCAGAAAGTCTTGACTTTGAAAAAGTCGGGTGATATAGTATGACAAAAAGGAGGATTTAAGATGGCGAGATATTTTGCGGTAGCTCTTATGATGATATTTGCTGTTACTGCCAGCGGTTGCGCGCTGAATTTCTATAAAGGCTATCCTGAAGACAAGGCGAAGATCAAAGAACTCTCCACAAAGCTCGATGAGCTGGAAGTGGCAAAGCGGATGCTGGAGGAGCGCCTCAAGAATGAATTGGAAGGCAAGGGCGTATCGCTGGAACTTACCGCCAGAGGCCTCGTCATAACGATGGCGAACGACATCCTCTTCGATTCCGGCAAGGCGAAACTCAAATCCAAATCGCACTCGATGTTGAAGAAGGTGGCTGATGTCATAAAAGAGAAACTCTCCGATCGAAATGTCGGCGTTGAAGGCCACACAGATAATGTCGCCATAAAATATTCCGGCTGGAAATCCAACTGGGAGCTTTCAGCCGCGCGGGCGACGAGTGTGCTGCATTACCTGCTGGATGAATGCGGCATGGAGCCGCAGAGACTCTCCGCGATAGGATACGGCGAATACAAACCGATCGCTGACAATTCCACATCAAAGGGAAGGTCCAAGAATAGACGCGTTGAGATAATAATCCTTCCAAAGGATCTTACCAAGAAATCGTATGAGGAGACGCAAGGGAAGCTCTCTGAAGAGGCCCGCGTTCAGGAAGAGAAGAGCCTGGGAGGTTCGAGCGAATCCAATTTAAAATGAGACCTGCTGCCGCATTTTGATCAAGTTATTTTAACAAGGGGGATGAAAATCCCCCTTGTCCTTTATGATAGACAAGACAAGATTACCATACCACATAGCGATAATAATGGATGGAAACGGCCGATGGGCCAGGGCCAGAGGCCTGCCCAGGATCGCAGGCCACAGGGCTGGGGTCGAGACCGTAAGAAGGATCCTGGAGGCCGGAAGAGATATCGGCATAAAGATGATGACCCTCTACGCCTTCTCTACGGAAAATTGGAAGCGGCCGACCAAAGAGGTTAAGATACTGTTCGGCCTATTAGAGACATATCTGGACAGAGAGGGCTATAAATTCGACAGAGACAATATCCGGTTTAATGTGATAGGCGATGAGAAGGCCCTTCCGGCTAAACTGCGGAAAAAGTTGGAAGAGACTATCGAAAGGACCAGAAAGAACTCTACTTTTACGCTGAACCTCGCCTTGAACTACGGATCGCGCCATGAGATAGCGCAGGCCGCCAGGGCGATCGCGAAAGAGGCGCTGGAGGGCAGGATAGATCCGGCAAAGATAGACGAGAAGACCATCTCCGCTTACCTATATACCAGGGGCCTGCCGGATCCGGACCTTCTCATCAGGACAAGCGGGGAGAACAGGATATCCAATTTCCTATTGTGGCAGATATCCTATTCCGAGCTATATTTTACAGAGAAGCTATGGCCTGATTTTGATGAGGATGACCTGAAGAAGGCGATAGAGGATTTTCAACATAGACAGAGGCGTTTCGGCGCTTAAAAAATAACATGCTTAAGAAAAGAATCATCAACTCACTCTTGATATTGAGCCTGGCGTTTCTTATAATCTTTCTATTCCCAAACTGGCTCTTCGCGCTTCTCGCGTCGTCATTTATAGGTCTGGGCTTATATGAGTTCTTCAGGATGGTCGAGAAGAAGGGCGTATTCGTCTACAAGTATTTCGGCATCGCGATCGGCATGGCAGTGCCGATAGTGGTTTATCTGGAGCGCGGCTCAACAGGATATGTCGACATAGATCCGTTCTTCATCGTCATCGGGTGCCTGCTCGCCTTTATCCTCCAGTTCATAAGACGGGACAACTCCCAGGCCCTGGGTTCCATAGCGGTTACGATGTTTGGCCTGCTCTACATAAGCTGGTTCTTCTCATTCTTCGTCAAGCTCAAATTTCTCCCGGGGGGCGAGAGGCTGGTCGCGTACTTAATAGTCGTGACCAAATCAAGCGATGTAGGCGCTTTCTTTTTTGGCAGGTCATTCGGCCGGCATGCCCTTATCCCGCGGATAAGCCCGTCCAAAACTGTCGAAGGCACGGCAGGCGGGCTCGCCTCGAGCGTGTTTGCCAGTCTTGCATGCAAATCGTTCCTGCCGCACTTTCCATACAGCCATCTCATTGTATTGGGGGCGATGCTTGGCGTATTGGGCCAGTTCGGAGATCTGGCTGAAAGCCTCCTTAAACGAGACTGCGGCGTGAAGGATTCCGGCAGAGACATATCCGGATTCGGCGGCATCCTGGATATCATCGACAGCCTCATATTTACAACCCCTATATTCTATTTTTATGTCCTGGTGCTCCTGAAATGAAGAGAATCGCTATATTAGGTTCAACAGGTTCGATAGGCATAAATACGCTTGACGTTATAGCTCGGCTCAAGAGCGGATTTGAGGTGACGGCCCTGTCCGCGAGTTCAAACATAGAGCTGCTGTCCAAACAGGCCAAATATTTTTCTCCCAAGGCGCTGTCTATTATGGACAACCGCCTGGAAAAAGAGTTGAGGGGTTCGGTCTCGACTAATGTGAAGGTGCTATCGGGGGAAGACGGTCTCCTGGAGATTGTCTCAAGGAGCGACGTAGATTTAGTGGTATTCGCGATATCAGGCAGTATCTGCCTGAAACCCCTCCTTGCGGCGATTGAGAATAGAAAAGAAATAGCCCTCGCGAATAAAGAATCTCTCGTGAGCGCGGGCGAGATTGTGATGGCCGCCGCGCGAAAAAAAGGCGTGCGAATAATTCCGATCGACAGCGAGCACAGCGCGATATTCCAATGCATGGAAGGCAGGCCGCGCGAATCCCTGAAGCGGATATGCCTCACATCTTCCGGCGGGCCCCTCTTAAATGTGGCAAAGAGCAAATTTAAACGCCTGACAAAAGAGTTTGTCCTGAACCATCCGAGATGGAAAATGGGGAGGAAGATAACAGTCGACTCCGCCACATTGATGAATAAGGGGCTTGAGGTGATCGAGGCGCGTTATCTTTTTGATATCGATGAGTCCGATATAGAAGTACTGACGCATCCCGAGGCTGTAGTCCATTCGATGGTCGAGCTCCAAGACGGAAGCGTAATAGCGCAGTTAGCCGACCCGGACATGAGGCTGCCCATACAGTTTGCCCTGACGTATCCCGAGAGGGTGGCCAGCGATGTGAAGAAGCTGGACCTGGCGAAGATAAAGCGGCTCAATTTTCAAAAACCTGATTTGGACAAGTTTCCCTCGCTTTCGCTGGCGAGGGAGGCGCTTAAGAGGGGCCGGACATATCCGGCTGTCCTCAACGCGGCTGACGAGGAGGCAGTGGGCATGTTTTTGCATGATGAGATGCCTTTCTTCAAGATACCATCAATGGTAGAAGACGTGCTGGCAAGGCATGAAGCCCCCGGCGCAGGCCGCCTGACCATTAACGATGTGCTGGAGGCTGATAAATGGGCCAGAATGGAGACGTGTAAATTATGCTGTCATTGATCACTTTTCTTATTGTCCTTGGCGCGCTTGTCATAGTCCACGAATTCGGCCATTTCATAATGGCGAGGAGGATAGGCGTCAGGGTGGAGTGCTTCTCGCTCGGTTTCGGGCCAAAGGTATTAGGGGTTAAGAAGGGCGATACGGAATATATAATATCGCTCGTGCCGCTTGGCGGATATGTAAAGCTCGCCGGAGACGATCCCACACAACAGCGCTCTGGCGCCAGGCACGAATTCCTTTCCAGGGGCGTTGGCGAACGCGCGGCGATCCTGGCCGCGGGGCCGATGGTGAATTACGCCCTGGCGTTTATTCTTTTTTTCTTTATATACATGGCAGGGAATCCTACCCTGACAACTGAGGTGGGGGGGCTCCTGAGCGATTATCCAGCTAAGTCGAGCGGTCTCTTGAATGGGGACACCATCATATCGGCGGACGGAAAGCCTGTTAAATACTGGGAAGAGCTTACAGAGATAATACACAAAAAGACAGACGGGGATATCGGCCTGGTCGTAAAGAGGGGCGATAGGATATTTGATATCGCGATAAGGCCGAAGGTGAAATCGCAAAAAGACATATTCGGCAACGAGATCAAGATAGCGTTGATAGGCATAATGCCGTCCGAGAAGATAGAGAAGGTAAAATACGGGGCGCCAGAGGCGTCGGTCAGGGCGTTCAGGAAGATAACACAGCTTACAGCTGTTACCTATAAGGCCATATGGTCTATCATCACCCGAAAGCTGTCTATCAAGGATTCGATGACAGGCCCCCTGGGGATATTCGTGATTACGGGAAAGGCGGCCCATATGGGGCTTATATACATACTGCACTTCATGGCGGTCCTCTCCACATCGCTCGCCATATTCAATCTTATTCCCATGCCTGTCTTAGACGGCGGGCACATGATGTTTCTCGCCCTGGAGAAGATTATGGGAAGGCCATTAAAGCCCAGGACGCAGGAGGCAATAACAAATTTCAGCGTGGCCCTCTTAGTTATGTTGACACTTTATATATGTTATATCGATATCGTGCGATTTAATTTAGCGGATAAGGCTATCAGGCTCTTCAGGCATTAGAATGATAACTAGAAGGAAGACGCGGCAGATTAGTTTAGGCAGAGTTAAGATCGGCGGAGGCGCCCCGGTCTCCATCCAGTCGATGACGAAGATAAAGACGTCCGATGTCGCCGGGACTGTTCGCGAGATAAATGATCTGGGCCGGGCCGGTTGTGAGATCATCCGCGTTGCCGTCAAGGACGCAGCCGACGCGGAAAGTATAAGGAAGATCAGGGCCAAGATAAAAATACCCATAGTCGCCGATATACACTTCAATTATCGCCTGGCGCTTTCTGCCATATCATCAGGCGCCGATAAGATACGGATTAATCCCGGAAATATCTCGAAACGCGAGGAGCTCATCAAAGTTATAAAAGCCGCTAAAAAACGCAAGATCCCCATACGGATTGGCCTGAATTCAGGCTCGCTTCCAGATAACAAAATTTTGCCATCAACCATAAACCATAAACTATCAACTAAACTGGCTTCTTGCGCGTTCCAATACATCAAACTCTTTGAAGAGATGGATTTTCGTGATATAATCGTCTCACTAAAGGCGTCTGATGTCGTCTCGACCGTTCGCGCGTATCGCGAACTTGCGGGAAAGTGTGATTATCCGTTTCACCTTGGTGTGACCGCGAGCGGCCTGCCGCGGGAAGGGACTGTAAAGTCAGCCATAGGCATAGGCTCGCTTCTATTGGACGGCATCGGCGATACAATCAGGGTTTCACTAACTGCCAGCTCGCAAGAAGAGGTATCCGTAGCAAGACATGTTTTAGGTGCGCTCGGTTTGAGAAAATTCGGGCCGGAAGTCATAGCCTGCCCAACCTGCGGCCGCTGCGGAGTCGATCTGGTTAAAATAGTGCAGGACCTCAATAAAGAGCTCCAACGAACGACGAACGACGGACGACGGACGACGAAACATGTGAAGATTGCAGTGATGGGATGCGAAGTGAACGGCCCCGGCGAGGCGCGCGACGCGGACATCGGGATTGCGGCAGGAAAGGGGAGCGGCGTCATATTCCGCGGCGGGAAAATTATCCGCAAAGTCGCGGAGAAGGATTTTGTTAAAGAATTATTAAAAGAACTGAGGCGATGATGCGCTGGACGCAAAGTTTAATACCCACGCTAAAAGAAAACCCCCAGGATGCGGAATCCATGAGCCACAAGCTGATGGTGCGCAGCGGCATGATCCGCAAGCTTACCGCGGGCGCATATTCGTATCTGCCCTTGGGGTGGCGCATCCTCCATAAAGCGATTAACATCGTGCGCGAGGAGATGGATGCAGCGGGCGCCCAGGAAGTGCTTTTGCCGGCGATACATCCGCCGGAGCTGTGGAAGGCCACAGGCAGGTATGATCTGCTTGGCGAGGTGATGATAAAATTTAAGGACAGGCACGGCAAGGAATGCGTCTTGGGGCCGACCCACGAAGAGATCATCACAGACCTCGTAGCGAATAATGTCAGGTCCTATAAAGAACTCCCGCTTATCCTTTACCAGATTCAGACCAAGTTCAGGGACGAGATACGGCCGAGGTTCGGAGTTATGAGGACATGTGAGTTTATAATGAAGGACGCCTATTCCTTTGATTGTGACACGGAAGGCATGGAGGCCAGTTACAAGAAGATGTACGACGCCTACCGCAGAATATTCGAGCGCTGCGGCTTACCTTATATAGCTGTGGAGGCGGATCCCGGTGTAATGGGAGGCGGACTGTCCCATGAATTTATGGTGCCTGCGGAAAGCGGCGAGGATGAGATTGTAGCTTGCGCGTCGTGTGGATATGCGGCGAGTACTGCTGTGGCGAGAGTGCGCCAGAAACCAGTGACCAGCAACCAGAAACCAGTAAAAAAATTCCCATTAGCTGAAGTAGAGACCCCAGGTGTTGCGACTGTGGAGAAGGTGTCAGATCTTTTGAAGGTCGGGCCTGAAAAACTTGTGAAGACACTGATATACGTCGCTGACGGAAAAGTTGTCGCCGCGCTTGTCAGGGGCGACCGCGATTTGAATGAAACGAAACTTAAAAATTTCTTGAAATGTGAGACACTGGCGATGGCGGATGCGAAGGCCATTCTGGAAGTTACCGGCGGGCCGGTTGGGTTCTCCGGCCCTGTGGGATTGAAGAATGTTCGAATCGCGGCCGATATAGATATTAGGGAAATGACGAATTTCATCGCTGGCGCGAATAAGGCCGATAAGCACCTTATGAACGTCAACTTTGAAAGGGATTTCGAATTGAAAGAAAAGGAGTTCGCTGACCTTCGGATGATAACCAAAGACGATCCCTGCCATGCTTGCGGCAAGGCGATTGAAATAAAACACGCGATAGAGATCGGCCACACATTTAAGCTCGGCGTAAAGTACAGCTCTGCGCTAAAGGCAGATTACATAGACAGAGACGGCAGGGAAAATCCGATGGTGATGGGCTGTTACGGCATCGGCGTAAACAGGATTCCAGCCGCATCGATCGAGACGTCCAATGACAAAGACGGCATAATATGGCCGGAATCGCTCGCGCCTTACACGATAATTATTCTTCCGCTTAACGTTCAGGATAAGAAAGTCGCGGATATTTCGGAGAAGCTCTACAAGGGCCTGAGCAGGAAGAACTACGAAGTCTTGTTGGATGACAGGGATGAGCGCGCCGGCGTCAAGTTCAAGGACGCTGACCTAATCGGAATTCCTGCGCAGATCGTGATTGGCGAAAAGAACGCGAGAAATGGCCTTGTCGAGGTGAAACTGCGGAAAGACAAGAGCGTAAAAACGGTTAAAGTTGAGGAAGTCGCGAACTGTTTAAAAAAATGTTAAACGATGGTCCATACACTGGAAAAACAATTGGAATTGATAAGGCGCGGCGCGGTTGAGATAATCCAGGAAGCGGAACTGGCCAAGAAGCTCGAGCGCTCGATAAAGATGAATAAACCGCTCGTCGTGAAGGCCGGATTCGATCCGACAGCGCCGGATATACACCTGGGCCACACTGTCCTTTTACATAAGATGCGGCATTTTCAGGAGCTGGGCCATGAGGTCGTATTCTTAATCGGGGATTTTACAGGCATGATCGGGGACCCAAGCGGCCGACGAGAGACCAGACCAAAACTCACCAAGAAAGAAGTTGAGGCGAACGCGAAGACCTACGAAAAACAGATATCAAAGGTCCTCGATATGAAACACCTGAAGATATTATTCAACTCCGATTGGTTTGAGAAGATGACGTCATATGATATAGGAGAGCTCGCCGCGAAACAGACAGTGGCGCGCGTCCTGGAGCGGGATGATTTTATGAACCGGTACAAGGCCGGCCAGGAGATAAGTTTTCTCGAGTTTCTCTATCCCATCTTCCAGTCGTATGATTCCGTTGTATTGAAGGCCGATGTGGAGTTGGGCGGGACAGACCAGAAGTTTAATCTCCTGATGGCGCGGGATATACAGGCCCGTTATGGCCAGGAATCACAGGTGGTCATAACAATGCCGCTCCTCGAAGGACTCGACGGAGTTCAGAAGATGTCCAAATCTCTCAACAATTACATCGGCATAAATGAGCCCGCCAAAGAACAATTCGGCAAGATTATGTCGATATCAGATGATCTTATGCTAAGATACTACGAGCTCCTGACGGGTAAAGATGTGAACGCCATTAAAGATAATCTCAAAATGGGCAGTCTGCATCCCAGGGACGCGAAGAAAGAAC
Organism: Candidatus Omnitrophota bacterium; assembly: GCA_023247415.1. Classification (GTDB taxonomy): domain Bacteria; phylum Omnitrophota; class Gorgyraeia; order 2-01-FULL-45-10; family JAHFGN01; genus JAHFGN01. The sequence goes on from JAHFGN010000002.1 coordinate 31,408, forward strand.
TGGCCATCACAATAGTCGCGCGATACCATGGCAAGGACGAGGCGCTAAAGGCATCAGAGGAGTTTGACAATGTGTTTAAAAATAAAGGGGTGCCGTCAGATATAAAAAAAGTTGCCATTGAAGAGCCGGAAGTAGGCATTGTGGAACTCCTTACGCGCTCCGGCATATGCCAGAGTAAAGGCGAGGCGAGGCGCCTGATAGAGCAGGGCGGTATAAGTATTGACAATATTAAGGTAAGCGATATCAATCTTAAGATAAGACCCCGGGAGACTCCATCGGTCTTAAAGGCTGGCAAAAGGGCATTTTTGGAATTTTACAGAAAAAGACAACAAAATACTTGACAACATCTCATCTTTGGGGTATATTCTACACTAGTTTTAAATGGGGAGAAGCTATTGTTAACTTCGCCTTGATAATTTAAAGGAAGGGGACATTTTTCTACTTCCGGTAACCTTATTCATAGAAAAGTGTCCCGATGCGCTAAAGAGAAGATGTAAGTTAAGGCATCGGTTCTCGATGCCTTTCGTGTTTGTAAAATCTCGTCTCTTGATGAGGTTTTTGTGTCTAAGCGTTCTTTGACAACGAGTTTGAATTTGTCGACCAGAATAGGCCAAGATGAAACTTTTCATATTTACAATTGGAGAGTTTGATCCTGGCTCAGAGTGAACGCTGGCGGCGTGGATTAGGCATGCAAGTCGAACGATCCCGCAAGGGATAGTGGCAAAAGGGTGAGTAATGCGTGAGCAACTTGCCCTCTGGTTGGGAATAACCTGCCGAAAGGCGGGCTAAAACCGAATATGACCACGCCCCCGCATGGGGGTGAGGTAAAAAGTGGGGACCCTGCAGCAATGCAGGGCCTATTGCCAGAGGATGGGCTCGCGTCCTATCAGCTTGTTGGTGAGGTAACGGCCCACCAAGGCTTTTGACGGGTAGCTGGTCTGAGAGGATGGTCAGCCACATTGGGACTGAGATACTGCCCAGACTCCTACGGGAGGCTGCAGTCGAGGATATTTAGCAATGCCCGAAAGGGTGACTATGCGACGCCGCGTGAGTGATGAAGGTCTTCGGATTGTAAAGCTCTGTCAACCGGGAGGAATCTCGGGGCCCATAACACGGGCGCCGGGTGACAGTACCGGTGGAGGAAGCCACGGCTAACTCCGTGCCAGCAGCCGCGGTAATACGGAGGTGGCAGGCGTTACTCGGATTTATTGGGTGTAAAGGGTTTGTAGGTGGCCAGTCAAGTCGAATGTGAAATCCCTTGGCTCAACCAAGGAACTGCGTTCGAAACCGCCTGGCTTGAGCGACGGAGAGGAGAATGGAATTCCCGGTGTAACAGTGAAATGTGTAGATATCGGGAGGAACACCAGTAGCGAAGGCGATTCTCTGGACGTCCGCTGACACTGAAAAACGAAAGGTAGGGGAGCAAACAGGATTAGATACCCTGGTAGTCCTACCCGTAAACGATGTGCACTAGGTGTCGGGCCGCAAGGCTCGGTGCCGCAGATAACTCGTTAAGTGCACCACCTGGGGAGTACGGTCACAAGACTGAAACTCAAAGGAATTGACGGGGACCCGCACAAGCGGTGGAGCATGTGGTTTAATACGACGCTACGCGTGGAACCTTACCACGGCTTGACATACACCTGAAATCCCATCGAAAGGTGGGACCTCTCCTAAAGAGACAGGTGCACAGGTGTTGCATGGCTGTCGTCAGCTCGTGTCGTGAGATGTTGGGTTAAGTCCCGCAACGAGCGCAACCCCTATGATTAGTTGCCAGCCCTAAAAGGGCGCACTCTAATCAGACTGCCAGTGTTTAACTGGAGGAAGGTGGGGACGACGTCAAGTCAGTACGGCCCTTACGCCGTGGGCTACACACGTGCTACAATCCCCATTACAGAGAGAAGCGAGACCGTAAGGTGGAGCAAATCTTAAAAAGTGGGGCCAGTTCAGATTGAGGGCTGCAATTCGCCCTCATGAAGCCGGAATCGCTAGTAATCGCGCATCAGCCACGGCGCGATGAATACGTTCCCGGGTCTTGTACACACCGCCCGTCAAGCCACCTGAGCTGATTGCACCCGAAATCGTTTGCCTAACCCTTAAAGGGAGGGCGGCGCCTAAGGTGTGATTGGTGAGGAGGGCTAAGTCGTAACAAAGATTGCGACCTCTGCCAGAAATGGCAGAAGTAAAACTCGGCTATATGCTGGAAACTCCGAGTATTCCACACTACTTGTTTAACACAAGTGAAAATGTGTGGATGCGGACAATCAGCAGGCAACCTCGATTACATTCGAGAGAGTCCTCAGAGACTACAAGCCGAGCTTCTACTTGCGAGGTAATCTTGCACAAAGCGACGGTAGCATACTTGCAAGGGTCTTTAGGAGATGCAACTTTCAATCGGTTGCACAAAACCTACAGATTTTCTCAAAAAGATGTAGGTTGGTTAAATCTTCTAAAGATCATGCTTGCAACAGTAGGGCAGAAGTCTTGGATTTATAAAGAAGGCAGAGATAGAAACCTGTACGTTCTTGAAACAACCGCTAAATTTCTAAATCTAGGATTTGACCCATCTGGACTAAAGAATAGAAAAGAGAAGATCGCGTATGTGCGAGGCTACTTCGATGCCGAAGGTGGAATTCCACGAAGTTCGCAAGATAGGTTTTACGTGCAATTTTGCCAAAAGAATAGATCGAGCTTAGAGAAAGTGAAATCTATTCTGAAAGAGATGAAAATAGAGTGCGGCAAAATTCATAATCCTAGCGAGAAAACTGATCCTGAATAGTGGAGATTCTTCGTAAAGGCGAATTCGTGGAAGAATTTTATCGAGAAGATAAATTCACGGCATCCAAGAAAACAAAAGATACTTCGCAAGAGAATGAAGATATAGTCCATGCCTTATGGCGACATAGGGAGACACATGAACAAGGTAGCCGTACCGGAAGGTGCGGCTGGATCACCTCCTTTCTAAGGAGATTAAACATTCTCCCTGAATTTTTGGGACATGGCCATATCCTTTCACGGATATGGACGGCTATAAAAAAGGTGCAAAAAAGAGTTTCGTCTTAAGCTTATTTTGGTCGACAATTATTTATATTAGAGGCGCTGCGCCTATTATGGGCAAAAGGGGCCTATAGCTCAGCTGGTTAGAGCGCCGTGCTGATAACGCGGAGGTCTCTGGTTCGACTCCAGATGGGCCCACCACTTGGGCCTGTAGCTCAGTTGGGAGAGCATCTGGTTTGCAACCAGGGGGTCGTCGGTTCGAATCCGATCAGGTCCACCACCAAATTTTTGCATAGGCAAAAATTTAAAAACACTAAACACAAAACTCTAAATCCTAAATAAATCCTGAACTCGAAATGCCGCGCCAATATGTTTAGAATTTAGAATTTCGAGCTTGTTTAGAGTTTAGGATTTCGGATTTAGAGTTTCATATACAACAAACTCGTTGAATATATAAAACATTTCGCTCGAATCCCTGATGATTCGGGTGTATGTTCTTTGACAACTACGTCTCAATAATAAAGGTAATCGATATCCATTTTACCGATGTAAAATGGTCAAGCTACTAAGAGCTTATGATGGATGACTTGGTACGGGAAGGCGATGAAGGACGTGGTAAGCAGCGATATGCCTCGGGGAGCCGCAAACAGGCTTTGATCCGGGGATCTCCGAATGGGGCAACCCTCCGCGGGTGATGCCGCGGAATCGCGCGCTGAATAAATAGGCGCGCGAGGCGACACTGGGAGAAGTGAAACATCTCAGTAACCCAAGGAAGAGAAAAAGACATTGATTCCCCTAGTAGCGGCGAGCGAACGGGGAACAGCCCAAACCTCACACTTTAAGTGTGAGGGGTAGCGGGACCGCGATGTGGTATGTTAAGGGATAGTAGAATGAGCTGGAAAGCTCTGCCGTAGAAGGTGACAGCCCTGTATACGAAATCCCAAGACAGCCTAGCGGTATCCCAAGTAATACTGGACACGTGAAACCCAGTATGAATCCGGCCTGACCATAGGCTAAGGCTAAATACTCTCCCGTGACCGATAGTGCACAAGTACCGTGAGGGAAAGTTGAAAAGAACCCCTGTAAGGGGAGTGAAATAGTACCTGAAATCATAAGCTTACAAGCGGTGGGAGTCCTATGACCCCGAGCAATCGGGGTAATGGATGACCGCGTGCCTTTTGGATAATGATCCGGCGAGTTGCTTAGGCGCAGCAAGGTTAAGGCCTACACTTAAAAGGTGGGGCCGCAGCCGTAGCGAAAGCGAGTCCGAATAGGGCGATTTAGTTGCGTTTAGCAGACCCGAATGCCAGGTGATCTACTCTTGGCCAGCGCGAAGGTTGGGTAAAACCAGCTGGAGGTGCGAACCCGTTAACGTTGAAAAGTTATGGGATGAGCTGAGAGTAGGAGTGAAAGGCTAATCAAACTTGGGTATTGCTGGTTCTCCCCGAAACGACTTTAGGGTCGGGCTCGCGTAATAGTTGGCGGAGGTAAAGTACTCGATGGGCTAGGAGCCCTACCAGGTTTCCGAACCCAACGAAACTCTGAATGCCGTCAACCGTATCGCGGGACTTAGAAAGCGAGGGCTAAGCTTCGTTCTCAAAAGGGAAACAGCCCAGACCGTCAGCTTAGGTTCCTAAATGATAGCTAAGTGGTAAAGGATGTGAGGTTGCACAGACAACCAGGATGTTGGCTTAGAGGCAGCCACCATTTAAAGAGTGCGTAACAGCTCACTGGTCGAGTGATCTCGCGCCGAAGATAATCGGAGCTAAGCTATCTACCGAAGCTACGGATTTGTCCTGCCTTCGGGCGGGGCAAGTGGTAGGGGAGCGTTCTGTTGTAGTGTGAAGGGCGACCGTGAGGACGCCTGGACGAATCAGAAGCGATTATGCCGGAATAAGTAGCGCAAAAACACGTGAAAAACGTGTTCGCCGTAAGCCTAAGGTTTCCTGGGGAAGGTTAATCCACCCAGGGTTAGTCGATCCTAAGCCGAGGCCGAAAGGCGTAGGTGATGGACAATCTGTTTAATATTCAGATACCGCTCATTACGCGTTATCAACCTTGGAGCGACGCAGTAGGTGGAGTCATCGGCCGGTTGGATGTGGCCGTCTAAGCCTGTAGGTCTTAACCGACTAAGGGGTGAATGGGAGCCTTGTCTACGGACAGGGCGAACTGACTCGAAGCCACACTGCCGAGAAAAACCTCTTGGGTGAGTTTGATGAGCGATCGTACCGCAAACCGACACAGGTAGGCGAGGAGAGTATCCTCAGGCGCTCGATATAACACTCGTTAAGGAACTAGGCAAACTAGCCCCGTAACTTCGGAAGAAGGGGTGCCATTGATTGTGAAGGGATTTACTCCTGGAGCAGTCAAGGGTGACACTAAAGTGGGCTTTGTGACTGTTTAGCAAAAACACATGTCTCTGCTAACTCGTAAGAGGATGTATAGGGACTGACACCTGCCCGGTGCTGGAAGGTTAAGGTGAGGGGTCAGGGCTCGCCGCAAGGTGAGCTCGAAGCTCCGATCCGAAGCCCCAGTAAACGGCGGCCGTAACTATAACGGTGAAAGTAGTTGCGTAGCAATGAGTTACGCAAAATGCTACTAGACTTGGGCCGTTATAAAATTTGGCTATATGCTGGAATATCTGGATAGAATTCATACTACCGAGGAGGTAAAAACGTATGAATGCAGACAATCAGCAGGAAAGACTTTGCGTCACAGAAGAGTATAAATGGTTCCTTGCTGGGTTAATTGAGGGAGAGGGAAGTATATGCATCTCTCTCAAAACACATCCTACTGCTAAATTTGGTTTTTATATAGATCCGAAGTTCTTCTTGTATCAGCATAAATCAGCGAGAGAGCTTCTGGATCAAGCAAAAGCCTTTTTTGGCACAGGAAATATTGCACCGAAACCTGGCAATGAAGATGTGTTAGTGTACAAGATTACGTCACGCAGAAGTATCGTTGAGAAGGTAATACCCTTTCTCGAGAGATATATGCGTTACGGATCGGACATTAAACGTCAGAATTTTATGATGTTTAAAGAAGCGACATTAGCCTTAGAGAATAAGGCGCACAAAACACTCGAAGGAACTAAGCGTTTGGTAGATTTAGCATATTCTACAAATCACGCAGGCAAACAACGCAAACGCAAAAAAGAAGAAGTGATGCAGAGAATCCTCAGAGACTATACGCCAAACTCTGGTTCGGATACAGAGAAGATATAGTCCGATCTTCATGGCGACATGAAGCTAACACAAATACCTAAGGTAGCGAAATTCCTTGTCGGGTAAGCAATTAGCAAGCCCGTACTGGCTTATAACGGTGGAGCCCTCGATGTTGTCCCGCTACAAGGGTGGGATGCTAAAATCAGGGTAATACCGTGGGAACCCTTATAGATTTTAGGTAAGGGACCTGTAACGACTGATTCCCGCTAAAATGGGATGAGAGCAAAATAAGCTCACACGCCAGGGTCCTGCAATGCGCGGGATCAAGATATAGTCTGCGCCACTAGAAATAGTGGATAAACGCGAAGTTCCGACCTGCACGAATGGTGTAGCAACAGAGCCGCTGTCTCAACGAGTGACTCGGCGAAATTGAAGCATCGGCGAAGATACCGGTTACCTGCACCAAGACGAAAAGACCCCGGAACCTTTACTGTACCCTGGTACTGGATTTTGATCCGGCATGTGTAGTATAGGTGGGACGCTTTGAAGTTCCGGCGCTAGCTGGGATGGAGCGGAAATGTGAAATACCACCCTTACTGTATTAGGATTCTAACCCACCCCCATGAATCTGGGAGGGGGACAATGCCAGGCGGGCAGTTTGACTGGGGCGGTGACCTCCAAAAGTGTAACGGAGGCGTACAAAGGTTCCCTCAGTGCGGACGGCAATCGCACGTGGAGCGCAAAAGTATAAGGGAGCTTAACTGTGAGACTTACAAGTCGAACAGATACGAAAGTAGGTTTTAGTGATCCGGTGGTTGCGTATGGAAGCGCCATCGCTCAACGGATAAAAGGTACTCCGGGGATAACAGGCTTATTTCTCCCAAGAGTTCGTTAAAGAGCTCTCCTTAAGAGTAATCTTAAGGCAAATAAGTGGCTCAAATCGGTGGAATCCCGATATACGGGACAATACCGAGGGTAAGGTTGCTTATCGTGGAAACATTGATGGCAAAGAATGCCAGGAGATTTGCATTGAACGTTATCCAGTTCCAGCTCGTGATAGGGTCTTTATTAGGTGATGGCTATCTTATGAAGACAACAAATGGGTATTCCTTCAGGATAAACCACTCCTAATTACAAAGGCCATATGTCGACTGGAAATATAGGATGATTGAAGAATTCGTGCGAACTCCGCCAAGGTCTTGCGGGAAGTGTTATTATTTCCGGACAATCTCACACCCTATCTTCAAAGAAATTAGAAAGTATTTCTTTAAAGGTAGGAAGCGGAGACTGTCTAGAAGATTCTTAGAGAAACATATGAGCCCGTTTGTTGCGGCAATATGGATAATGGACGACGGGTCCAGAGATAGGAATCAGCTTCGAATTAACTCACAATGTTTCACCAAGAAAGATAATATGACCCTCCAGGACATTCTACGAGCTAAACTTGGAATAGTGACAACCCTGAATCAGGATAAGAATAGATACCGTATCAGGGTTAAGTCCGAATCCATGAATAGGTTAGTGAGAATAATCACGCCTTTCATAATCCCAAGCATGCTATATAAGCTCCCCCTGTAACGACTGATTCGAAAGAAGAGATAGTCCAAAATAAGGAGGATTATCATACGCCACTATCCCGAAAGGGATAAAGGTATAGTCTACTCCATTAGCAATAATGGGTGTCATATCGACGGGGAAGTTTGGCACCTCGATGTCGGCTCATCACATCCTGGGGGTGGAGAAGCTCCCAAGGGTCCGGCTGTTCGCCGGTTAAAGTGGTACGTGAGCTGGGTTCAGAACGTCGCAAGACAGTAAAACGACCGTTGCTGTCTATAAATCTGGCTATATGCTGGAAAATCCGAGGATTACCCGCTACTTGACAAAAACAGTAGATAGAGATAAATATCTCTATAATGTCAAGTGAAAATGCGCGGTATGCGGACAATCAGCAGGTAAGCAGGAAGCGAAAGATTTCTGACGAATACTTTGCAGGTTTTATCGACGGCGAAGGATGTTTCTATGTGGGATTCAGTAAACGTGAGGACTTGCCGTTAAAATGGCAGATAATTACTGAATTTCACCTAAGTCAAAATCCTGGAGGAAGGAATATTCTTGAGGCATTCCTAGAAAGGATTGGCTGCGGCTATACTAAGCCAAACCATCCGAAGAATCCTAAAGATAGATCCTGGGTTTTGATTGTGAAAGATAGAAAGGATTTGCGAGAAAAACTCCTGCCTTTCTTCCGGAAACATCCGCTGCATTCCAAAAAGCAGAATGACTTTTTGACATTTGCGCAAGTGCTGGAAATCATAAATAGGGGAGAGCACTTAAAGCGGCAAGGTTTCAATAAAGTCGTGAAGATAGTATTTAAGTCGCCAAAGACAAATCTAAAATGGTATTCGAAAGAAGCTCTTTTGGCAACCTGAGACCTCAGAGACTATACGCCAGACCCTCATACTTTCTTGCGAAAGCAAGAATGGGGGAAGATATAGTCCGAACTGCATAGCGATATGTAGAGATTGGCAGAAATGTCCAATCCTTTCGGGAAAAGCGAAGAGTAACATAATGTCGGTCTCTATCTGGTGTAGGCGTAGGATATTTGAGGGGAGCTGTCCCTAGTACGAGAGGACCGGGGCAGACGAACCTACGGTGTTCCAGTTGTCACGCCAGTGGCATTGGCTGGGTAGCCGCGTTCGGAAGGGATAAACGCTGAATGCATCTAAGCGTCAAGCCCACCCCAAGAAGAGATATCCCTGAAGGTGCCTCGTAGACTACGAGGTTGATAGGCCCAAGGTGTAAGACCCGCGAGGGTTTGAGCTGATGGGTACTAATTCACCGTTCGGCTTGACCATTTTTTTTGGTCTAATAGTTCGATTGCCTATTGAGGCGTAGTTGTCATATTTTTGAATAACTTGCTAATCAGAAATTACTATTTACTGACTACTGGTTATTGATTACTGGTTTCTAATTCCCGGTGCTCTTAGCGGAGGGGCCACACCCGTTCCCATTCCGAATACGGAAGTTAAGCCCTCCAGCGTCGATGGTACTTGCCGGGCAACTGGCTGGGAGAGTAGACCAGTGCCGGGGTAAAATTAAAATAGGGACTGTCCCTGAAGGGGGCTGTCCCTATTTTAATTTTACGCGCGTTTCACAAAAAAGGTAAGTCAACACGCTTGACAAACGGAATTCTATAAGTTAATATTAGAGACATGTCCTTAGTATATAATTAGAACAAATATGCCGAACCATAGCGCAAAAGATATTCGAAACATCCTTATTCTGGGTCATTCCGGATGCGGCAAGACATCTCTGGCAGAGGCGCTTCTCTTTAACGCAGGCGCCATACCGAAGATGGGGTCTGTTGACGATAGAACGAGCGTATCTGACTACAACGAGGATGAGAGGGAAAGGATGTGTTCGATAAGCACCTCGCTCTTATCCTTCGGCTGGGCCGGGAAGAGACTGAACCTGTTGGACACACCTGGATATATCGATTTTATAGGCGAGACGATAGGGGGTTTAAGAGCAGCCGACAGCGTATTGATAGTCGTAAACTCCACCGCCGGCATAGAAATAGGGACTGAACGCGCATGGAAGCTCTCCAGCGAGAAGGGGATTCCTGTAGTCATATTCATCAATAAATTAGATAAAGAACACGCCGATTTCGAAAAGTGTATTAAAGCAATAAAAAAGAAATTCGGGACGAAGGCGGCTGTGGTGAATTATCCTGTCGGGAGAGAATCTTCCTTCAGCGCCGTCGTAGATATAATGTCTCCGGAAAATATCGCGAGCTTATCAGGCGATGACGCAAAGGCTGCCGCAAGGGTGTCGTATGAATCCTTGTGCGAGTCAGTGGCAGAGTCAAATGACGCCCTATTGGAAAAATATCTCGAGAAGGGCGAGCTCACAGGCGAAGAGCTAAAATCAAATTTCAAGAAGGGATTGCTGGAAGGCAAAGTTGTGCCTATTCTTAGCGGCTCAAGCACAAAGAATAAGGGCGTAAAAGAGCTTCTGGATTTTCTGATTAATCAGATGCCGTCGCCTCTGGATGTGCCTCCGCCGCAAGGCGCAAATGCGGAGAGCGGTGAAGCGATAAATATAGAGCCGAAACCGGAGGCCCCTTTCTCAGGGCTTGTATTTAAAACCCTCTCAGACCCTTACCTTGGCCAGATATCGATGCTGCGCATATTTTCCGGAAGGCTCGCCTCCAACACCGGCTTCTATAATGTCTCAAAAAGGGCCAAGGAAAAGATAGGCCAGCTATTTTCGCTCATAGGAAAAAGTCAGAGCCCTGTTGAGGCCGCCTTCGCGGGCGACATAGTCTGCGTGGCGAAGCTGAAGGAGACTGTTACGGGCGATTCTCTGAGCGACGAAAAGGCGAACATAAAATTCGCGGACATAAATTTTCCTGATCCGGCGCTGTCTTTCGCCATCAAGCCGAAGACCCGGCAGGATGAAGACAAGATATCTAACGCCCTCCATAAACTGACGGCTGAGGACCCGACTTTCAAACCGGTAAGGGATGAACAGACGAAAGAACTCGTCGCATCAGGCATGGGCGACATGCACATCAATATCATGATCAATAGGATGAAGCAGCGCTACGGCGTCCAGGTGGATATAGGGACGCCCAAGGTGGCGTATAAAGAAACGATTACCGCGAATGCTGAATCGCAGTACCGCCACAAGAAGCAGACAGGTGGCGCGGGACAATTCGCCGAGGTATGGATGAGGGTAGAGCCTCTGCCAAGAGGTTCCGGGTTCGAATTCGTCGACGACGTGGTGGGAGGCGCTATACCGAAACCATTCGTTGTCAGCTGCGAAAAGGGCGTAAAGGCGGCGCTCGCATCAGGCGCGCTGGCGGGATATCCTGTCGTCGATGTGCGGGCAGTTGTCTATGACGGCAAGACCCACCCCGTAGATTCCAAGGATATAGCGTTTCAGACCGCGGCGCGGCATGCCTTCAAAGAGTCCTTCTTAAAGGCCAAACCTGTTTTACTTGAGCCGATAATGAACGTGGATGTCATCGTCCCGGACGAATTCATGGGAGACATAACCGGCAGTCTGAACTCAAGACGCGGCAGGATAATGGGCATGGAGCCGGGCGACGGCGTTCAGATGATAAGGGCCCAGGTCCCGCTTGAAGAGATGTATAAATATGTGAACGAGCTGAAATCTATTACAGGCGGCAGGGGGACATACAGCATGACATTTTCGCATCATGAGGTGGTCCCATCCAACCTGGCTCAGGCAATAGCGGAAAAGGCGAAGGCAGCTCATCAGGAGGAGAAAGAGGAGTAAGGTAAAGTAAAAAGGTAAAACCAAAAGTTAAAAGTCAAAGTTTTAAATTTTTAGTTGTGGTTTTTACTTTTTCGTTTTAAGTTTTTACCTAAAGCAAGCTTTACACGGAGGATGACATGTCGGGACACTCGAAATGGGCGACGATAAAACATAAAAAAGCGGCAACGGACGCGAAAAGGGGCGCGCTTTTCACCAAATTGATAAAAGAGATAACCGTAGCGGCGCGCAGCGGCGGCAACCCGGAGATCAATCCGAAATTAAGAGTCGCGATCGATCACGCCAAAGAGGCAAGCATGCCGTCCGACAATATTGAGCGCGCGATAAAAAAAGGGACAGGCGAACTTCCGGGCGTATCCTATGAGGAGATGACGCTCGAGGGATACGGCCCGGGCGGGGTCGCGATCTATGTTGAGCTCCTGACCGACAATAAGAACAGGACATCAAGTGAAGTGCGCAACCTCTTCTCTAAAAAAGGCGGGAACATGGCCGGCGCGGGATCAGTATCCTGGATATTCGAGAAGAAGGGATATATCGACGTCTCTAAATCCACCATTGATGAGGATAAGCTCATGTCCATAGTCCTTGACGCCGGCGCGGAGGACATTATCGTTGAGGATAGCGAATTCGGCGTCAAGACAGCCCCGCAGGATTTTTACAAGGTAAAGAAGGCGCTCGAGGACAACAAGATAAAGATAGAATCGGCGGAACTGACCATGCTTCCGAAGAATACGGTAAAATTAGCGGGTGATGACGCGAAGAAGGTGCTGGACATCGTGAGCTCCCTCGAAGAACACGAGGATGTCCAGAACGTCTACGCGAATTTCGACGTCCCAGACGAATTGCTCACATAGCAATGCGCATACTAGGAATTGACCCGGGCCTTGCCATAACCGGATACGGGCTGATTGAAGAGTCCAGGAGCGGCCGCTTAAAGGTGCTCGAGGCAGGTTATATTAAAACTTACCCATCGTCTGGCCTAGGAGAACGGCTCAATAAGATCTACAAAGGCCTTGAGGGGCTGATAAAAGAGAATAGGCCGAATGTCATCGCGCTGGAAGAGCTCTATTCGCATTACAGGCATCCCGCCTCGGTCATCATGATGGGCCACGCGCGGGGCGTGGTCTGTCTTTTGGCGGGCATTCAAAAGATAAGACTCGTAAATTACCCTTCTACAAAAGTCAAAAAGTCTATAACGGGGAATGGCCAGGCATCCAAATTTCAGGTGCAAAGGACTATTCAGAGTCTGCTCGGTCTTAGGCGCGCGCCGGAACCCGTGGATGTCTCTGACGCCCTTGCGGTCGCCTTGAGCCACGTGTATATAGATAAGAAACGGTACCTTTATGATCAATAAGATACGCGGCAAGGTTCGGCAAAGAAAGCCTGACAGCGTGCTTTTGGATGTCAACGGACTGTGCTACGAGGTCCTCCTCCCGCCAATGGTGGCGAAGGCGCTGGACGCGGCGCATCCAGATGACGAAGGAGTAGAGCTTGTCACCTACCATTATCTTCAGATTGAGCCGTCCCGCGGCGCCCCGGTATTGATAGGTTTTTTGAATGAGGTGGAAAAGGAGTTCTTTGAGCAGTTTATCACGGTCTCGGGCATAGGCCCGAAGGCGGCGTGCAGGGCGCTCTCCGCGCCTTTTTCGGAGATAGCGGACGCCATAGACAGAGGCGACGCGGCGTTCCTGAAAACTCTGCCCGGGATCGGAGAGCAGAGGGCAAGGGAAATAATAGCGAAACTGCAGGGCAAGGTGGGAAAATTCGGCCTTATCCAGGATAGGGATGTGAGATGCGCGCCTTTAGTGAACGAAGACATCAAAGAGGAGGCGCTCGACGTTTTATTGCAGCTGCAGTATAAGAAGAAAGAGGCCGAGGAGATGATCAAAAAGGCCATAACAAAAAATTCCAATCTCAATACATGCGAAGATATCCTGAATGAGGTATACAAAGGGGCTGTAAACAAGCATCGGGACACCCTACCATGAATAGCGAACAGTCGGGACGTAGAGTGTCCCGTGAGCAAGAAGACACGAACAGAATCAAAACTCGGGAGAAGCTGATAACGAATCAGGAGACGGACGAGGATCTTGTGCTCAACCTGTCGCTCCGGCCGGCGAAGTTGAAGGATTTTGTGGGCCAGGGGGGTGTAGTCGAGAATCTGAAGATCTCCATTGAGGCGACAAGGAAGAGGAATGAGCCGCTTGAACATACCTTGTTATCCGGCCCGCCCGGACTCGGCAAGACAAGCCTCGCCCATATAATCGCGCGCGAGATGGGGAGCAAGATAACAGCGACCAGCGGCCCGGCCATTGAGCGGGCAGGAGACTTGATAGGCATACTCACCAACCTCGCGCCTGGAGACATCCTATTTATAGATGAGATCCACAGGCTGTCGAAAGTGGTCGAGGAGTTCCTGTATCCCGCGATGGAAAATTTCCAGATAGACTTTGTCATAGACAAGGGCCCTTACGCCAAGACCATAAAATTCAATCTCAAGCGTTTCACGCTTATAGGCGCGACTACGAGGGCCGGGCTTTTGACAGCGCCGCTGCGGGGAAGATTCGGCCTGTTCTACCACCTCGATTTTTATGAACCCGAGGAACTGGTTAAGATAATCTTAAGGTCAGCTAAGATTTTTAATATAACGATCGAGAAGGACGCCGCAATCGAAATATCCGGCAGATCGCGCGGCTCCCCGAGGGTCGCAAACCGCCTCCTGCGACGCGTCAGGGATTGGGCAGAGGTAAAAAGCGACGGAAAGGTCACGCATGACGCGGTTATTGACGCGCTCAAGAGCCACGGCGTGGACTCGTTTGGGCTGGATTCTATCGACAGAAAAGTCATAGCCGTTATCCACGAATCGTTCGGGGGAGGGCCTGCCGGCGTTGAGGCGATAGCGGCCACCCTGAATGAGCAGTCCGACACGATAGCTGATGTGGTCGAGCCGTACCTGCTGAAGATGGGTTTCTTAAGGCGCACGCCGCGAGGACGCGAACTCACGAGTAAGGCATACTCGGCGCTGGGGCTTAAGAGAGAAGTTCAGAAAGAGATGTTTTAATCACATGCTAAACACTAAATCTGAAACCCTAAACTCTAAACAAACTCGAAACTCTAAACTCAAAACATACTGCCTTTCGGATTTCGAGTTTCGGATTTGTTTAGGATTTCGAGTTTAGAGTTTAGGATTTATCATGAATATCCTGCTCCACATCTGCTGCGCACCGTGCGCGATATATGCTGTAGAGGCAATGCGGCGAGAGGGACATCATGTAGGGGGCCTCTTCTATAATCCGAATATACACCCATATGCAGAGTATGAGCATAGAAGCGAGGCTGTGGAAGGTTATGCGAATCGGATCGGCATAGACGTCGCTTACGGCGAATACGAGATCGAAAAATTCTTTGGGAATATCACCTTTGATGAGGCCGGCATAAAGAATAGGTGTCCGAGCTGCTGGCGAATGCGGATGGAGGCGGTAGTGAAATTCGCCGGCTCTCGCGGTTATGAGGCGTTTACTACAACGCTCCTCGGCAGCCCGTATCAGGGACACGATACGATAAAGAGGATATGCGCGGATATATCATCTAAAACGGGCATTATATTTTATTATAAGGATTTTCGCGCGGGATTCCGAGACGCGCACGCGAAGGCGAAGACAGACGGCATCTATTGTCAGAAGTACTGCGGATGCCTGTTCTCGGAGAGGGAGCGGGCGGGAAAAATAAAAAATCAAATACAAAAAATCAAAAACACAAACCAAAAATCAAAAATATATTCGACATGACTTCATTTGGAAAGATGTTGATGTTGTTCGGTATGCTTCTAGTCCTCATCGGCGCGGCGCTGGCGCTCGGCGGAAAGTTGTCCTGGTTCGGACGGCTGCCGGGCGACATATATGTTCAAAAGAAGAATCTCACATTCTTTTTTCCCATCACCACCTCCATCCTGATAAGCCTCATAATCTCTTTTGTCTTGGCGCTCTTCAGAAGACGATGAACAAGAAAAGGCTTCTGATACCCTTGTTGTGCATGCTCGCGGTTTATACATGCCCCTCTTTTTTATTCGCGGCGGAACCGGAATTTCCGGTAAGGGTGTGTGTTGTCGAAAACGCTGACAGCGTGAAGTTGATCCTAAAAGGCCATTACGAGATATACTCTTTGCACTCCAGTGAAATATTAAAACAGGGGTCCTATCTCAATTCCAAGGTGAGCGCGACCAAAGGCGGAATATTGGTAGCCGGGGGCGAGCTGAAGACGGGCGGTATCACGATCAAGACCTCAAAGGATTCCGGAATATACATTGACGAGCGGCGTTTCCGCGGCTTCATAGATATTATAAGGACAGATACCTCCAAACTCATTGTCGTCAACCATCTCGACATTGAAAAATATCTATACGGCGTTCTTTACCATGAAGTCTCGCATCTCTGGCCGATGGAGGCCCTGAAGGCGCAGGCGATCACCGCCAGGACATTTGCCGTCTATCAGGCCCGAAAGAATACCGCCCAGGACTATGATTTAAGGCGCGACATATACTCCCAGGTCTACGGCGGCAGGACGTCCGAGAGATGGGCCACAAACAGGGCAGTGGACCTGACTAAGGGCGAAGTCCTTAAATACAGGGATGAGCTGTTTCCGGCGTATTATCACGCGACATGCGCGGGCTTTACAGAGGACGCGTCGAACCTGTGGGGCATCGACATCCCGCCGTTAAAAGGAGGCGTGTGTCTCTGGTGCGGGAATTCGCCGCATTATAGATGGTCCTGCGAAATTCCACTTTCGCGGATAAACCAGAAATTGAACGCCGCAGGGTATAAACTTGACGGCATAATATCGATAGGCGCCCTGGCGCGAAATAAGTCCGGCAGGATCGACAAGCTGGAGGTGAAAGACTCAAGCGCCGTCACCACGATCATCACGGCAAAGGACTTCAGGCTGATCCTGGATCCGAATGTGGTCCGGAGCCTCAATTTCGAGCCGGCGATAAAAGGAGGCGATCTGGTATTGAAAGGGCTGGGGTGGGGACACGGTGCAGGTATGTGCCAGTGGGGCGCCCACGAAATGGCGCGAAAAGGCAAAAAGACTGAGGAGATATTGAAGTATTACTACCCCGGCGCGGATATCGCAAAACTATGAAACTGTCAGAGTTTGATTATACGCTGCCGAAGGGATTGGTTGCGCAGTATCCGAGAGAAAAGCGCGATAGCTGCAGATTGATGGTTTTAGATAGGAGAACGAAGACAATCTCTCACAAGGCCTTCAGAGACATCGTCGAATATTTTAATGAAGGAGACTGCCTCGTCTTAAATGACACAAAGGTCATTCCGGCGAGACTATTCGGAAAAAGGAAGACAGGGGGAAGGGCCGAGATATTTCTGCTTGAGAAGAAGAATCCCGCATGCGAGGCGCTCGTTCGCCCCGCCGCCAGGCTAAAAAAGGGCGAGATGATAGAATTAGAGTCAGGAGACCTGGTAGAAATTTTAGACAGGGGGGATATCGGCAGAATTGTAAAGTTTAACCGTCCTATAGACGATATATTAAATGACGCGGGGCATATCCCTCTGCCTCCATACATTGCCAGGCAGGACGAGGCCTCTGACAGGATTGATTATCAGACGATATACGCAAAATCCGGCGGCGCAACGGCTGCGCCCACAGCCGGCCTGCATTTCACTAAGGAACTGTTGGATAAGGTCGAAGGCAAAGGCGTGAGGATTGCATACGTTACGCTTCATACAAGTTACGGGACATTCGCGCCTATTAAGGAAGAAGACGTTGAATTACACAAAATGCACAAGGAGTATTTTGAGCTTTCGAAAGAGACCGCAGAGATGGTTGGCGAAACGAAGAAAATTGGCGGCAGGGTATTTGCAACAGGAACCACGACGACCCGTGTCTTAGAGCATTGCGCCGCGCGTGGCTCTGGTTTCTGTACTCTGGTTTCTGCTTTCTCCGGACACACCGATCTATTCATATACCCGCCTTACGAATTTAAAACAGTCGACCGCCTGATCACTAATTTCCACATCCCTAAATCAACGCTTCTATTATTGGTCTCTGCATTCGCCGGCAAAGATTTTATCGTCGAGGCGTATAAGCAGGCAATAGAAGGGCGTTACCGTTTCTACAGCTATGGCGACGCGATGTTGATCATATGAGCTTCAAACTCATTCACCGCGACAAATCTACCAAGGCACGGCTTGGGACTATCCGCACAGCTCACGGCGAAATAAATACGCCGATATTCATGCCTGTGGCGACGCAAGGGTCCATAAAGACGATCTCCAACCGCGAACTCGATGAATCCGGCGTTGAGATAGTCCTTGGAAACGCGTATCATCTATATCTGCGGCCAGGCCCTGATATAATAGGCAAGGCCGGCGGGCTCCATAAATTCATGGGATGGTCTAGGCCCATCCTCACAGACTCGGGCGGCTATCAGGTATTCAGCCTGGCAGGCTTGCGCAAAGTAAAAGTTGAAGGGGTTGAGTTTCAATCGCACATCGATGGTTCGAAACACACCTTTACGCCGGAGAAGGTCATCGAGATACAGGGGGTGCTTGGAAGCGATATCATGATGCCGCTCGATGAGTGCGTCCACTATCCCGCCTCCCGCGATTATGTCGAAAAGTCGCTTGAGATTACGACTGGCTGGGCCTGCCGCTCTAAAAATGTTTTTAACGAAGTACGAAGTACGAAGGACGAAGGACGGCTTTTGTTCGGCATAGTACAAGGCAGTACTTATCTAGATCTGCGAAAAGAGGCCATCGAGAGATTATTGAAGATAGGTTTTGATGGGTATGCCATCGGCGGGGTCAGCGTAGGAGAGCCGCGGGGACTTATGCGTGAGATAACCGGGCGCGCGGCTAGTCTCCTGCCTGAGGAAAAACCGAGATACTTGATGGGTGTCGGAACGCCCTGTGATATGCTCGAGTCAATCGCGATGGGCATCGACATGTTCGACTGCGTTGTCCCTACGAGAAACGGCAGAAATGGACAGGCCTTCACGTGGAGCGGGGAGCTTCAGCTCAGGAACTCCAATTTTAAAGAAGATCTTTCGCCTATTGACGAAAAGTGCGGCTGCTATACCTGCAAAACCTATGCGAGGGCGTATATCAGGCATCTCTTCAACGCCGGAGAGCTGTTGGGTTTGAGACTCGTTTCATTGCATAATCTGCATTTTTATGTTAAACTTATAGAAGCGTCGCGCAAGGCGATAAACGAAGACAAATTCGCCGCATTTAAACAAAAGTTCACTGAAGATTATACAATTTCGAATGTTAAACACTAAATTCGAAACCCTAAACTCTAAACAAACTCGAAACATACTGCCTTTCGGATTTCGAGTTTCGGATTTGTTTAGGATTTCGAGTTTAGGGTTTAGAGTTTAACCCGTTTAGAGAAAAGGAGGATAAAGATGTCGCAAGGGCCTGGGCCGCTATTGAATATGCTGCCGATAGTAATGATCTTTATTATCTTCTATTTTCTGCTTATCCGGCCCCAGAAGAAGGCGCAGGATGAGCACAAGAAGATACTCAAGGAGCTAAAGAAGAATGATGAGGTGACTACCTCCGGAGGCATCTATGGAACGATCCTGAACGTAAAGGATGATTCGGTGACGCTGAGGGTTGACGACAATGTGAAGATAGAGGTTTTAAAGAGCGCCGTAAGCGTTGTCAGGCGAAAAAGTTCATAGTCAATAGTTCATCATAGTTCAGAGTTCATAGTTTATAGAAATACAAAGGAGCATGATTGATGAATAAAAGATTGCAGTGGAAGATGCTGGGCATCGTCGCGCTGGTTATCGCCTCTGTATACGTCATATGGCCGATCTTCGACGTCAAAGACAAAGACGGCAAGGTCCTGCAGAAGGGGAAGATAAATCTGGGGCTGGATCTGCGTGGAGGCATGCACCTCGTGTTAAAGCTGGACGTGGAGAAGATCCCGTTCGAAGGCAGGCATGACGCCATGGAACGCGCGATCGAGATTATACGAAACAGGGTGGACCAGTTCGGCGTGGGAGAGATGGCAATACACAAGCAGGGTAAAGACCATATCATCGTTCAGCTGCCCGGCGTGACAGACAGAGAGCGCGCACTTGAGATAGTCGGAAGGACAGCGCACCTCGAATTTAAGGTCGTGAGCGACAATACTGAAGATCTGAAGAAGGCCCTCAACAATGAATCGGTCGAAGGATACGAGTTGAAACACATGGAGGCCGGCCGCGGCGGAGGCGAACCTATTCTTGTCGAAAAGAACGCCGTCCTGACCGGAGATCTCCTGGTTGACGCCAAGACAGAGTTCAGCTCTTCGGGTTTTGGCGAGCCATACGTTTCGCTCACGTTCAATTCGAAGGGCGCGGATCTATTCTCAAAGGTAACAGCGACAAACGTCGGGAAACGTCTCGCGATCGCATTGGATGGAAAAATCCAGTCAGCGCCTGTAATACGCGAGCCCATCCCTTCCGGACGGGCCCAGATAACCGGAAATTTTTCCGTCGATGAGGCAAACGCGCTCTCGGTTGTGTTAAGGGTCGGCGCGCTTCCCGCGCCTGTAACCGTGGAAGAGGAACGCACAGTAGGCCCGCTCCTTGGGACAGACTCTATAAGAAGCGGAATAAGGGCGACAGTAATAGGCGGCATATTAGTCTTCGTGTTTATGGCTGTCTATTATGGGCTGGCCGGAATAGTTGCGAACATCGCGCTTGTGCTGAACATACTCCTTATACTGGCTGCCCTTGCCATGTTTAAAGGGACGCTTACCCTGCCAGGCATCGCGGGTCTTATATTGACTATCGGTATGGCCGTTGACGCAAACGTCTTAATCTATGAAAGGATACGGGAGGAACTCAAGCTCGGGAAAAGCCTCCGGGCCGCTCTTCCGGCCGGTTATCACCGGGCCTTTTCCGCGATATTGGATTCGAACCTGACGACCTTGGTGGCAGCCGCGTTATTATTTAAATTCGGAAGCGGCGCGATCAGAGGCTTCGCTGTCACGCTTACCGTAGGTATCATAGCCAGCTTGTTCACGGCGATCACTGTTACAAGGGTCATATTTGAGTTATTTATCGAGCAGATGGACCTCGCCAACCTAAAGATGATGCAGCTCTTTCCGGAGACGAAGATAGATTTTATTGGAAAGAGAAAGATATTTTATCTCCTCTCAAGTGTGGTAATTATAGCGGGCCTTTTGATATTCGGAATGCGGGGAGAGAAGAACTACGGGGTAGACTTCTCCGGCGGGACGCTTCAGCAGTTTATGTTTCAATCCCCTGTCAAGGTGGATGATGTGAGGAAGGCCTTGAAGGATATGGGCCTGGGCAATGCCTCCATTCAGCAGTACGGCAACCCTAAAGAAGTCATGATACGGACGCAGGTAGAAGCTGTCGCCAGGATAAAAGAGAAATTCAACGAGGTCTTTAAGCCGAACAAATTTGAACTGCTCCGCGTCGAGACGGTCGGACCCGCGGTTGGCAGGAATCTGAGGTTGGGCGCCGCCTTGGCGCTTATTTACGGCTTGGGGGGCATACTCACATATGTCATGTTTAGGTTCAATCTGAAATACGCGGCGGCAGGCGTTATAGCGCTCTTTCATGATGTATTCGTGGCTGTGGGGGCGCTCGCGCTGACAAACCGTCAGTTCGATCTGACCATAGTGGCCGCGCTTCTGACGATCGCAGGTTATTCGATAAACGACACAATAGTCATTTATGACAGGATCAGAGAGAACCTGCGGCTTGTCAAAAAAGGCTCATTTGCGGATATAGTCAATCTCAGCGTAAACCAGACATTGGGCAGGACCATTCTGACGTCGCTGACGACAATGCTGGTGACAGTCTCTCTGTTATTGTTCGGGGGAGAGGTATTGAATGATTTCGCGTTCTGTCTATTCATCGGCTTCATATCAGGAGTCTATTCCACCGTTTACATAGCCAGCCCGCTCATAATCTCGTGGCATAAACAGCCGGCAATAAAGGGTGTGAAAAAACAGTACCCAGTAATCAGTAAAAAGTAATAGGTAAAAGGTAGATGCGGAAGATCTGGAAGATAAGAGAGCCTGATGTCTCAAAGGCCAAGGCCCTCTCGAAGTCCCTCAATATATCCGAGATCACAGCCCAGATACTCCTCAACAGGGGCGTCGACAGTCCGGATGAGGCGCAGTCCTTCCTGAACTGCCACATATCGTCAAGCCACGACCCGAATCTCTTAAAAGACATCGCAAAGGCCGTTGACAGGATCAAACAGGCTGTCTCCAGGGGCGAGAAGATATTAGTATACGGCGACTATGATGTTGACGGCATGACAGGCGTAACGCTTCTATATTCCGCTATCCGGCACCTCGGCGGAAATGTCGAAAATTATATCCCAAACAGGCTTGAAGAAGGTTATAGCCTGAATCTTGCCGCCATAAGGACCGCCCATAAGAAGAAGATATCGCTTATTGTAACGGTCGACTGCGGCATAACCAGCTTCAAAGAGATAGACTACGCGAACAGCCTCGATATAGATGTTATCGTCACGGACCACCACGAAATCTCAGATGAGGGCCTGCCGCAGGCCTACAGCATCATAAACCCACTTCGCGATGGATGCGGATATCCGTTTAAGCATCTATCGGGCGTGGGGCTTGCCTATAAATTATCCCGCCTCCTCCTCGATGGAACCGATATGCCGCATGAGGACTTTCTGGACCTGGTAGCCCTGGGGACAGTGGCGGACATAGCCCCTCAGGTGGATGAGAACAGGGTCCTGACAAAATACGGGCTCTCGCGTCTTACGAGGACCAGGAGGGCAGGCTTAAGGGCATTGATAGAGTCTTCGGGTCTGGATGGAAAGGAGATATCCAGCGGCCATGTAGGATTCATACTGGGCCCCAGGATAAACGCCATGGGCCGGATAGGTTCGCCGGATGTCGCGTTAAAGCTGCTATTGACTGATGACACGGACGAGGCAGCGAGGCTGGCCGATATCTTGAATACCGAGAATAGAAACCGTCAGCGCATCGAGGCCCAGATATTGAGCGAGGCAGTCGCGAAGGTAGAGCGCGAGGTCAATTTCAAGCATCACCGCGTGATTGTGCTGGAGAGCGCCTCGTGGCATCCCGGCGTAATAGGCATAGTCGCCTCGCGCATAGCGGAGAGATTCTACAGGCCAACATTCCTGATCGCTACAGGCGGCAAGATGGGCAAGGGTTCAGGCAGGTCGATCGCAGGTTTTCATCTCTTCGACGCTCTCCTGAAATGCAGAGAACATCTTCTGGGGTTCGGCGGCCATGAGGGCGCCTGCGGCATAACGGTCGAAAAGGAAAATATAGCCGGATTTCGCGACGCGATAAACAAAGCCGCCTCGGCCGCGCTGAAGGATGAGGACATGTTTCCCAAGCTGGCTGTAGATGTGGAGGTCCCGCTCGGCAAGATAGACGAAAAGGTCATAGATGAGCTCGAGAGCCTCGCGCCATTCGGGCCGGATAACCCCCGACCTGTCCTGGCCTCATCCAGCGTCGTCGTCAAGGATTCACCGCGCCTGATAGGAAAGGGCGGCTTCAAATTATTCGTAACCGATGACAATATTACCTGCGAGGCTGTGAGCTTCGGCAGAAATGATCTGGACATACCCGTTATCGGGTCCAAAATAGACATTGCCTACACCCCATCCATAAACACCTGGCAGGGCATCTCCTCATTACAGCTCGAGATAAAAGATATTAAATAGAGAAACCAGAAACCTAAAATACAGAAACCAGACTCTGGTTACTGGTTACTTATGCTATTTCACATCTTAATGACCTTGCCGGCCTTGAGGCATTTGACGCAGACCCGTATCCTTTTCCGGGCGCCGTCCACAACCGCCCGCACGGTCTTTAGATTCGGCAGGAACCTTCTCGGGGAAATTCCGGTTATCTTCAATCCAACGCCGCCCTGCTTTTTGGACTTGCCTCGTCGGACAATGCTTCTGCCAGCCACAGGTTTTTTGCCGCAGATCGCGCAAATCTTTGACATGATGGAAAGCTTCCTTTTATTTGCAAGTTTCGTAATAATATCATATAATCAGATGAGATGCAAGCAAAAACGGATATACTGGAGACACCGGTCAGATATTTCAAAGGTGTTGGGCCGAAGAGGTGCGAGCACCTGTTAAGGTTGGGCATTAAAACAGCCTCGGATTTGTTGTATTACCTTCCTTCCAGGTACGAAGACAGGTCAAACTTCACGGCCATAAAAGATCTGAAGACGGGAGAAAAACAGACCATCCGCGGCGAGGTCCTTGCGATGTCAACCCGCCTGACGAAGCGCGGGATGCCTGTATTTGAGATGGCTGTCGGCGACAAAACAGGCCGCATACCCGCTGTCTGGTTCAATCAGCCGTTCTTAACCAAATTCTTCAAAGTCGGCCAAGAGATTATCCTGTATGGAAAGGTTGAGCGGTTTGGGGCCCTGCAGATAAACCAGCCGGAATATGAGATCATCAAGGAGGATGAGGAGGCATCCCTGCACATAGGCCGCATCGTTCCGATCTATCCTCTGACGAGCCAGATAACCCAGAGATATCTGCGCGGCCTTGTCTATATGGCAATAGCCAAATACGGACATTATCTCGCGGACAGGCTCCCGACATATATAAGGGCCAGGCACAAACTTGCAGACATAAGATTCGCGGCCTATAATATACACTTCCCGTCAAGTTTTGCCAATCTGGATAAGGCCTATAAACGGATAGTATTTGAGGAATTTTTTATGCTTCAGCTTGCGTTCGCGATTAAGAGAAGGAATATCAAAGCGGAATCAGGGATAAGCCATAGGCTCGAAGGCGCCCTGATTAAATCATTTACGGCAAACCTTCCCTTTGAGCTTACAAAAGGGCAAAAAGACGCGATGAATGATATCGGGCGCGATATGGCGTCTGCCAGACCTATGAACCGTCTTTTGGAAGGCGATGTCGGCAGCGGCAAGACCGCGGTCGCCGCTTACGCGTTGGTCCTGACAGTAGAAAATGGCCTTCAAGGGGCTATTATGGCTCCAACCGAAGTCCTGGCTCGCCAACATTATCTGGTCTTGAGCAAACTCCTTATGCCGCTGGGGATAAATGTGGCGCTTTTAGCCAGAGGCATTGATGAATCGCTGAAGGCGCAGGCCTTGAATGAGATAAGCCAGGGCAAGGTCAACATAGTTGTGGGCACGCATGCCGTGATCCAGGAGGGGGTTGAATTTAAGGCGCTGGGCCTTGCTGTCATAGATGAGCAGCATAAATTCGGAGTGGAACAGCGGGCAGTCTTAAGAAGGAAGGGTAAAAATCCGCATGTCCTGGTTATGACAGCGACCCCGATACCGAGGACGCTTGCCCTCACAGTTTACGGCGACCTTGATGTTTCCATAATAAGAGAACTGCCCAAGGGGAGAAGGCCCATCGTGACATATTGGGTAGATGAGGATAAGCGCCAGAAGGTTTACGATTTTATCAAAGATGAAGCGGCAGGCGGGCGGCAGGCCTACATAGTCTGCCCGTTGATAGATGGGTCCGCTTCTATCGAAGGGTCCGTTTCTAAAGGGGCCGCAACTAAGTCAGCGACCGAGATGCACGAAAAATTATCGCGCGAGGTATTCCGCGATTATAAAGTTGGACTGATCCACGGCCGTATGGGTCCGAAGGAAAAAGCGAAGGTAATGAAAGAGTTCAGGGACGGCGGGATAAATATACTCATAGCGACCGTTGTGATAGAAGTTGGCATTGACGTCCCAAACGCGTCGGTGATGGTAATCGAGAATGCCGAGAAGTTCGGGCTTGCGCAGCTGCACCAGCTGCGCGGCCGAATCGGAAGGGGGGATTGCAAATCTTACTGCATCCTGCTTGCGGATCCGCGAAATGAGAACGCGAAGAAGAGGCTCATGGCTATTGAAGATACAGTCGATGGGTTTGAGATAGCCGAGGAGGATCTCGCTCTGCGCGGGCCGGGAGAGTTCTTCGGCGCATCCCAGCACGGCCTGCCGGAGATAAGATTCGGGAATATTGTTAAGGACTTCAGTATAATGGAGGAGGCGCGCAAGGCGGCATTCGATGTTGTTAACCGGGACCCAATGATCAGGGATGAACACCATAAATATTTAAGAGATACAATTGTCAGCCGATTTAAAGGTAGATTAGAGTTGATAAGGGTGGGCTAGCAACACCGAAGACACTTTCCAGAGGAGGGCAAAGACACTTTCCCGATTGGATTGGAAAGCGTCTCTAAGCAAATGCGGATAATAGGGGGGATATATAAGTCGAGGTTGATTGGGATGCCGAGGGGCATTGAGATCAGGCCCACGCAGGATAAAGTGCGGCAGGCTGTCTTTAACATCCTGGCGAAAGTAGTGGAGGGCTCGGTTGTCTTAGACCTATATGCCGGAAGCGGGGCATATGGCCTGGAGGCGCTCTCAAGAGGCGCGAAACGAGTCATATTCGTCGACAATAACCCGGGGTGCGTGAAGGCTATAAGGTATAATCTCGAAAGGCTGGGTATAATAGGAGATAGAGCCCGCATAATCAGGCAGGATGCCCTCAAGGCATTGAAGGGCCTGGATTCATCTGGGTCCAAGTGTGATGTGGTCTTCATCGATCCGCCATATTACAGGGAGTTGGCCAAAAATTGCTTGCGAAACCTTCTTCAATATGATATATTAGCTCCTAATAATTTTATAATCATAGAGCGTCATATTGCGGATGACCTCGGCGAGATGTCCGGATTCATTATCGTAGATATGAGACGATACGGGGATACAGGCATAACCATTGGAAGGGTGAAGACATGAAAAGAGGAAGAATCGCGGTATATCCCGGCACCTTTGACCCGATCACATTCGGCCATATAGATATAATCGAACGGGCCAGCCGCATATTCGACAAGGTGATAGTGGCGGTTGCTCACAACGCGGAAAAGAAGCCCCTCTTTACCACAAAAGAGCGTGTGGCTATGGTAAAAGACGCTATAAAGGACATGCCGAATGTAAACGCGGATGATTTCTACGGCCTCGTGGTAGATTACGCAGAAGGTATCGGCTCGAATGTCATGATACGGGGGCTTCGGATGACATCGGATTTCGAATACGAATTTCAGATGGCCCTAACCAACAGAAAACTCAAATCTGAGATAGAGACCATATTCCTGATGCCGAAAGAGGATTATTCTTATGTCTCCTCAAAGCTCATCAAAGAGGCATCCTCGCTCGGCGCCGATATGACAGCGTTCGTCCCTAAGGGCGTGGAGACGCTGTTGAGAAAAAAATTGCGGCGATGAAGGATCTGGTATCTTTTATAAGACAAAAGGCCGGAACTAATCCAAGACGCATCGTCCTGCCGGAGACCGAGGATTCAAGGACGCTCGAGGCGATAAACTATATATTGGCTAAAAAGATAGCCAGGGTTATCGCGATAGGCCGCGACAGCGTGAGGCGGAAGATTGATGCTCCAAATATGGAACTGCTGGAAGTTATCGACCCGGAAAAATCCAATGATACAGAAAATCTGGCGAACACCTATTACGATTTGCGAAAACACAAGGGTGTGACGCTCGAGGAGGCTCGGGAAAAAGTAAGGAAAGAGCGTGTCGTTTTCGGCGCGCTTCTGGTCCGGCTGGGCATGGCAGACGGCCTGGTAGCGGGGGCTAGCCATACCACGCCGAATGTCGTCAGGACAGTCATACACTGCATACCGATAGATAAGGCCTCCGGCGTAGTATCCAGCGCCTTTGTCATGATCGTCCCTAAAAAAGGCGCGTTTATATTCGCGGACTGCGGCGTAAACCCTGACCCGGACTCGAACCAGTTGGCAGGGATAGCGATAGAGGCGGCGAAACTCTTCCGCCAGCTCATCGGCAGCGCGCCGCGGGTCGCGTTATTGAGTTATTCGACAAAGGGCAGCGCGGCCGGGCCGCGTATAGATAAAGTCGTAGAGGCCCTGAAAAAGGTAAAAGAGCGCTCGCCGGATCTTATTATAGACGGGGAATTGCAGGCGGATAGCGCCATAGTCCCGGAGGTTGCGAGGATAAAGTGCCCGGCCAGTGAAGTCGCGGGCAGGGCCAATACAATCATATTCCCGAGTCTTGAATCGGGCAATATATCCTATAAATTAGTTCAGCGCCTGGCGAACGCGAGGGCCATAGGGCCGCTCCTCTTAGGGACAACGAAACCGGCGAGCGATCTCTCAAGAGGATGCATCCCCGAAGATATTGTTGACGCTGTGGCGATAACATCCCTGAGGGTTTAGATAAAGGTATGCTGATTCTTGTCATAAACTGCGGCAGTTCGTCGGCAAAGTACCAGCTCTTTGATATTTCCAGGAGGAAGCTCCTTGCAAAAGGCGCGATCGAGAGGATAGGTTCTCCGGTCTGTCAGAATCACTATATCGCGATAGAGAGGATAGTCAAGACGCTTGGCAGCGCCGCGATCGCGGGCATAGGCCACAGGGTGGTTCATGGGCAGGAGGAATTCAAGGAGTCAGCCCTCATAACGCCGAAGGTTCTGCGCTCTTTAGAGAAGTCGAGCGAGCTGGCGCCGCTCCACAATCCGCCGTCTATAGCGGGCATAAAGGCCTGCGCCGATCTGTTAAAAGAGATTCCACAGGTCGCGGTTTTTGATACATCGTTCCACCATACCCTGCCGCCGCGCGCCTTCCTGTACGGCCTGCCTTACGGATTGTACGCTAAATACAGGATCCGGCGGTACGGTTTTCACGGCACGAGCCACAGGTTCGTCGCGAATAAGGCGGCAGGGTGCCTGAAGCGGCCGCTTAAGCGATTGAAGCTTATCACATGCCATCTCGGAAACGGCTGCAGCATGACAGCGGTCATGGGAGGGAAATCCATCGATACATCAATGGGCTTCACCCCGCTGGAAGGCCTGGTGATGGGCACGCGCTCCGGCGACATCGACGCGGCGGCTGTCTTATATTTGATGAAGAAAGAGAGGCTTTCGATAAACAAGATGAATGATCTATTGAATAAGCGAAGCGGCCTCTTGGGCATCTCCGGCCTGTCGAACGATATGAGAGACCTGAGGCGCGCGGCCTCAAAAGGGGATCGAAGGGCAAGGCTCGCGATAGATATCTTCGTCTATAGAATCAAAAAATATATCGGCGCGTATCACGCGGCCATGGCAGGGCTCGACGCGGTCATATTCACAGCCGGCATAGGCGAAAATCACCCGTGGCTTGTAAAAAGGATAGAGCGGGGCATGGGGGCTGTTGTCGGCAAAAAAGTAAAGTTCCTGGTCATTCCGACTAACGAAGAGCTGCTGATAGCAGAGGATACGTATAAGATTATAAATAAAGAAACCAGTAACCAGTAACCAGATTTTTTCTGGTTTCTGTACTCTGGTTTCTGGTTACTAACATTGCTATTAGAAAGGGGAAAAGAATGCCATTACCTAAACGGAAACATTCGAAGGCGCGGCGCGATAAGAGAAGGTCAGCCAATTCAAAACTTGCCACACCGGGTTTTTCCATCTGCGCGCAGTGCAAAAAATTGAAATTGCCGCACAGGATATGCCCGCATTGCGGATATTATAACGGCAAGCCTGTTGTGGTTATCAAAGAGAAGATAAAAGAAAAGAAGAAGTAAGGAGCGGAGCAGATGAGAATAATAGTGGACGCGATGGGGAGCGATAACTCGCCCAAAGTAGAGGTTGAAGGCTGTGTCCAGGCGGTAGGGGAGTTTGGATGCGATATAATGTTGGTAGGCGATAGGACCAAGATAGAAGAAGAGCTTGCGAGATGCGGCGCAAATGGCTCTAATATATCGATTGAGCACGCCGCCAGCGTCATAGAGATGCGCGAGCCTGCAGCGCTCTCTGTGAGGCGCAAAAGGGATTCATCGATCGTGGTGGCGCTGGAGTTGTTGAAGAGTGGCAAGGGAGACGCCTTTATAAGCGCCGGAAATACAGGCGCGGTCGTATGCGCGGCGACCTTGAGCTTGAGGCTTTTGCCGGGCATAGAGAGGCCTGGCATAGCCATTATAATGCCGAGCCTAACAGGCACTTCGGTCATCATAGACGTAGGCGCTAATATTGATCCAAAGCCCCTGCATCTCCTGCAATACGGCATCATGGCGGACGCCTACAGCCGTTATATACTTGGCAAGGAAAATCCCGCGATAGGTTTATTGAATGTCGGGGAGGAGGAATCGAAAGGGACGGGTTTCTTAAAAGAGACCCACACGCTCCTTGGCGAGTCAAAACTCAACTTTATAGGCAATGTTGAGGGAAGGGATATCTACGCCGGCAAGGCCGATGTGATTATATGCGACGGTTATGTCGGCAATGTCATACTTAAAGTATCAGAGAGCGTTGCCTGGACGATAGTGGAGCTCTTAAAACGCGAGATAAAAAACGATATAATTGCCTCACTCGGCGCGGTGTTGTCGGGTTCCGCGTTCAATGAGTTGAAGAAGAAGATGGATTATTCAGAATACGGCGGGGCTCCGCTTCTGGGCGTTGACGGAAGGTGCATCATCTGCCACGGATCGTCATCGGCAAAGGCGATAAAAAACGCGATCAGGGTAGCGGCTGAATTTGTGGAAAGAGACGTAAATAAACATATACTCGAAGAACTGGGGTCATATTGAAATGTGCCAAGAGACTAAAGTCGGAATTATAGGGTTGGGTTCGTATCTGCCGAAGAGGGTCCTGACAAATCAAGACCTGGAGAAGATGGTGGATACGACAGACGAATGGATAGTCACGAGGACAGGGATACATGAGCGGCATATCGCGCGTCCGGACGAAGCCACGAGCGATATGGCAGTTGAGGCCGCGAAACAGGCGCTGGCTGACGCGGGGTTAAAGGCAGAGGATATCGATCTCATAATTGTGGCGACAATCACCCCGGACATGTTCTTTCCGTCAACCGCGTGTCTCGTCCAGCACAAACTCGGGTGCCGCCATGTCCCGGCGTTCGACATAAGCGTTGCCTGTTCAGGATTCGTTTATGGGATCGCGATAGCGAACCAATTCATAAGTTCAGGCGTTTACAGGCATGCCCTTGTGATCGGGGCAGAGAAGCTCTCCAGCGTGACAGATTGGTCAGATCGAGGCACATGCGTTCTCTTTGGCGATGGCGCAGGCGCGGCTGTCCTTGGGCCTGTGAATAGCGGCGGGATCGTATCGGTCTATTTGGGCGCTGACGGCTCTAAAGGAGACCTTCTGAACCTGCCTGCAGGCGGGTCAAAACTGCCGGCAAGCAAGAAGACCGTTGAAGATAAACTCCATTTTATAAAGATGAACGGCGCGGAGCTCTTCAAACACGCGGTCAAGATCATGGCTGACGCCGCGCTTGAGGCCACAAAGCCGTTGAATCTGAAGGCTAAGGATATAGATTTAGTAATTCCGCATCAGGCGAATTTAAGGATCCTCATGGCTGTGGCCAAACGCATGGGCTTGAGCGAAGATAAGATTTATCTCAACATCGATAAATACGGAAACATGTCCGCCGCCTCAAGCGCGATCGCGCTCGCTGACGCTGTAAAAGAGGGAAGGATAAAAAAAGGCAATAAGATCCTCCTCGACGCGTTCGGCGGCGGTCTGACATGGGGAGCGATAGTGATCGAGTGGTAAATTTGTTTTAAAACTCTAAACACTAAACTCGAAATCCTAAACAAATCCGAAACTCGAAATCCGAATAGCTATGCGTTTCGAGTTTAGGGTTTCGGATTTAGTATTTAGCGCATCGGCGGTATTATATGATTGACATAGCGTATATATTTCCGGGTCAGGGGGCGCAATATGCGGGGATGGGGAAAGATTTGTATGATAATTATCCTCAGGCGAAAGAGGTATTTGAGCGCGCGAATCAAATACTGAAATTCGATCTGGCCAAACTCTGTTTCGAAGGGCCGCAGGAAGAGCTTTCAAAGACTGAAAATTGCCAGCCGGCCATCCTGACTGTCAGCATCGCCGCGCTGCGGATTGTAGGAGGCGACCTCTCATGCGCCCTCACGCCCAATCCGATATTGGGGAATGACTACTCGCCAAAATTCAGCTTAGGCCTGAGCCTTGGCGAGTATACAGCGCTCGTCGCCGCAGGGGCTATTGCATTTGAAGACGCGCTCGTCCTCGTGCGGAAGCGCGGAGAATTCATGGAAGCGGCCGCGCGGAAGAATCCGGGCAAGATGGCGTGCGTCATTGGTATGGAGCCAAACGCGGTAGACGAATTGTGCAAAGGCTTGGCTTGCGAGATCGCGAACCTTAATTGTCCGGGCCAGGTAGTCGTCTCCGGAAAGACGAATAATGTAGAGCTATTCGCGAGCCTCGCGAAAGATAAAGGCGCCAAGCGCGTCGTGATGCTGGATGTCAGCGGCCCCTTCCACTCATCCCTCATGACCTACGCTTCAGACAAACTAAAAGATTATATTGATAAAGCCCAGATCCTGCCTCCCAAGATCCAATTCATCTCCAATGTCGACGCCGAGGCCCAGACCGATCCGCATAAGATAAAGGACAATCTGGTAAAACAGGTGAACTCAAAGACCCTGTGGGAAGCGTCCATAAGAAGGAGCGCGCAATCCGGCGTCAATACATTCCTTGAGATCGGCCCAGGCAATGTGCTCAAGGGGCTCCTTAAGAAGATAGATCCATCGCTTGAAGTAAAAAATCTAGGGACATCACAAGAGCTGCAATCCTTTATGCTGTCGCAGGCGTAAAGGAGTCAATCGTGAGGAATTATGGGTGTTGAATCAGCCGTGAGAACGCGGCAATATGCCAGGATCGCTAGAGTTATAAGCGCGCTCACAATCCTTGTCGGATGCCTTGTGCTAATCGGGTGGCTGTTCGATAT